>CATYZI010000017.1 GCA_958415625.1 uncultured Collinsella sp. | reverse complement strand
CTCGCACGGAGAGCACATTAAGTGCTCTCCGGCTCGTGCGGAACTCGCGATCGACTTCGCATGCCGCCGGGCAGCCGGGGCCGACGTGAGGTTCAAGATTGTCAAAAAAGCGGTCGGCGCGCAGTGCACCGACCGCCGATATATGGGGTCTGATATTTTCTACCAGCTAGGGCCTCTTACTCGTCTAGGAGATTTTCTGGCATGTCGTTGCCGTCGCCTAGGTCGACTGGGGCCTCTTCGGTGTCGGCTGCGGCCTCGGCGCCTTCGGGCTTCTCCTTGGCGGCCGTCATGCGGGCTACGGCGCAGATGCGGTCGTTGTCGTCGACGGTCATCATCTTGACGCCCTGGGTGGCGCGGCCAGTCTGGCTGATCTCGTCGGTCTTGACGCGAATGACCGTCGCGCCCTCCGTCACGATGAACAGCTCGTGCTGCGGGCCCACCGTCTTCATGGCCGCGAGGTTACCCTTACGCTCGGTCATTTGGATGGTGTAGACGCCCTGGCCGCCGCGATTCTGCTCCGGGTAGTCCGCGACCGGCGTGCGCTTGCCGTAGCCGCGCTCGGTGATGACGAACAGATCGCCGTTGCCGTTAGTGACTTCCATGCCCAGAACGCTCACGCCGTCCTTCATACCGATACCGCGAACGCCGCTGGTATCGCGGCCGGTGGCGCGCACCTGCTCCTCGGAGAACATGATCGCCTTGCCCGCGGTGGTGGCCAGGATAATCTTGTCGCCCTCGCGCACGCGGCGCACGTTCAGCAGCGCGTCGTCGTCACGCAGGTTGATAGCGATCAGGCCGTCGCGACGGCTGCGGTCATATGCGCTCATCACGGTCTTCTTGACCATGCCGCTCTTGGTGGCAAACATCAGGTACTCGTCGGCAGGGAACTCGCGGCAGCTGATGACGCTCGCGATCTTCTCGCCCTCCTCGAAGGGCAGCAGGTTGACGATCGCGGTACCGCGCGCCTGGCGCGTACCCACCGGCAGCTCGTGCACCTTCAGGCGATAGACCTTGCCCTTGCTCGAGAAGAACAGCACGTACTCGTGCGTGGACGCGATGAACATCTCGTCGATGACATCGTCCTCTTTGAGGTTGACGCCCGACACGCCCTTGCCGCCGCGTTTCTGGGCGCGGTAGGCGGCCACCGGGATGCGCTTGACATAGCCGGTGTGGGTGATGGTCACGACCATGTCCTCGTCGGCAATGAGGTCCTCGACGTCCAGGTCCTTCTCGACCTGGCTGATCTCGGTGCGGCGCTTATCGCCAAACTTCTTGGAGATCTCGCGCATCTCTTCCTTAATGACGCCCAGGATCTTCTCCTCGTGCGCCAGCAGGTCCTCGTAGTAGGCGATGGCGCGGCGCAGGCCGTCCAGCTCTTCCTGAATCTTGTCGCGCTCCAGGCCAGTCAGGCGGCGCAGCTTCATCTCGAGGATGGCCGTGGTCTGCTCGGGCGTAAAGCCAAAGCGCTCGATCAGGCGGCTGCTGGCCTCAGAATCGGTCTGCGAGGAGCGAATGATGCTGATGACCTCGTCGATATGGTCGAGAGCCATCAAGTAGCCCTCAAGGATATGCGCGCGGGCCTGGGCCTTCTTAAGGTCGAAGCGGGTGCGGCGAGTGACGACGTCGACCTGGTGGTCGATGTAGTGCTGCAGCATCTCGCGCAGGCTCAGGCATTTGGGAACGCCGTTGACGAGCGCCAGGTTGTTGGCGCCGAAGGTCGTCTGCAGCGAGGTGTACTTATACAGGTTGTTGAGCACGACCTGCGGAATGACGCCCTTCTTGAGCTCGATGACCAGACGGATGCCCTTCTGGTTGGACTCATCGCGCATGTCCGAGATGCCCTCGATGCGCTTGTCGTTGACGAGCTGGGCGATCTTCTCCTGCAGGGTGCCCTTGTTGACCATGTAGGGAATCTCGGTAAAGACCAGGCGGTTGCGGCCGGTCTTGGTGGATTCCACGTGGGCCTTGGCGCGCACGGTAATGGAGCCGCGGCCGGTCTCGTAGCTCTGCTTAATGCCGGCGCTGCCCATGATGATAGCGCCGGTGGGGAAGTCCGGACCGGGCATGATCTGCATGAGCTCGTCGACAGTGGCGTCGGGATTATCGATCAGGTAGCAGGTGGCCTCAATCGCCTCGGTGAGGTTGTGCGGGGCGATGTTGGTGGCCATGCCGACGGCGATACCCTGGCTGCCGTTGACCAGCAGATTGGGGAAGCGCGCGGGCAGCGCCTGAGGCTCGGCGAGCGATTCGTCGTAGTTGGGCTGCCAGTCGACGGTATCCTTCTGCAGGTCACGCAGCAGCTCCATGGCGGGCTTTGCCAGGCGGCTCTCGGTGTAACGCATGGCAGCGGCGCCGTCGCCGTCGATGTTGCCGAAGTTGCCGTGGCCGTCGATGAGCGGCGTGCGCATGGAGAACCACTGCGCCAGGCGAACCATTGCCTCGTAGACCGCGGAGTCACCGTGCGGATGGTACTTACCGATAACTTCGCCGACCGTCCAAGCGGACTTCTTGTGCGGACGGTTGGGGTAGATGCCGCTCTCGTTCATCGCGTACAGGATGCGGCGGTGCACCGGCTTTAAGCCGTCGCGCACGTCCGGCAGGGCGCGCGCCGTGATGACCGACATCGAATACTCGATAAATGACTGCTTCATCTCGCGGCCAAACTCCGAAATCTGGAGCTGGCCGCCGTTTATATCCTCGCCGGCCGAGGCGCCACGATCGACTTCGCCAAAGCTCTCCTCGAGCTCACCGTCGTCGTCCTCTTCCTCGTCATCATCGGCATCGGGGTTATAGGCGTCAGGATCGCCGTCCTCGCCCTGCTCAGCACGGGCAAGCAGGCGCTTCAGATCGTCGGGCATGCCGGCATCGCCGGCCTCGTCCATACCCTCGTTATTGTTGATATCGTCTGCCACGTTACCTCCTCTTAAGCGTCAAGGAATCGTGCATCATGTGCATGCTTCTCGATGTACTCGCGGCGATAGCCGACCTCGGAACCCATCAGCTCACGCACGGCGCGGTCCGCCACCACGGCGTCCTCGATCGACACGCGCTGCAGGATGCGGGTCTTGGGATCCATCGTCGTCGAGGCGAGCTGTTTGGGGTCCATCTCGCCCAGACCCTTGTAGCGCTGGACGGTATAGCCCTTGCGCTTCTTGGTGATCTTGCCATCCTTGGCCTTGCCGTCTTCGTCGTTATCGTCGGGGTTCAGGCCCAGACTCTGGATGGTGTCGCGCAGGATCTCGTCTTCGGGCTGGCGGCCGTTGGGATACACGTAGTGGATCTTGTTGCGCACCTTAATGCCAAAGATGGGCGGGCAGGCAACATAGACGTAGCCGGCATCGATCAGCGGACGCATGTACTTGTAGAAGAACGTCAGCAGCAGGATGCGGATATGCGCACCGTCGACGTCTGCATCGGTCATGATGATGATCTTGTGGTAGCGCGCCTTGGTGATATCGAAGTCGCCGCCGTCGCCGGCACTCGTCGTGACGCCGCAGCCGATCGCGGTAATCAGCGACTGGATGGTGTCACTCGAGAACGCGCGATGGTCACCAACGCGTTCGACGTTCAGAATCTTGCCGCGCAGGGGCAGAATCGCCTGGATGTCTCGGCGACGGCCGTCCTTGGCCGAACCGCCTGCCGAGTCGCCCTCTACGATGAAGAGCTCGGTCAGCTCGGCATCGCGCACCGAGCAGTCAGCGAGCTTACCGGGCAGGGACGCCGTCTCGAGCAGGCTCTTGCGACGGGTCGCCTCGCGCGCCTTGCGGGCGGCGTTGCGCGCCTTGCAGGCCTGTTGCGCCTTCTTGACGATCTCGCGAGCGGGCTTGGGATGCTCCTCGAGGTAATCGGCGAGTCCGTCGGTCACGATCTTGAGCGTGAGCGCGCGCATATAGGAGCTACCGAGCTTGGCCTTGGTCTGGCCCTCAAACTGCGGATCGGGCAGCTTGACCGAGATAACGGCCGAAAGGCCCTCGCGCACATCGTCGCCGGTCAGGTTGGCGTCTTTTTCCTTGAGCAGGTTCTGTTTGCGCGCGTAGTCGTTGATCACGCGGGTGAGCGCGGTGCGGAAGCCCTCAAGGTGCATGCCGCCCTCGGGAGTGTAGATGTCGTTGGCAAACGACATGACGTTCTCGCCGTAGCCGCTATTCCACTGCAGGGAAACCTCGACCTCGCCCATCTTGGCCACGGGAGCGTCCGGGTCCGATTTGCCCTCGATGTAGATGGGCTCCTTAAAGGCCTCGGGGACGTCCTTGCCCTCGTTGAGGAACTTGACGAAGTCGATGATGCCGCCCTCGTAGCAAAACTCCTCCACGTGGGGAGTCGCCTCGCGCTCGTCGGTCAGCACGATCTTGAGGTTCTTATTGAGGAACGCCGTCTCCTGCAGACGGTTGTGCAGCGTATCGAAATCGTAGATGCAGGTCTCGAAGATCTCGTCGTCGGGCCAGAAGGTGACGGTGGTGCCCGTCGAATCCGAGGTGCCCACGACCTCCATCTTCTTGACGGTCTTGCCGCGCGAGAACTCCATCTCGTAGGTGTTGCCATCGCGACGAACCTGAACGACCACGCGCTTGGACAGTGCGTTGACGACGGAGATGCCTACGCCGTGCAGGCCGCCCGAGACCTTATAGGCCGAGTTATCGAACTTACCGCCGGCGTGCAAGATCGTCATAACGACCTCGAGCGTCGGGATCTTTTTAACAGGGTGCTCGTCGACGGGGATGCCGCGCCCGTTGTCGACGACCGTGATGGAGTTGTCGGCGTGGACCGTCACCTGGATCTCGGTGCAGAAACCGGCCATGGCCTCGTCGACGGAGTTGTCAACGATCTCCCACACCAGGTGATGCAGACCGCTGGCGCTCGTCGAGCCGATATACATGCCCGGGCGCTTACGAACGGCCTCGAGACCTTCGAGAATCTTAATCTCGCCGCCATCGTAATCGTTTTCGTTTGCCACACGTCCTCCTTCAGTCAAGAAAATGTGTACAGCCTTACTAGTTTATCGTAAAAAATACCCTCGGGACCGAGGGTATTTGGCTCTACAAGGCCACCAGATGCGATTTAAGGCTCTTTTTTGCTTTGCACGCCCTTGGCCCACTCGGCACTGGCTCTCATGGCATTCTCGAGGGCCTCGCGCAGTTTTTGGTCTTCGATGGGCGCCACCTGGCGCTCGATCTCGGTGCGCTCGGCCTCACTTAGGTCGGCGTGCGGGGCCGGCGGGCGCTCGGTCGTCGCCGGGCGCAGGCGCTCCTTGGCGGCGGGCGGCGTGTGACCGGGCGCGGTGGTTTTGAACACCAGGCCGTCCACATGCGCACCGGCGCGCTCCATGCGCGCGCGGATGATCTCGCGCAACAACGTCATTTCCTGCGTCCACGAGGGCGAGTCGAGATACACCAGCAGCTCATTGGACTCGGGCAGGTAGCGCAGTCCCGTCACATGCCGCCCCTCGCGCGTGCCCGAGCACACCGCGTTCCATGCGCGATAGACCGTGCGCGACTCCTCGGCGGCCTCCATCTGCGCACGGCGCTCGGGGGTCGCAGCCGCCAGGATGCGCTGGCGCTCTGCGTTCAAAAACCCGCTGAAGGCGACTGTCTCGCTCTCGCGCTCGTAATTAGCACGTCTCACCCATGCTCACCACCTTGGCTCGATCAAGCAGGTCATCGGTAAAGTACCCCAGGTTGGTCGTAGTTATGACCGTCTGGATATCATCGCCAATCAGCCGCAGGAAAGCGCCGCGACGCTCGCCGTCGAGCTCGCTCATCACGTCGTCCAAAAGCAGCAGTGGGGCGGTGCCCAGGACATCGCGAGCCACGGCAACCTCGGCCACCTTCCAGGACAGCACCAGCGTGCGCTGCTGTCCTTGGCTGGCAAATGAACGGGCGGAGCGACCCGCCACGGTAAACTCAATCTCGTCGCGATGCGGTCCCACCAACGTCACGCCGCGGCGAATTTCCTCGTCGGCATGCTCGTCAAGGGCGGCCAGCATGCGCTCGTACGCCCAACCCTTCAGCTCTTCGCGATCCTCGACCTGGGGCAAAGCCCCCAGCGTGGACGCATAGGTCACGTTGGCGGCCTCACCTGACGCTACTTGCCCGTAGACAGTGTGCACATGGCCCGCCAGCCGGTCGAGCAGAGCCAACCGGTGCACGAGCAGGGCCGAGCCCGCGCGGGCAATCGAATCGTTCCACGCGCCGAGCATCTCGCGGCAGCACCAGGTCTCCTTGAGCAAGGCGTTACGCTGGGTCACGCAGCGCCCATAGGTGCTCGCAAGATCGGCATAGCGTGCGCTCAGTTGCATGCCAAAGTCATCGAGGGCGGCGCGGCGCACACTGGCGCCACGCTTAACCATGTCCAGATGGTCGGGGCAAAACAGCACGCTCGGCAGAACCCCGCGCACACCGGCGGCAGAGCATCTCTTGCCGTTGCGGCTAAACGAGCGTTTACCGTCCTCCGCGCTCAATCCCATATCAAGCACGCGGCCGTCGCCCTCGAGCCTCAGCTCGATCTTGCACGAGCCCACGCCGTCATGGACGAGCTCGGCTGCGGTCGAATGCCTAAACGAGGCGCCGCTCGTCAGCAGCTGCAGCGCCTCTATAAGATTGGTCTTTCCCGCCGCGTTGGGTCCCGCAAGTATCGTCACGCCCTCGTCCAGGGCAAGGCGATAGCTATCGAAGCTGCGGTAGTGCGCGACGGAAAGATCGCGGGCGAACATGGTCATGGCGCAGCGCTAGATGCGGACCGGCATGACCAGGTACAGGTAGTTGATCTTGTCGTAGGACTTGAAGATGCCCGCCTGCGAGTAGCTCTTGAGCTCCAGTGTGATCTCCTTCTCCTTGGACAGGGCATTGAGGCAGCCGAAAATGTAGTGGTAGTTGAAGGCGATGGTACCCGACTCGCCCTCGGCCTCGACATCGATCGTCTCCTGCGCAAGGTCCTGGTCATTGGAAATGGAGGACAGGCCCATCTGCCCGTTCTCGACATCGATCTCGAACTTGACGGCGGGGTTGGCGCTCGCGATAACGGCCACGCGCTTGAGGGCGGCGTTAAAGGCGGCGACGTCGATCTTGACGCTCGCCACGCACGAATCGGGGATGAGCTGCTTGTAGTTGGGGTACACGCCCTCGATGCGACGCGACACGTAGGTGGTGTTGCCGGCCTCGAAGACGACCTGGGTGTCGGTAGCCCCGATCATGATGGTCGCTTGGCTGGCCATGATGTTCAGCGCGTCGTTAAAGGCGTCAGCCGGAACGTTGAGTTCAAAGGAGCCCTCGAGGGTCGAGGTCTCGACCTGCGTATCGCACACGGCCAAGCGGAAGGAATCGGTCGCCACCAGGCGTACGGTGTTGTTCTCGACCTTCATGTGCACGCCGCCCAGGATGGGGCGAGCCTTGTCGGTTGAGGTGACGCGCCACACGCGGCCGACCATTTCGGACAAGACATCGGTCGGCAGCTCCACGGCACTCTCGATGGCATAGGCCGGAAACTCGGGGAAGTCATTGGCATCGAGCGTGTTCAGCCTAAAAGAGCTCTTCTCGCAACCAATCAGCACCTGGCGCTCGGACAGCTCAAAGGTGACCGGGGCATCGGGGAGGGTCTTGGTGATATTGGAGAGCATCTTACAGGGGATAACCATCGCGCCCTCTTCTTCGACATGCGCCGCGATGCGATGACGGATCGAGATGGTGTAGTTAGAGGTCTGGAATTCCAAGATGCCGTCTTGGGCCTTAACGAGCACGCCCGACAGGATGGGGAGGGTGGATGCCGAAGCGACACCCTTCATAACGACGCCGATGGCTTGTGTAAGCGAGCTCTGGCTGACGGTGAACTTCATCTTTTAATACCTTTCTATAGATATAAATATCTTAATAATAGTAATAGCACTGACGAAACTGTTGATTACTCCCAAAGACGCAGGTCAGACCCAGAAAGAGAATCGACAGCAACCTGTGTGCAACAGGGGTGGTTTTCCACGTTCAAAACCTGCGCAAAACTTTTCATCACCGCGGGTTGGGTTTTAGACACCTTATGCCCGTGGTTTCGACAAGTTTTCAACAGGTGTCTCTATTTCCCTACGAGCGCAGTGTAATTTTATCGCGCAGCGACTTGAGGTCTTCGGTGACGGCGCGGTCTTCCTGAATCATCTTCTGGACCTTTTTGTAGCTCGTACTGACGGTCGAGTGGTTGCGGTTGCCAAATTCGGCGCCCACCGCCGTGGTCGTCATCTCGCACATCTCGATGGCTAGGTAGATAGCGATATGGCGTGCTTTGGCGATATTGGCGTTGCGACGCGGGCCGATGAGCTCCTCGTGCGTCACGCCGTACTGCTCTTCGATGACGGACTGAACCGTCTGGACGTTGATCTTTTTGGCCGATGTGTCGAAGTACTGGCTGGCGATGGCGTCGATATCGTCAAAGGTGAGCTCCCCGCCCTCGCGCTCGCGGTCGCCCGCCTCGCCGGCGCAGCGCTCGCAGAAGCTCTCGAGTTCGCGGATGTTGGTGCCCGAGACCTCGGCCATGTGTTTAAAGTGCTCGTCGGTCAGGTGCCCGCCGTCGCCCCCATAGGCCGCCAGCAGCGAGTCGTCGCCTGCCTCGGGAGCGGCGACGATGGTGTTCTCGTAATAGCGCTGCAAGATCTTGTATTTCATCTCGTAGCTGGGCTCTGCGACCAAGCAGAGCATACCGGCGTTGAAGCGGCTGGTCAGACGCTCGTCCATGCTCAGGTCCTTGGGGGCGCGGTCTGCCGCGATGACGACCTTTTTGTTGTTGCGGATGAACTCGTCCATGAGCTGGAAAAAGTAGTCCACGCTCGCGCGCTTGCCGATGATGTTTTGGATGTCATCGATGATGAGCACGTCCACGCCGTGGTATGCCTGCATGATAGGGGCGTTGCTCTTCTTTTGGCGGTCGAACTCGGTCATCAGGTCGTCCAGATATGCCTGGGAGTTGGCATACTTGACCTTGATCTCGGGCGACTTCTCGGCGAGCTCGTTTTTGATGGCAAGCAGCAGGTGCGTCTTGCCCAGGCCCGATTTGCCGTAGATGAACAGTGATGTGCACGTGCCGCGCTCGTCCGCGAGGGCGGCAAACTTGAGTGCCGAGCGATAGGCATGGCTGTTCTCGGGGCCGTAGACAAAGTTCTCAAAGGTAAATTTTGAGTTCGCGGCGAGCGGGGCTCCATCCGCATTCTGCTCGGCCGGTACGGTCGGTGCTGGCATGGGTGAAGCGGGGGTCGCAGCTTGCGTGGACTTAGTCGGCGCTCCGCCCTTCATCTGGTTCATCATGCGACGAAAATCATCGGCCGAGAGCGTGTTCTTGATTGCAATACCCGAATCCGCGCCCGCCGCTGCGTCGTGAGCGATAGGCATGTGCGTGACGGGCGCGTTCGTTGACGTCGCCGCCGCGGTCGGCAACGGTGCCATGGTTTCACGGGAAACATCGCCGTGCTGGTGCTCGATTGTCGGCACGTCGCCTGCGGAGGCCGGCACCGCCGGGGAAGCAGCGGGAGCCGTGGCGGGCGCCGTCGCGGCAGCAGATTCGGCCGTTGCGCCTTGCGGTGCCACGATGTCGAGCGCGATCGGTGCAAAGGCGATTTCTTCCAGATAGGCCTCAATAGTCGGCTGATGCTTTTTGAGCTGCGCGATGGCAAAGCGCGAGGGGGCCTCGATCGTGAGCGTATCTTCGGTCAGGCTTATGGCGCGCGATTGCCCCAGCATGTTGATGAGGCGTGCATCTTGGCCGTCGCGCTGGCAAAAGGCGATGGCATCCCCCAGGATGATGCTTGCTTCCTCGTCCACTGTCTCTCCCGTTCTTTAGCTCTGAGCTCGCACGCGAGCGGCGCCGAGTTCGGTCAGATGGTATTTCTGGCCATGCTTGATGACCAAGCCGGCCTGCGCCAAGTCATTGAGCGTGCGTGACCAAGTGGGGGCCGAGTTTCCAAACGCCCTCGCCAGATCGGTTGCACCGCACGCTTGATTTTGCGCCAGATAGCCCAGCGCGGCGTTGCCGCGATCGCTTACGAACACGTCCGGCTGTGGCTGCGCATACTGATTTGCTGCATTAGGATACATCATTTGAGCTGCTGATTGTTGAGAACTCTGCATCGGCGGCATTTGCTGTTGAAAACTTTGAGGCCACTGTTGGTAAGGCTGCGGAGTCATCTGCTGGGCCCAGGGGTTGTACTGCTGCTGCGGCATCTGCTGGTACGGCTGCTGATATCCCTGCTGGTACTGCTGCGGGAACTGCTGGCCATACCCCAGTGGCGGCATCTGCTGATATGGATATCCCTGTTGGTACGGCTGATAGCCCATTTGCTGGCCACCCGGTGCCCCCGTCGCCTGCTGCATTGCTGTTGCATCCTGATCCGCC
This sequence comes from uncultured Collinsella sp., assembly GCA_958415625.1. Lineage (GTDB taxonomy): Bacteria > Actinomycetota > Coriobacteriia > Coriobacteriales > Coriobacteriaceae > Collinsella. The sequence continues at coordinate 33,018 of CATYZI010000017.1, read as the reverse complement.
AGCGGCATGGCCTCTGGCGCGTTTGGCGGCATCGACATCGATGCCGCCTGGGGCTCTTGTGTAGGAAGCATTCCGGGCTGCTGCATCTGTCCCACGGGGGGCTGCATCTGTTGCGTTGCCATGGGCTGCTGCGCAAAAGCTCCCGGCAGGGGATATGTGGGCTGCTCCGTCTCGGGCCGCACGGCAGCACCGCGTCCGCCGGCACGCTCTATTTCCTGCACGCGTTTAGGGTCCAGGCTTACCGTAACCACGGTGCCGTTGCCCATGTTGTCCTCGATGGACACGGCCCCGCCGGCGTTTTCCAAATACTCCTGCACCATGGGAAACCCTGCTCCGGTTCCACGGATGTAGCGCTTCATCTTGCTGTTTGCGCTGGTAACGCCAAAGTCGAAAGCACGCTCCTTGTCGTCGATGCCGGGTCCTTGATCAGCGAAGCGGATGGTGTCTCCGCCGTCCAGAATCGAGATGATGGGCTCGGCAAAGTGCGCGTGGATAAAGTTTTCGACAATCTCGCGGATGACCATGAGCGAGATATGGCCACCTTGTTCTTTCATGCACTGGTAGACGGTGTTGGTCGTCTCTTCCAAATACGTGCGGACATCTTGCGGATCAATGACGATCACACGCGGTGTCGACAGCATATCGTCATAGACGGCGATGCGCGCGGCGTACATGGCTTTTGGCGCCTGCGTGGTCGTCTGCTCGCCTTCCTCACGCTCTTCGCGCACGCCGGTGATGTGCTCGTTGTCGGGTGCCGGGTCTCCGGAATCGACCATGGTGTAAAAGTCGTCAGACATGCCGCTCGCAATCTTTCAAAAGGTTTCGAACAAATAGTAGCTCACCGTGCAATGTTTCTCATCTTTCGACAACTTTTCAAAACCTGTTGAAAACTTTGGAAAACGGACGAAAAGTTCTCAACATTGCCAACATGACCTGTTGAAAACTCGATGAAATATCGTGAAAAGTTGCCATGCACCGCTAAATCGAGCTCGGCTTATGGGGGAACCGTGTGAACTGCGCAACCTTTTACCTTTGATTTCTTGACATTTGAACATTGATTTCCCTACAATCTTCAAGCTCACGTGTCTATATCTGCGTCCGCGCCCCCGCGGACACTCGAAATGCAGCAGGAGGAACTTAAGATGAAGCGTACGTATCAGCCTAATAAGCGTAAGCGTGCCAAGACCCATGGCTTCCGTGCCCGTATGGCCACTAAGGGTGGTCGTGCCGTGCTCGCCCGTCGTCGCGCCAAGGGCCGCAAGCGTCTCACTGTCTAGCAGCGATACACACATCTCGCATGAAGACTATTAAGTCTCGGCAAGATTTCGAGCATGTGTTCAGTCAGGGGCGTCGTTTTAATCACCCTCTGATTCGAATGACCATATGTGAATCGGTTGGCGAAGGCGACTCCGGAAGGGTCGCCTTCGTTGGTGCTAAACGGCTCGGTTGTGCTGTCGTGCGCAACCGTTCTAAGCGTGTGATGCGCGAGGCCGCCCGCAGCTGCGGATTTCCCGTTGCGGGTTATGACATCATCTTGTTCGCAACTCCCAAGACGAGGGTTTCCTCGCCGCAGGAGATGGACAATGCATTGCGTTCGCTTATGAAACGCGCCGGCGTTGCCGGGGAGGAGCGATGAGCAATCACGTTTTGCGACGTGTTGCCATCGCTCCTATTCGCATATATCAACAGGTTATTTCGCCCTTATTGCCTGACGCCTGCATTTATTACCCAACGTGCTCGCAATACGCCGTCCAGGCGATTGAGAAGTACGGTGTTTTGAGAGGCTGCTGGCTTGCCGTGAGGCGCATCGCTCGCTGCAATCCCCTGCACGTCGGCGGTTATGACCCTGTGCCCTAGCGGGCACTCGCTATCGGAGGAAAACTTACATGTGGGATTGGATCGTTAACATCCTTTTCGAGCTGCTCAAGCTCATCCAGACCTTTGCGGTCGACTGGGGCCTGTCCATCATCATCCTGGTGGTCATCATCCGTCTGCTGCTGACGCCGCTTATGCTCAAGTCGACCAAGTCGACGGCTCGCATGCAGGTGCTGCAGCCTAAGATGCTCGAGATCCAGGAGCGCTATGCCGACGATCCCCAGCGTCAGGCCGAGGAGATGCAGAAGTTCTACAGCGAGAACAAGTTCAACCCCATGGCTGGTTGTCTGCCGCTGTTGATCCAGATGCCTGTCCTGTTCGCCCTGTTTACGCTGCTGCGTAACCTGCCGGACTACTTTAACGACGGCACGTTCTCGTTCTTTAATATTCTGCCCGACCTGACCACCACGCCGAGTGCCTCCTTTGCCGATGGCTTTATGGTCGCGCTGCCTGCGCTGGTCTGCCTGATCCTGTTCGCTGTCCTGACCCTGATTCCGCAGCTCTATATGTCGCGCAACCAGACCGGCCAGCAGGCTCAGAGCATGCGTATGATGGCCGTTGTCATGACGGTCATGATGCTTTGGATGGGCTGGAGCCTTCCCGTTGGTGTTCTGCTGTACTACGACGTCTCGTCTGCTTGGCAGGTTATCCAGCAGATTTTTGTGACGCAGAAGGTCATCGACAAGGCGAAGGCCGATGAGGAGGAGCGTCTTAAGAACGCGCCGCTGCAGGTTGAGGTCACTCGTCGCGAGAAGAAGCCGCGCCCGCACAAGAAGAAGTAGCGGGATATCAATCTTATTTAGGTACCTAACTTTTGGAGTACGTTATGTCTGAAGAGATCATCGAGGATATGCTTGAGGAGGTTGCCCCGCAGGTCGCGGGCGATTATCCCAAGATTGCACAGCGCTACAAGGCCGGTGAAGAGCTGACCGACGAGGAGCTCGACACCATTGCCGATGTCGCGATTTCCATCCTGCGTTCCATCCTTTCGCACTTCGATGCTGCCAACTCTCCTATCGATGAGTATGAGGGCGACGAGGGCGAGCTGATTTTGGATGTAACGGCTCCCGACCTTGCTGTTCTCATTGGCCGTCATGGTCGCACTCTTGATGCCCTTCAGGTTATGTTCTCTTTGCTGGTGAGCCGCAAGCTCGGCTTTAGGTATCCGGTTGTAGTGGACGTTGAGGGATACAAGAGCCGCCGTCAGGACAAGGTTGCCTCCATGGCTCAGTCTGCTGCCGAGCGTGCCATCCGCACTCATAAGAGTGTTTCGCTTCCGCCCATGAATGCCTACGAGCGCCGACTGGTTCACATTGCACTTCGTGGCAATGATGCCGTCGATACTCATTCTGAGGGTTCTGACCCTGATCGCCATGTGGTGATTGTTGCTCGATAATCTACTCGAGCTTATGCTAAGGGGACGTGGTTTCCACGTCCCCTTTTTTTGTCAAAAGTTCTCAATACACTGATTTTTGTCAGAAAGGAGCTTTCGTTGTTAGTACTTACTGATCAGCAAGCTGACGAGATGTTGACTCGTCTAACTTCCTATTGCAAAGAGTATTCCTTAAGCGTATCTGATGTTGAGCTGAGGAAATGTATTCAGCATTTGGATTTGGTTCTGGAAACAAATAAGACAACCAATCTTACCCGTATTCTTAACGTAGAAGATGCTGCAGTACTTCATATCCTCGACTCACTTGTTTTGCTCCCCTATATCAATAAGGCTCCTGAGGGAGCTTTGCTTGATATGGGAACAGGTGCGGGCTTCCCTGGTATTCCATTAACCATAACCACGCATCGTAAAGCTACTTATATTGACTCTGTTGGTAAGAAGGTTGATGCCGTCAATTCTTTTGTTCATGCTCTTGGGTTGAAACATGCTCATGCGATTCATGATCGCCTTGAAGAATATGCTCGAAGCCATAAGAAGCAGTTTTCTGTCGTAACCGCCCGCGCACTTGCCCCTCTACCGATTCTTGTTGAGTATGCGGCTCCGTTCCTCAAGGATGGAGGTCTATTTGTTATCACCAAGGGTAATCCTTCGGATGAGGAGCTAGTTTCCGGCATGTCGGCAGCTATGATTTGCGGCTTCACTTTGCTTCTTAATGACGCAATCGATTTGCCTGAGGGCTTGGGCCACAGGGAGTTCATTGTTCTCAAGAAGAGTCATCCAGCATCCGTTTCATTGCCTCGTGCAAATGGCATGGCTAAGAAGAATCCGCTTGCCTAGATGTTTCACGTGAAACATAATGGATATTAACAACTTGCAATGTTTCACGTGAAACATGGCGGTTGATATCGAATCGGAATGTTTCACGTGAAACATCCTCCGTTTGACAGCTTTAATACACACCAGGAGGGACCGTGGGATTTCGCGACGTTAAGCGTTCTAAGAACGCAAAAGACACGCGTATCATTGCAATCATCAATCAAAAAGGCGGCGTCGGTAAGTCAACGACGGCTGTAAACCTTGCAGCAGCACTGGGTGAGCAGGGTCGTAAGACACTGATTGTCGATTTTGATCCGCAGGGAAACAGTACCAGTGGATTTGGAATTGAAAAAGAAGACCTTGATCACTGCATCTATGATGCATTGTTGAATGATGTGCCGGCAGAATCGCTTGTTCTTGATACAAATTGCAAAAAGGTATTCGTAATTCCAGCTACGATTCAGCTTGCAGGTGCCGAAATTGAGCTCGTAAGCGCAATTGCTCGTGAAACCCGCCTCAAAGATTTGCTTGAGCCGATTCAGGACGAGTTCGATTTTATTTTCATTGACTGTCCTCCTTCGCTCGGCCTGCTTACTATCAATGCCTTGACCGCAGCAGATAGCGTTTTGATTCCAATCCAATGTGAGTATTACGCACTCGAGGGCGTTACGAAGCTGCTTGAGTCAATGAAGATGGTCAAATCACGTCTGAACAAGGGCTTAGACACCTATGGCGTGCTTATGACCATGTATGACTCACGTACTTCTTTGTCGAATCAGGTTGTTGAGGAAGTTCAATCGTACTTTGGTGATAAGGCGTTTAAGACGCTGATTCCCCGTACGGTTAAAATCTCTGAAGCTCCGTCTTTTGGAGAACCGGTAATTACCTATGCACCTCAAAATAAGGGTGCAAAAGCGTATATGAACCTTGCAAAAGAGGTGATCAAGCGTGCCTAGTGTAAAGAAACGTGGCGGATTGGGACGTGGACTCAATGCTTTGGTCTCAGAGGCCGAGTACGAGACCGGTGGTTCTGCTGTATCTGCTTCAAATGCCGCATCTGTAACAAAACTACCTATTGAGGATATCGTTCCCAACCCTAATCAACCGCGAATTCATTTTAATGAAACTGAACTTCGCGAGTTGAGCGAGTCAATCCAAGAGCATGGCGTTTTGCAGCCGCTCTTGGTTCGCAAGCATGGAAACGGCTATGAGATTATCGCTGGTGAGCGTCGTTACCAGGCGTCAAAGCTTGCTGGTCTTGAGGAGCTGCCTGTCATCATTAAAGATGTTAATGATGAAGAGATGCTGGCTCTTGCTCTTATCGAAAACCTTCAGCGTTCTGATCTGAATCCCGTCGAAGAGGCTAAGGGCTATCGCCAGCTCATTGATGCCAGCGGTATGACCCAGGAGGCATTGTCGAAGGCAGTAAGCAAATCACGCTCTGCAATTACAAATTCGTTGCGCCTTCTTGATCTCCCCGAAGTAGTTCAGCAGATGATTTTTGAGGGTAAACTTACTGCTGGTCATGCACGTGCGATTCTTGCAGTTCCCTATGAGGATGCTCGAATTCGACTTGCAGAAAAGGTTGTTGCAGAGGGCCTTTCCGTAAGAGCGACAGAAAATCTTGCTCCATTGTTTTCTGCCGGAGAGACGCCTAAGACGCCGAGGCCTGCAACGCCTCAGTCTTTTAAAAAGGCTGCCCGTGTGCTTCGCCAGGTATTTAATACCAACGTGCGTGTGAAGAGCTCGCGTGGAAAGAATAAGATTGAAATTGAGTTTAAAGACGAAGAAGAGCTTTCTCGTATTCTTGGTGAAATGATTCAGTTTGATCAAGGGGGCCAAGATGAGGAATAAGATTATAACTGCGATTGCATTGGCGACGACTGTCGCGGCTGGTGCCTTTGCTGGCTATAAGATCGCGACAGACGATGAACTTCGGGGTCGTTTGCTTCGTAGCGCGCAAGATATCGTCGATACTTCCAAGAAGAAAATGGATGTTATGACAGAAGATGTTGCCATGCGTACTGCTCAGGTAACGAAGAATCCCAAGATTAATCAAGGTTGGGTTAGCAACCAATGGGAAAATGTAGGCTATTAGGTACCTAACAATTACCCTGCATATTTTGAGGGGCCCTTGTCTGATTCATGAGACAAGGGCCCTTTATTTTGTCCGTAAAAAATGGGAAAGGTAGCAGTTGGTCCAAAATTGAGGTCGATAAATGAAACGGTCACGGTTGCATATCCTGCAACCGTGACCGTTCGATGTTTCACATGAAACGTATTGGGGTGCGACTCCCCTATGCGTTCTTCTGAACTTTGAAGCGCTGCTTCAGCTGTCCACAAGCGGCGTCAATATCGTTACCACGGGAGTTACGAATCGTGGTCTCGATGCCACGGGACTCAAGACGACGCTGAAGATCCTCAACCTTATGAATCGGCGACGGCTTGAGCGGGCTGCCCTCGATGTCGTTAAGCTGAATCAGGTTAACGTGGCACAGCGTTCCCTCGCAGAAGTCGCAGAGCGCCTGCATCTCGGGATTCGTATCGTTGACGCCTTCGATCATGGCATACTCATAGGTCGGGCGGCGGCCAGTCTTCTCGGTGTAGAGCTGAAGCGCTTCGTGAAGGCGAAGCAGCGTGTATTTCTTAACACCGGGCATGAGCTTATTGCGCGTCGATTGGATGGCGGAATGCAGGGAAACGGCAAGCGTGAACTGCTCGGGGATATCGGCAAATTTGCGAATACCGGGAATAACGCCGCTGGTAGAGACGGTGAGGTGACGAGCGCCGATACCGATGCCATCGGGGTCGTTGAGGATACGCAATGCTTTGAGAACCTCGTCGTAGTTGGCAAACGGCTCGCCCTGGCCCATGAAGACAACGCTTGTGGCACGCTCGCCAAAGTCGTTGGATACATGAAGCACCTGGTCGACGATCTCTTGAGCGGTCAGAGAGCGCTTGAGGCCGTTGAGACCGGTAGCGCAAAAGGCGCAGCCCATGCCGCAGCCTGCCTGGGTGGAAACGCAGACGGAAAGTTTGTTACGACGGGGCATGCCGACAGTCTCGACGGAAATGCCATCGTGGTACTCGAGCAGATACTTGCGCGAGCCATCTTTGGAAACCTGCTTGGTGAGTTCAGTCGGCGTATCAAAGGCAAAAGCCTCTTTAAGCTGCTCACGGAAAGCCTTGGGAAGGTTGGTCATATCGTCAAACGAACAAACGTTCTTCTCAAAGACCCATTCGATGAGCTGCTTCGCGCGGAAGGCGGGCTGGCCAAGTTCGGCCACGAGCTCGCGAATATCGTTTTGGCTCAAGTCGCGAATGTCTTGAGATTTAGTCCTGGGATTCATGGAAGCCTTTCGATTTTGGGGAAACGTAGAGGGTATCGCTACAATATGGTATCAGCTGCAGAAATTATAGAGGAGGAGTCTGCCCATGCCGGGTAAAAGCCTAGAGAACATGCACGTAGCGGTCTTGGCGGGCGGTCATTCCGCCGAGCGCGAGATCTCGCTCGATTCGGGAAAGAACGTTGTGGTGGCGCTGAAGGAAGCCGGCTACACCTCGGTGGAGCTGCTTGACACGGCCGCTGATGACTTTATGGTAACCATGGCGACCGGCGGATTCGATGTGGCATTTATCGCCATGCACGGCGCCGGCGGTGAGGATGGCGCCATGCAGGGTGCCATGGAGACCCTGGGTATCCCCTACACGGCCTCGGGCGTACTTGCCAGCGCCTGCGGTGCCGACAAGGAGGTCTCTAAGCTCCTATACGCCAAGGCGGGCATTCCCATTGCCCCCGGCCTTGCGCTCGAGGTGGGCGACGAAGTCGATATCGATCATATCGTCGAGGTTTGTGGCGAGCGCTGCTTTGTGAAGCCGGCCGTCAACGGTTCCAGCTATGGCATTTCCCTGGTCCATGAGCCCTCCGAGCTGCCCGCGGCAATCGCCAAGGCATTTGAGTACGGCGACAAAGTGCTGGTCGAGAAGTGCATCGAGGGTACCGAGATCACCGTCGGCGTATACGGCGAAGATGACGTGCGCGCCCTGCCGATTGTCGAGATTCGTAAGCCCGAGGACTGCGAGTTCTACGATCTGGACGTGAAGTATGTCGACCCTACGGATATCCATCGCATTCCGGCGCAGATTTCACCCGAGAATTACGCTCGCGCTCAGGAACTTGCCTGTGCCGCTCACAAGGCCCTCGGTTGCCTGGGTATCTCGCGCAGTGACTTTATTGTGAGCGAGGACGGCCCCGTTATCCTCGAGACCAATACCATTCCCGGCATGACCGATACGTCGCTGTATCCGGATGAGATCCGCCACACCGACGACATGACGTTCCCCCAGGTCTGTGACAGCCTGATCCGTATGGGCCTTCGTCGAGCGGGCATTGCATGCTAATCGAGGACGCGGTTTCGTCAGGAACGCCGCAGTTTGTCATCGACTCCTATGCCACGCTTGCCGACCGCGCCAAAACGCAGTCCTTCGGCCTTATCGAGGAAGATGTGATTATCCTCGATACCGAGACCACGGGTCTTTCGGTGCAGGACAACGAGCTGATCGAGATCTCGGCGGCCCGTCTTTCGGGCCGCGAGGTCATCGACCGCTTCGATACCTTCGTGCATCCCAAACAGCTGATTCCCGCCGAGATTACCGAGCTCACGAGCATTACAAATGCCGATGTTGCAGATGCCCCGTCGGCGGTTGAGGCCGTCGCCGCTCTCGCCGATTTTGTCGGTGGCTGCCCGGTGATCGCACACAACGCCACGTTCGACCGCTCGTTTATCGAGTCGGTCAAAGGCGGCGTCAACGTGAGCGATATTTGGATCGATTCGCTGGCGCTGTCGCGCATCGCGCTTCCGCGCCTGGCCTCGCACAAGCTGTCTTTTATGGCCGATCTGTTTGGCTGCGACTCGGTATCACACCGTGCCAATGCCGACGTCGACGCCCTGTGTGGCGTATGGCGCGTGTTGCTCGTGGCGCTCACCGACTTGCCCCAGGGCCTCATGGCGCGCCTAGCCGACATGCATCCGGACGTGCCTTGGTCCTATCGTCCTATCTTCTCATTCTTGGCAAGGCAGAACCCTGGTTCTATCTTCTCTCTCAGCGCCGCTCGTGCTGACGTTCTCAAGGCCGATCGCGCCGACGATCGGGTGGACGCCGATGAGCTGCCGGTTCTCAAGATGCCGAGTCGTGAGGAGATCGAGGCAGACTATGCGCCAGGTGGCCTGGTCAATCGCATGTATCCCACCTACGAGCCGCGTGATGAGCAGATCGCGATGGCACTCGAGGTCCGTGACGCACTCGTTACGGGAACGCATCGCGTGATTGAGGCGGGGACGGGCGTCGGCAAATCGATGGCCTATCTGGTGCCTTTTGCCGAGGCAGCACGCCGTAACAACATCACGGTAGGTATTGCGACCAAATCGAACAATCTTGCCGACCAGCTCATGTACCATGAGCTGCCAAAACTTGCCGAGCAACTGGACGGTGGTCTGTCATTTTGCGCTCTCAAGGGGTATGACCACTATCCGTGCCTGCGCAAGCTCGAGCGCATGAGCCGCGGCCAGGTCGAGATTGCCACCAAGCGCGATCCGGCGGACACGCTCACGGCGGTCGCGGTCATTATGGCGTACGTCTGCCAATCAGCCGATGGCGACCTCGACTCGCTCGGCATTCGGTGGCGCAGCGTCAACCGTCCCGACTTTACGACGGCCTCGCGCGAGTGTGCTCGTCGCCTCTGCCCGTTTTTCCCTGATAAATGTTTGGTCCACGGCGCTCGCCGTCGTGCGGCGCATGCCGATGTGGTGGTCACCAACCATTCCCTGCTGTTCCGCAACGTCGCGGCCGAGGGCAGGATTTTGCCTCCGATTCGTCATTGGGTAATCGACGAGGCCCATTCCATCGAGCGCGAGGCGCGCCGTCAGTGGGCGCGTGTGGTGTCGGCGGACGAATCGCGCGTTCTGTTTGAGCGTCTGGGTGGCTCGAGCACCGGCGCGCTAAGCCAGGTTTCCCGTGATTTGGCAACCTCCGAGGGCTCTACACTCTATCTGGGCCTTACTGCCAAGGCGACGTCGACGGTTGCGCGCGCGAGCATGGCGATCGCCGGCGTGTTCGATGGCGTTCGCGAGCTCGGCCGCCGTGCGCGTGGGGGTTATGACAATGCCAATCTATGGATTGGCCCCGAGCTGCGCGAATCTGACGACTGGCATGATTTCTTACAGTCGGCCTACACTGGCATCGACGCATTGGAACAAGCTGACAAGAGCGTCGACGCGCTGGTGCAAGCCGTCGCCGCCGACAAGCCAGAGGTTGTTGTCGACCTGGGTGATATCTCGCGCCGCCTGCACGAGCTGGCCGAGAACCTAAAACTCATCATTGATGGTACCGATGAACACTACGTGTATTCGCTGCAGGTCAATCGCAGGCTGCGTGCCGGCGGAGAGTCAATGACCGCAGAGCGCATCGACATTGGCGAGGCCTTGGCAACCGAGTGGCTGCCCGAGGTTCACACGGCTATCTTTGCCTCGGCGACCATGACGGTGTCCAAAAGCTTTGAGCACTTTAACCATGCGGTCGGCCTTGATCGCATCGGTGCTTCAACGTCGTCATCGCTGCACTTAGATTCGAGCTACGACTTCGATTCGAACATGGCTGTAGTCGTTGCGGGCGATATCCCCGATCCGCGCGATCGTGAGAGCTATCTTACGGCGCTCGAGCGCGTACTGGTCGACGCCCATCTTGCCATGGGCGGATCGGTGCTCACGTTGTTCACCAATCGGCGCGACATGGAGGACCTATACGCCCGCGTTGAGCCCAAGATGGCCCGTGCGGGTCTGGAGCTCAACTGCCAGCAGCGCAACTCATCTCCTCGTCGCCTGCGCGACCGGTTTATCAACGAACCGACCTCGTCGCTTTTTGCGCTCAAGGCCTTCTGGGAGGGGTTTGATGCCAGCGGCGAGACGCTGCGCTGCGTCATCATTCCCAAGTTGCCGTTCTCGAGCCCCACGGACCCGCTCTCGTGCGAGCGCAACCTGCGCGAAGACCGCGCATGGGCGCGCTATTCGCTGCCCGAGGCGGTGCTCGAGGTTAAGCAGGCCGCGGGGCGTTTGATTCGCTCGTCGACCGATAGCGGCGTGCTGATCTTGGCGGATCCTCGCCTGGTGACGAAGGGCTATGGCAAGAAGTTCTTAACGTCGCTGCCCACGAGCTCCTACCAGCGCATCGAATCGGCGCAGATCGGGCACTATCTACAGCTGTGGCGTGCACGCCACGAGCGGCGGCGCTAAAGCGGACAGACGAGGGTTTTTGCCATATCGCACAGACGCTTTGACAGGGCGGGGTCATCCAAGATGCGGATGGCTCCGCCCGCTGCGATTATCTGGCTCAGCAGCCAACGCTCGGAGCCGTAATGTACGGTTACCGTTGCCATGTCTGTCCCGCTGCGCTCGATTAGGGTGATGCCGGCCCAGTCCAGATGCTCCGCCATATCGAATGGCATCAAGAGCTTTGCGCTACGCTGCGTCCGGGCAAGGGAATCGTGGAGGGATGCAACGTCCGGTGCGTGAGGCACGACGGAGTCTTCCGTCAAGGCGAGTCCCTCGATTTTATCCATGCGATAGGTGCGCTGCTCATCGACCGCGATGTCCCAGGCAATCAGATATGTTTGGTCGCCGTTTGCTGTAATGCGCAAGGGGTCGACCAGACGCTCGCGTGGCCGCGCATCGTCCATCGAGCGATACGAGATACGACAGCGAACGCCGTCCTGAATGGCGCAGCTCAGCTGCTGCCAGTGCGACCCGTGGTTGACGGTGTCAAAGACGTGCTGGTTATAGCCGAGCTCTTCGGGTAGAAGAGCATGTCGAATTCGAGCCGCCGCCTGGGGCTCGATCCCCAACGATTCAAGTTCGTGGTTGAGCACAGCGCCCTCGGCGGCACTCAGGCGCAGCGGTAGTACACGCCCGGCGTCACCGGTGAGGACCACGCGCTCGCCGTGGCATTCGCAGATGATGCGCGCACCCGATTCTCGGTCCGCGAGCGTCGAGACGATCTCGAGAATCTCGTCGAACGACGCTCCCGTGATGTCAAAGCGACTGCAAATCTCGGTTCGTGTCATGCCGCTCTCGCCGGCGGCGTAGAGGGCCTCCATGATGTCGATGGCGCGCGAGAGCCTCTGCTCGCTGGTGAGTTTACGCACGGGCATGCTCGTGCACCGTCCTTTCAATGAGGTGGTTCCACGCCTGCTTGAGCGATTTGGGGGCCATGGGCCTCATGCCGTCCATGGCGTGGGCCATGCAAAATGAGGCGGCGGCTTCAAGATCGCGCACGTCAACGGTCCAAGTCCATCCCGAATCGGTGTGTGCGAGCTCACCTCGCCCGCGCGTGAGGCCGTTGATCATATCGATCTGCGTCTGCGGGGCGAACGAGAACGTAGCCGCAACGGGCGGGCGGTCGGCAAAATCGAATTCAAAGAACAGGTAGTCGTTGAGATTGAAGTCTGCAGGGATGGCGTAGGCCTTCGAAGGACGCCAAGCGCGAACGATACGGTCGCAGCGGAATGTCCTGATGTCGTCGGTGGCATTGTCGAGGCCGCAGAAGTACGCAACGCCCTCGCGCTCGAACATGCCGTAGACGCAGACGGTACGCTCTTTCTGCTCACCGCGTCCGTTCTGATATAAAAATCGCAGCGCGCATCGCTCGGCAAAGGCGCTCCATACCGCATCGACGGTGGGAGAGCGGCGGATCGGTGCTTCGTCCGCCGTCGTCCTGCCGGTGAGGTAGGCAATCTTGGAACGAATATCGGCAAGCGGCGCGGCAAAAGTGGATGAGCCGGCCGCTATTGTCTGGTCGATAGCGTTGAGCAGGATATCGGCGTCGTCTGCGGTGATGAGGCCGCCTGCCGCAAACGTGTGCTCGCGGTCGATTGTCCATGAGCTTTCCTCGGTCTCCTGCGCGCCGGCGGGGCGAACCTCCTTGATTAAGATGCCGCGTTCGAGCAGTTTGTCACGATCGCGCCGAAACTTGCGCTTATCCGAGTCGATATTGCCCGAGCCATATCCCAGGTCAGAATCCAAGACGATCTGCTCGGTCGTCAGCGGTTCGGGGGAGCTGTTGAGCACAAAGAAAAGATTGAGGATGCGCTGAGCCGTTTTATCGAAACTGGGCTCCGAATTCCCCTTTTTAATTGTCGCGGTCGCGTCGCTTGCCGTCATAGAGTCCTCGCATGAGAAGGTGGTTTGCTGCCATGATTTTAGTCCGATATGGAGATTAGGCTATATCCTTGTCCGCTCGGGGCGTTAAGATGGCCCGAATTCGGTCGTTTGCGCTCGCTCGGGGTATACTTTCGACTATATACGGTTCTAATGTGCATGCATTGGGCCTATTTGTCGGATTATGGATGTGGAGCGCACATGGCGAACACCCAGAACTATATTAACCACCTGCTGCAGAACACCGGCATCACGCCGGCATGCAGCGAAGAAGAGCGCTTGGCTGCCGAGGATATCGCTCAGATCTTCCGCAACCACGGCTTTGATCCCGAGGTTCAGGAGTTCAATGCCCCGGCGCCCAGCAGGTTGGCATTTGCCGTTACCGGTATTCTTGCGTTTGCCGGCGCCCTGCTGATGGGCATCGGCGGCGGCATCGGCTTGGTCGGCACCTTGCTGGCCATTGTCGGTGCCGTTCTTTACGTGCTCGAGCGCACGGGCCACCCCGTGGTTTCGCGCCTGGGCAAGACGGGCGTGAGCCAAAATGTCATCGCCTACCACAAGGCCTCGGGCCCGCTCGCGTCTCCGCGCAACCGCCCGGTGGTCGTTGTCGCACACTACGACTCTCCCCGTGCTGAGCTGCTCGCCCGCGAGCCCTATGCTTCGTATCGTGCGCTCATCGCCAAGCTGTTGCCCGTTGCCACGGTTGCCCCTGCTGCCGTTGCCATCTTGCGTATCCTGCCGCTCCCCGGCGCGCTCAAGGTTCTGCTGTGGATTGTCGCGATCCTCGCTTCCCTCGTTGCGCTCGCCAACGCGGCAAACATCATTTCTAACCGTTTTGTGCTTCCCTATACGTCCGGCGCAGTGTGCAACAAGTCTTCTGTCGCCGCTATGCTCGGCGTTATGGACAACGTTGCTCCCTTCCAGGGCGAAAACGAGTTTCCCGACGATGTTCCGTTCGATACCTATTTTGGGGAGCAGAAGCGTCGTGCCGAGGAGATGGCGCGCGCAGCAGCGGAGTATGCCGCGGCCCAACAGCAAAACGACTACGGCAACACCATCGAGTATGAAGAGCCTACCTACGCCGAGGACGAGTTCGGTCAGCCGATTGCTCCCGACGCTCAGACCGAGCCCGAACAGGGCGAGGCTTTCGACGAGCAGATCGAGGGCTTTGAGGGTGCGTCTGCCGACGAGACGCTGATTGGCGCCATCGTGCCCGAGGATCAGAATCAGGCTGTCCAGGCCGAAGAGTTCAATGACGAGGTTCCCACTGCCGAGCCGGCGGAGGAGCCTGTCGCGGCCGAGCCCGAGCCCAGGCTCTATCGCAATGCCGCCGGCAACATCCGCTTTGGTTCGGATGCCATCCGTGCGCTCGGAATGCTTCCCGAGTCCTGCACGCTCGATTACGAGGAAGGCGAGGAGCCGACGTTTGAGCCCGAGCCTGCCCCCGTCGTGACTGCATCTGCGCCCGTTGTCGCCGTGGATGATGAGTCTGCCGCGGTTGCCGCTGCCGTTGCCGAGCCCGAGGCGGTGTCCGCGATCGATCCCGCGGCAGGACTGGACATTTTGGCTCCCGCCGCGCCGGCGCAAGACGTTACGGACGAGCCTGACGACGATTACGCTGAACAGCCGAGGCGCGTGTCTTACGAGAGCGATACTGATTTCTCGGCCGAGATTCCCGCGGCAACGCCCCATGCCGATATTGCATCCGCGTTCTCTTCGATTGGCGCCAGCGCTTCCAACTTCTTTAAGGGTGCGCTTGCAAAGGGCAGGAAATTTGTCGACGATTTCGAGGGGAAGCGCGCTGCCGCACGCGAGGCTGCCGAGCAGGAGGCTATCGCTCAGCAGCAGGCAGCCGAGGCGGCACGTGAGCGCGCGGCGCAAGAGTTCGAGCAGAACGAGGCTATGCAGTCCGTGCCTGTCGACGCCGCCGAAGCTACAACGTCCTTTGGGGCTCAGCAGCACGTCGATAGCACCATGTCGTTTGATGCCGCGCAGTTCGATTCCACGATAACGTTTGAAAAGCAAGGCACCGCGATTGCCGAGCCCCTTCCTGTTTCCGATGAGCAGGGCGACGCGGCAGACGATGACGAGCCTATTGATGCTGCCGAAATCCAAGATGTCGCCGGGCACGAGCCCGTCGAGGTCAACTGTGACGAAGAGCAATACGCGGCAGCCGATCAAGGTGATTCGACCGAGGTCGAGCAGGAGGAAGTGCCTGCGGTTTCCGAGGCTCCCGAGACAGATGAGTCGAGGCCTTACTCCACGCAGATTTTCACCATGCCGACCCCGAGTGGTTCCGGTGCCACGGTTGCCGATGTTGCTCCCACCCAGGACGAAACGGTCGATTCCCTTATGGCCCAGATTTCCTCCCAGGCATCACCGCGTCCGCAGATGAATGTTCCCGATCCGGCGTCGGCTCCGTCGCCTGCACCTTCCTCGTCTCCGCTGGCTTCGGTCCCCGATCCGTCGCTGCCGTCGATGAAGCAGGCAAACGTTGCGTCTCGCACGTCGCTGTTCGACCTTCCCGACCCCTCCGCACAGGTCAACGACCCCTTTGCTACCGCTCAGGGTCCCGAACCAACATCGGCACCCGTTGCGCCTCCTAGGCCCGTTGCGTCGGGCGCTCAGCCGATCGAGACCATTTCGGCTCCCGCCCCGGCGGCACCCAAGTCTCGCAAGCGCGGCCTGGGCGGCCTGTTCGGTCGTAAAAAGAAAAACGAACAGGACAGCATGAGTGATTGGCTGGGCGTCGAAGACGATTACGATGCCAAGAAGTCCGGTCGCGGCATCGGTTCGTGGGATAATTTCGAGGACGATAACGATGGCTGGAAGGGCGGCGCTACGTCTTCCGACGGCGCTTCTTCCGAAGATATGCTCTCGGCTGTCGCCTCTATGGGCGACGATGAGCTGCTCGGTCACGATATCTGGTTTGTGGCAACGGGCGCCTCGGATTGTGATGGCGCCGGTATGAAGGCCTTCTTGGCTTCGCATCGCGATAAGCTCCGCGGCGTCTTCTTCATCAATCTTGAATCCGTCGGCGCCGGTAGGCTTTCGGTGGTGACGGTTGAGGGCGAACAGCAGCTGCTCAAGGGCGATCGCCGCATCATGAACCTGGTCAGCAAGGTGTGCAAGTCGTTCCATGTCGATTGTGGCGCGCTCGAGATGCCCTATGCCAAGACCGATGCCTACGCCGCCCTCGAGGCGAGCCGCCGAGCCCTCACCATCGCCGGCGTGGACGGCACGCGTCTGGCTTGCGCTCGTACCGAGGACGACCTGCCCCACAATGTCAACCCGACGAACATTGCCACGGTATCCGAGGTCGTGACCGAGGTTATCCGCCGTTCGTAGACGGAGCTCTAAGGAGTCAACGTGTTTTCGTATATTAAGCGCCATTGGCCTGTCTACGTGATTTTGACCTTGATTGCCATTGCGTTAGGGTTTGGAGCTGCCTACATCGTGGGCGCGAAGGGCTCGACCCCCGCCTCCGCAATCAGCGAAGAGGTGGAGCAAGAACAGAGCACGGGTGCCGATGGGATTCCTGAGTCCGAGCAAGCAATCGTTGATGGTGGATCTTCGTCTGCAGAGTAGATGCGGCGATTTAAATGATTGAAAGCGGGCGAGCCGGGGGACTGGCTCGTCCGCTTTTTCATCGTGCTAGCGCTTCTTTGGGATTGACCTAAGGCGAGCGAACCATAGGGCTGCGGCACCCGAGGTCAGGAGCGCGGTGATGCAAGCGGCGATGGGAGCTGATCCTGTTGCCGGTAGGTCCTGCGGTAGGGTACAGCGTTGAATGACACTGTCCTCGTCATGTGACTCAAGTTTATCGCCGCCGCCGTTGCGGCAAAGATCGACGCGTGCGCTGTTGGTGAGTGCAGTTTGGGGTGTGTAAGCCGACGTTGCCTGCATGTGCACGACTGCGCCCCGAGCATCTGTGCCAAGGATTGCTTTGGCATCGTCAAGGTCGTCGTGCTCATCTTTGAGATCATCACGGGTCCAAGAATCCGTATCGCTTCGAGTCGTAAAGTCGGCGGCTACCGCACCGTATTCAATGCGAATGCCCGTTACGACGGTATTGGATGCAAGGTCGAGTTCTTTCGCCTCGAGTGTGGCGGATTCCGTGGTCGAGACATCCGCCTTCCAGAGGTGCCAGCCGTCGTAATCGACGAGGCGGCAATCTTCACCCAGACTCTCTTTTACTTCGTCAGACTCAAGCCAAGGATTTTCGTGCCCATCGTCAAGCGTCGCGTTTGCCGGCTCATCGACGTCTGTCGAGTCCAACGGCGTCGTGCGATACCACACGTTGCACAGACCGTTGAGGTCGCCGATGGCGACGGGGGTTTCGATTGAGACGAATCTCGCCGTATCGTCCTCGGCACACTCAAGATCATCGGTAATTGTGAACTCATCAACCCAGGTAGCTGAATCGTTTCGAGCGTCGATGGTATAGGAGAAAAGACCGTCCGTATTGGTTTGCGTTGCGGCGCGATTTTTACCATCGCCGTTGGCCAGCAGACCCTTCCCGATAGGTTGGACAAGCTCCTGACGCTTGTCGACCTGTCCTTTGATCTCGATGGGCGCATCCTTCATCGCGACGGATTGGACTTCTCCCGTATCCTTTATTTCAAACGTTATCTCCTCGGCAAGGTCATAGGTCCGCGGAGACATCATTTCGCGCAACGAGTAGGTGCCGGGTGCAAGATGTTCGACGCGGTGCGGCTTGTCGGATGAGGTCCAGGAGTCTATTTCGGTTTTATCGGGACCATATAAGGTGAGTTGTGCGCCTTTCACTTCCTGCTCTCCGCTTGCATCGACCTTGGAGATATCAACCTTGGTGTAATTGTCGGATACGTTAAGCCGTGCTTCTACAACGGGTGTTTTCTGGTCGGCATAAGCGAGGTCTACGATATGGGGCGTCCGGTCGAGTAAGAAGCCTGCCGGCGCTTGAGTCTCGACAACCTCGTAGCGTGCGGTGCCAGATCCCAGCGGGAGGTCGTCCGCGTGTGCTTCTCCAGTTTCATCCGTCGTGACGGTAGCGACAGTCTCACCGTCGAGCGCGGCAATGCTACCGTCGGGGCGCACGATATCACCTGAGGCACGGATCTCAAAGATGGCGCCCGCGAGGCTGCTGCCGTCTACGGCATCGGTTTTAACGATCCTGATGTTTCCGGTCGCGGCGTGGTTATAATACGAGGCGATTGCAACGGGCGTTAGGTTCATGTCGGCGGGTATGTTTACCTCGATCTCTTCGCCGACAAGATAGGGCTCTTTGGCCGATGTTTCGCGTACATAATAGGTGCCCGGCACGAGCGATTCGGGCAGTGTGACGGTCCCGGTCGCGTCAGTCGTAAAGGTGTCCATTACGTTATGTGCTGGATACCAGCAAGTTTGTGAGACAGGTTCGTGATTGCTGTTGAGGAGTTGGAAGGTGAATCCGGCTAGGGGAACAGAAGCGCCTGTTTGGGCATCGCGTTTTACAATCTGGAGATGCGTCGACAGAGCGTGGTTATCCACGATATATTGAAGCTCGGCGTCGTTGGAAATCTGATTGGCCCCGACGGTCCATTCCCCTGCACGTTTAAAACCCTCGGGGACGGTTTCCGGAACCTCGCGAACCGTGTAGCCGGCACGGTCGTATGGGACGGCTCCGTGGACACCGGCGGGTCGCTTGCCTGTGCCGAACCATGCTTCGGGCTGATCTTTGGTGGAGGCAAAGCCATAGATGTTTGTGGTCAGTGTGCCAACAACCTGCTGAGAGCTGTTGCTCACAACCTCAAAGACAACACCTCCCGCCGGCTGCTCCAAGCCGGATTGGTCGCTATTGCCGTAGTCCTTGAATTTGGAAATCTCAAGGTCAAACGCAATGGGGATATCGGAAACGCGCGATTCGATCTCGACCACGCCTGAATCACCGAGCTGGTCGGCTCCAACGGTGTAAGACCAACTGTCACCGGAGGGCAAATAGCCCTCGGGCGCCTTCGATTCATAGATGGTAAAGGTTCCCAGGGGGACATCGGTGAGGGTAGCTCGACCGCTTTCATCGGTCCTGAGAGTTTGTGTCCATCCAGGGGTTGATTGCGATACGCACACGAATTCTGCTCCTGCGAGCGAAGCCCCAACTTGGGGGCCTGCATTCGTTGCGGCGTCGAGCTTTACAATGCGCAAGGTAATGGTGCCGGGTTGTTCATCAATGGTGACGTATCCGCCGTTATCCGTCGTGGTAAAGGCAATGCGATCGTGCAGGGGGATATAACCAGCTGGCGCTGTTGTCTCAACTAGGTAGTATGCCGTGTTGGGCAGAAGTGCTGCCTGCGCTTGACCGTTGCCGTCCATCTGGATGGTGCCGACACGCGCGCCGCTGGCGCTCTCAAAAATATCGAATGTTGCCCCGTCAAACTGATAAGTATTGTTTCCGCTGGTAATGGCAGCGTTTGCAGACTGCTTTTGGAAGGAAACAGAGACCGCCGGCAGTACATAGAGCATGTCTTGACGTTTGCTGCCGCCCGATACGGTTCCTATATAGCGCCGCGCGCGGTGCGGAGCGGCTTTGATGCTTCCTGATTTTGCGCTGTCGTGGAGCCACCGCGCAGCCGCCACGACTTCATTGTCGGCGGTAAAGTGCCCACTCTTGGTTTTGCCCTGAGCGGTCGTGTAGGAGTAGGTGCCGTCGACATGGGTAGTGCCGTTGAGCATCCATACGGCAAGCTGGGTGGCGGCGCGGGCGCGATCGGGTGAAAGATGGTAACCGCCAAACGACGTGGCGGTAGGATATCCGTGACAAACGATTGCCGCGAACTCGTCGTCGAGCCACACCCAGCCTTGATCAAAGTTGAGCCATGGGCCGCCCGGCTTGGTGGGCCCGGGGCGTTCCTGGTTCATGCAGTAGGCAATCGAGGCGTCTTGAGCTTCATATTTGCCGATGAAGAAGGGCCCACAATCATCGCTAATAGTACGGAAGCCGAGCTGGTCGTAGCCATCGACGGCAAATGCGGCTCCCGGTGCTAGGCAGCCGAACAGCAGGAAGAGGAGCAGGAGCAGCGGACCTGTTGCGATTGCGCTGTGGACAGAGTGCGTGGGTGCGTTGGACATGGCTGCTCCTTATCCCTCGTGCGCCGCATGGGGAGGTTGCGACGCGTAGGATGAGGCTACCCCTGAGGTTCATGCGGGTAAGTACCGGAGCCTGACCAAAAGCTTGCCCAATTCCTGACAAATTGAGCCCAAATACAACAATCAGGCAAAAGCGCAGGTAGAAGATAAGGAGAACAGGAGGCCAAAGGTCCTCGTCTCCACAATTGATGCGATTTTCAAACGAATCTCCACAGCTAAAACAAGCATCGCCACCCTTGTATCGAACAAGACAACCGCGTTATACTAGCCAACACACAAGCGGGCATCGCCAAGTGGTAAGGCATCAGCTTCCCAAGCTGACACTCGCGGGTTCGAGTCCCGTTGCCCGCTCCATTCGAATTTCAGGCACGGTAACGTTTCGCTACCGTGCCTTTTTCAATAAAGTGCCGGGACTCGAACCCGACAGGGTGCGAGCGTTAAATAAACGCGAAGCGTTTATAGCGAGCAGGCAAGGTCGCCGATAGGCGACCGCAGCCGGTGCGGATTTGCGAAGCAAATACGCGGACGTCCCGTTGCCCGCTCCATCGAGCGCGGGAGACCTTGGGACGGCCAATTCAACAAAGTCTTCCCCATCGTCTCCGTGAATCCGAGGAGATCGACCGCAGCCGGTGCGGATTTGCGAAGCAAATACGCGGACGTCCCGTTGCCCGCTCCATCGAGCATGGGAGACAGCCGGGAGTGTCAGATTCAACCCATATTGCCCGCGCATAGGCGTAGGTCCGGGACATGCCGACCGCAGCCGGTGCGTACTTGCAAAGCAAATACGCAGACGTCCCGTTGCTTGCTCCAATTCCAAAATGTTAGGTTAATGCCTGCTGCCCATACTGGCACGCGCGCACGGTACAATGGTTGGGTTACGACCAACGTGCCAATAACCAAAAAGGAGCCGCTATGATCGATCGCTATACCCGCCCGGAGATGGGACACATCTTCTCCCTCGAGAACAAATACGCCATTTGGCAGGAGATCGAGGTCCTGGCCTGCGAGGCCCAGGCGGAGCTCGGCAAGATCGGTATTTCCAAAGACGAAGCCCAGTGGATCCGCGACCATGCCAACTTTGAGAAGGCAAAGGTCGACGAGATCGAGGAGGTCACGCGCCACGACGTCATCGCCTTCCTGACCAACATGAAGGAGTACATCGACGCCGATGTTCCCGAGGGCGACCCCAAGCCCAGCCGCTGGGTTCACTATGGCATGACCAGCTCCGATCTGGGCGACACGGCTCTGTGCTACCAGCTCACCCAGGCCTGCGACCTGATCATCGAGGACGTCAAGAAGCTCGGCGAGATTTGCAAGCGTCGCGCCTTTGAGGAGCGCAACACGCTCTGTGCCGGCCGCACCCATGGCATCCACGCCGAGCCGATGACCTTCGGCATGAAGTTCGGCTCTTGGGCATGGGAACTCAAGCGCGATCTGGATCGTCTTGAGGACGCCCGCAAGAACGTTGCCTTCGGTGCCATCTCGGGCGCTGTTGGCACGTACAGCTCCATCGAGCCGTTTGTCGAGGAGTATGTCTGCGAGCACCTGGGTCTGGTTCACGACCCGCTGTCCACGCAGGTTATCAGCCGCGACCATCACGCCTATCTCGCCGGCGTTCTCGCCACCACCGCGGCCACCTGCGAGCGCATCGCTACCGAGGTTCGCAATCTGCAGAAGACCGATACGCTCGAGGCCGAGGAGCCGTTCCGTAAGGGCCAAAAGGGCAGCTCCGCCATGCCGCACAAGCGCAACCCCATCACCATGGAGAAGGTCTGCGGTCTGTCGCGCGTCGTGAAGTCCAACGCCCAGGTCGCTTTCGACAACGTTGCCCTGTGGCATGAGCGCGACATTTCGCACTCCTCAGCCGAGCGCGTCGCCCAGGCCGATAGCTTTATCGCACTCGACCACATGTTCCAGTGTCTCATCCGCGTTATCGACGGCCTGCAGCTGTACCCTGCCCGCATGATGGCCAACCTCAACAAGACCCGCGGCCTCATCTTCTCCTCCAAGGTGCTGCTGGCTCTTGTCGACACGGGTATCACCCGCGAGGACGCCTATGCCATCGTGCAGGAAAACGCCATGGCCACCTGGCACGAGGTTCAGGATTGCGTCTCAGGCCCTACCTTTAAGGAGCGCCTCGAGGCCGATCCGCGCTGCACCGTCAGCCAGGAGAAGCTCGACGAGATCTTTGATCCGTGGGACTTCCTCACCCGTATCGACACGGTCTTTGATCGTCTGGAGCAGCTGAGCTTCGAGTAGGCTGGCTTTATTCGACCGCTTGCGGATACATTTCAACCATTGGCGCCTTGCCCGTCTTGGGCGAGGCGCTTTTTTTCGTTGCTGCCGCAGGCTCCGGTAATAGAATGAAAATTCGGCTGCTGTTTTGATGAAAGGAGGCACGTGCCCAGACGTATTAAACGAGGCGCTATCGTCTCGTTTGTGCTCATACTCTTTGTTGCCGTCTGTGCGGGCGCCCTGACGTATACCGTTCGACGCAGTCCTTCCTCCTCGAATGAAGCCGATAAAGATCTCCCGGTGCTCAAGATTGGCGTTACGGATAATGACCCCTATGTGTATGTCGATACCACAGGCGATTACGCCGGTATCGATATCGATATCGCCCGCGAGGCCTGCAAGCGTGCTGGAATCAAACCGCAATTTGTTGACATATCTTGGAATGATCGCGATCGCCTGCTCAAAAACGGCGATATCGATTGTCTGTGGTGCGACTATTCGCCCAATTATCGCGAAGACGTTTATTACTGGACTGAGCCGTATCTGACCGTGACAGTCTCGGTCGCCGCCAAGAAAACGAGTGGTATCAAGGGTTTGACGTCTCTCGATGGAAGCAAGACCATTGCGGTGATTGCGGGTTCGGTGAGTGAACGCCGATTGCTTGCCGGGGACCTGGGTATCTCGCCGGATGTGCACATCAAATCATATGGCTCTGCCGAACTCTGCAAAGCTGCCCTGGTCAAAGGTTATGTTGACTGTTGGATGGCGGACGTTCAATCGCTCGACCGGCTCGTCGCGCAGTATCCCGGTGTTTATCGCGTGTTTGCCGACAACGTTATGACAGTTGACCTGGGCGTTGCGTTTGAGAACAGCTATGAGGGGGAGTACGTCAAAAACCTCAATACCGTGCTGTTCGACATGGATCGGGACGGCACGATTGATCGTATTGTGAGCAATTACGCGGCGGGGGCGAAATCATGATGAATGACGAGCGCCGCTTGCGCCGAAAGAACCTTGCCGTCATAGCCGTTGGCGTAGTCGTTAGCCTTGTCTTGTTGGGCATGCTGTATACCGTCGGCACGCATCGCTGCCTCGATAAAACACTTGGATTCGGTCAAGAGACCATGGTGTTTTTGGAAAACGCCTGTGAAAAATACGACCGATACGAACAAGGCAGAAAAACCGAGGCGACGCACAATTTGGATGCTGCGCTCGAGTCGTTTGCGGCGTTCTTGCCGCCTGATCGCGTTGAAGTCAACGACGATCTGGTCGAGGAATATGTCCATACCGAGTGTCTTTCGGGAATGTTGGTCATGGACGCCGACGGCCATATGGCCGCTCATTACGATACTGACGGTCGCGATCCACTGATGCTGTGGCGAGAGGAGCTGGCCTGTTCGCCGGTCGCATCGATGTATCGAGGCTCCAAAGTGTCCTACTCGACCGTCGTAGAGCGTCGCGGCGTCGACTTTGCCGTGAGTGCCATTCCGTACGGTGATGGGGTGGCGTTGGGGTATCAATCGCTTGCTGCTGAGCCCTCCGATGACTATTCATACGTTATCGCCGACGTGCTCGTGAACAACACGTTCCATCAGGGTCCAACGGTGCTCGTGATGCGCGATGCGCAAATCGTATCCTCAAACGATTCGACCGTCGATATAGCCCTTGCCCGACTTCTTGCCGATAGCGGAACTGACTGGAAAGACGAAGGCCTAACGCGCGTCGAATATCAGGGAACTACCTGGTATGCCGTGCGTGCGGCGTATAAGGACTACCGCCTGTTTGCGCTCTACCCCAAATCTGAGGTCATGTCTGGCAGGATTGCATTTGTCGCTGCCGGCGTGCTGGCGTGCCTGGCGTTTTGGGTCGTGGTGCTGTTGGTGCGCACTATTGCCGACCGTCGCAACTTGGCCGAAAAGGACAAGCAGCTCGGCATCATCAATGCCATCAGTTCTGCGTATGAGTCGACCTTCCTGTTGCATCTCGATACGCTCGAGATCGAGGGAATTAACATGTCGCCGTCGATGGCGAAAATATTTGCTGAGCATACCGAGGCATATGACTTTTTGGACACGGTTTGTCGAGACGTTGTGAGTCCCGAAAGCCGCGAAGTGGTCATGGAACTTATAGATACAAGTACGCTTCGGGACCGTATGGAGGGCGTGCCGCACTTGGATGCCGAGGTGCGAGATTGCCGAGGTGCTTGGTATTCGCTGCAGGTTGTTCCGCAGCGTCGCGATGAGCGGGGCCGACTGGAATCGGTCGTCGTGGCGACGCATAACATCTCGATGGCAAAGCGCGCCGAAGAGCTTTCTTTTCAGGACAAACTGACGGGGCTTCGCAATAGAAATTACCTTGAGTCCCTTGGCGACGACTCGGTGAACAAATCCCTGCCCGTGAGTGTGATCATGATGGACTGCAACCACCTCAAGCGCACCAACGATCTTTACGGTCACGAAATGGGCGATGAGTTGCTGCGGCGTACGGCGTCTGTATTGAGGCGGGTGGCAGGCGAGAAGTTTGTGCCCATGCGCGTTGGTGGAGATGAGTTTTTGTTGATATGCCCCTACACTGATCGCGAGTCCGCGCATCAATTGGTGCAAGATCTTCGCCGCGGTCTTGCTGCGGCGAGTGATGATGCGCTGGCCGTCAGCGCGTCATTTGGCATCGCGACGGTAGAGACACCCGGCTGTACGCTAGCCGAGATATACCGCGTTGCCGACCATAACATGTATCAAGAGAAGCGTGAAGTTCACGCTCAGGACGCGAATCGTTAGTATTGCAGTCACCGGTTTGTGCATCGTAGGATGTTGAATCGGTGCCCGCGATACTATATCGGCCCGGGCGGGGATAATAGACATCTGAAATTTCTCTATGAGAGGGGATCTCAATGATTAGCTTTGACTACAAGCCTCAGGGCGTGTGCTCTCGCAATATCCATCTCAATCTTTCCGACGACGGCAGCAAGGTACTGGACGTCGAGTTTACCGGCGGCTGCGATGGCAACCTTAAGGCCATCTCCAAACTGGTCGAGGGCGCTCCTGCCGACCGTGTGATCGAGGTTCTTGCCGGCAATACCTGCGGCATGAAGAAGACCTCTTGCGCCGATCAGCTTACGCGCGCTATCGAGGCCGCCCGCTCCGAGATCGCCTAATGGGTATCGCCGACCACATCAAGAACGGAATATCGCGCCGCAGCTTTGTGCTCGGTGGAGCTGCCGCGGGCGCTGCCACGGTGCTTGCCGGATGTTCGAAAAAAACAGGCACCAGTGATGATGCCGCTGGCGAGCCGCAGGTTATCAAGGACGATTCCAAGATCATCTCGATTACGGATGAGTACGAGGCAGTCGACATCGATCTTGAGCCGGTGGCATCGTGGACGCTGCCGCTGGGCACATTGCTGTACTACTGCGAGGGTGACTATGCTGCGGCAATGATGGCACCCGCATCTGCGCTGCACGCCAACACACTCGGTGTGCTCAATCTGGGCGATGGCTCGCTTACCACGCTTATCGAGGACCCCATCGAGGGTACCGGGTACGCGTTTTACGATGTCCGCGCCGGCGATGGCGTGTTTGCGTGGGTGGAGATGAACTTTGCCAATTCATCGTGGAAGCTCTACGCTCAAAATCTGTCAGGCGCCTCGCTTGCCGGTGATGTGGCTGAGCTCGACCGGGGCGGCAAGGACTACGATCCGCCACTGTTCACGGCGTTCGAGTCATCGGTCGTCTGGTATAAGATGCCTTCGGCGGGTGGCAATAAAACGAGCAACGATTCGTTCTGCTATCGCCGCTCGCTCGACGAGTCCAAAGCAGAGACAATTTGGAAATCGACGGGTCGCTTTGCATCCGCCCCGCGCGTGAGTGACGGCATCTTGACCATCTCTCCGCGCGTCCACAACGACGAGGGCGTCTACTACGGTATGACGGCAATCGATTTGACCGATGGCAATAACACCAAACGTGCCCAGCTGGTCCTCCCTTCGTCGGTCTCGCCTTTCGAGGCCGTGTATATGGGCGATACCTTTGTGTTTTCCATCGAGGCGACCTATAGCGGCGTGGGCAGCCTGGGCAATATGGGCACTTATATCGGCAACGAGGGCGGACCGTACCTCTTCCTGTCGCGCGAGCCGCTTGCATGCGTTGCCGGCAAGAAGAATAAATACCTCGTTAAGGTCCAGGCGTCGCATTTCCTAATCGATACCTCTGCCAAGACCTACGGCTCGCTGTTGTCGCCCGATCGTGCTTTGGAATATGGCGATTATCCTGCTACGGCGGGAAAATCGGACTCATTCCTTACCTATGCGACGGTGCGAAACAGCCAGGGTATACCCGAAACGGTTACCGCACGCCTATTCTCTCTTTGACCTTAGAGGGGTTAAAAAGGCGCCAACAGGGGAATAAGCGCGTTGTAATTGTGAGTACCGCCCGCCGAGCTGCCGTGCCATAGCGGCGCTCGGCAGGCTCAGGTGCGTTAAAATGGGCTTGTTCTTAGCTAATTGAGACAGGGGGGCCGTGTTATGGCTTCAGATGCAAAAAAGATTCTGCTGGTCGAGGATGAGAAGGCAATCCGTGACGCCGTCGCTGCCTATCTCGAGCGCGAAGGCTACTGGGTTGTGGGCGTCGGCGACGGTCAGTCCGCGATCGAGGAGTTCGAGAAGCATCAGTTCGACCTGGTCGTGCTCGACCTTATGCTCCCCAAGATCCCCGGCGAGCGCGTTTGCCGCACCATTCGCGATACCTCGGATGTTCCCATCATCATGCTGACTGCCAAGGGCGAGATCGAGGACCGTATTATCGGTCTTGAGCTCGGCGCCGACGACTACCTGATTAAGCCGTTCTCGCCGCGCGAGCTTGTCGCCCGCGTACGTGCCCTGTTCCGTCGTGCCCACCAGGCCGACGAGCCCGCCGTCGAGGTACTCGACTTCGGCGATCTGGTCATCGATATCTCGGGCCACAAGATCTTGGTCGAAGGCAAGGAAGTCGATCTGACGGCTTCCGAGTTCAAGCTGCTCACCACGCTTGCTCGTCATCCCGGCCGTGTCTACAACCGTATGGAGCTGGTCGAGAAGGTGCTTGGGTACGACTTTGAGGGCTATGAGCGCACCATCGATAGCCACGTGAAGAACCTTCGCGCCAAGCTGGGCGATGATCCCAAGAAGCCCAAGTGGCTCTACACCGTCCACGGTGTCGGCTATCGCTTCGAGGCTCCGGCCAAGACCGATAAGTCGGACGAGAAATAGGGAAATCACATATGACACCTGCGCGCTTTGAAATCGGGCAAAAGCACAAGCAGGAGAGCGAGGCGGGTTCCAAGGCTAGTTGGAACACGCCTCGTTCCGATTCACGGCCAACGATGAGCTATCCCTCGCGCATGGCACTTGCTTTTGCTCTGACATCGCTCATGACGGTATTGGTGCTGGTGGGCGTGGTCTCTGTTGTGTGGGGCACGGTCTTTTCGGATTACACGCGCTCCAATATCGTCGAAATCGCAAATTCCGCTGCCGAAAAGCTTGCGACGTCGTATGAGGAAAACGGCAATTGGACTGCGGGCGAGCTACGTACGGTCGCGACATCGAGTTTGGTGTCCGACGATTTGGGTATGCAGGTCGTCAACAAGAAAGGCGTTGTCGTTTATGACGACTCATGGCCTTCGGCAAGCGCGACCGCCGATGTGCGCGAGAGCGAATCAGCGTCGAGCAGCTCGAGCGGTAAAAAAGCATCGCATAGCCCGGTCTCGTCTGCTCCAACCGACTCCGATAGCGTTGCCAACGTCGAAATCATAACGTCTTCGGGCGAGCATGTCGGACAGGTAAAGCTATGGGCCATCGGCTCCGATGCCTTGCTCACCAAGGCGGATTCTGCATTTAGGGAGAAGACCTTTAACGCCATGGCCCTCGCCGCGGTTGTTGCAATCTGCATTTCGGTCGTTATCGGATCGCTCGTGTCGCGCATGCTCACCAAGCCGATTCATCGTATTACGAGCACGGCCAAGCAAATTCGCGACGGCGATCTGTCCGCTCGTACTGGTTTGCGCGGTGATGACGAGATTGATCAGCTGGGTGAGACCTTCGATGAGATGGCCACTTCGCTCGAGAAGGATATGAAACACGAGAAGCGCCTGACCTCAGACGTTGCACACGAGCTTCGCACGCCGCTTATGGCCATGCTCGCAACGGTCGAGGCCATGCAGGATGGCGTGTATCCCACCGACGATGAGCATTTGGAGACCGTTGCTTCCGAGACGCGTCGCCTGGCTCGTCTGGTGCAGCAGATGCTCGACCTGTCGCGCATGGAAAACAGCACGGCCCCGCTCAACCTTGAGCCGGTGGACATGGTTCCTTTCGTGCGTTCCATCGTCAATGCCCAGGAGCGCCTGTTTGTCGACCGCGATCTGCGCTTGCGCTTTGCTGACGAGACCCAAGGTCACGACGATGTCGTCGAAGCTGATCCCGACATGATCACACAATGCGTCATCAATCTCATGAGCAACGCCATGCGCTACACCCCCGAGGGCGGTTGGGTCGTGGTGTCGGTGCTCAGTGACCGCAAACACGTTAGCATCGCCGTTTCTGATACCGGCATCGGTATCGCCAAGGAAGACCTGTCGCGTATTTTCGGACGTTTTTGGCGTGCCGACGCCAGCCGCGCCCGTGAGGCGGGCGGTCTGGGCGTGGGCCTCGCCGTGACCAAGCAGATTGTCGAGCGTCATCACGGCTACATATCCGTGGAGTCGGAGCTTGGAAAGGGTACGACTTTTACGATTCATCTGCCTCGCGAGCACACGGCGGACGCGGCATCTACTACAATGGAGCACTAGCTTTTCGCTATTCGGTGAAGGAGGGGTTTCGTCCCTGCCGCTCCGAGTTTGCGAAAACATGCGGGAAAGAACCCGCATTACTGTCGTATTTTGGTAAGGAGTGACTCACGTGACAACGATGGAGCGTCGTCCGGATTCCCGTGGCAAGGTTCGTGATATCTACGATGCCGGTGAAAACCTGCTGATGGTCGCCACCGACCGCATTTCTGCGTTCGACTTTATTCTCCCCGACGAGATTCCGTTTAAGGGAGAGGTGCTCAACCGCATCTCGGCATTCTGGTTCGACAAGTTTGCCGATATCGTCCCCAACCACCTCGTCTCCATCGACCCGGCGGATTTCCCCGAGGAGTTTGCCGAGTATCGTGACTATCTCGCAGGCCGCGCCATGCTGGTCAAGAAGGCCCAGACGATTCCCATCGAGTGCATCGTCCGCGGGTATCTGACCGGTTCGGGCAAGAAGACCTACGACGAGAACGGCACCGTCTGCGGCATCCAGCTGCCTGAGGGCCTAACCGAGGCCTCCAAGCTCCCCGAGCCGCTGTTCACCCCGTCCACGAAGGCCGAGATCGGTGACCACGACGAGAACATCTCGTTCGAGCGTTGCTGCGAGATCGTGGGCGAGGACATTGCCACGCAGATTCGCGACCTTTCCCTCAAGATCTACAAGGCTGCTGCCGAGTATGCAGCGACCCGTGGCATCATCATTGCCGACACCAAGTTCGAGTTTGGTGTTATTGATGGCAAGGTCACGCTGATCGACGAGTGCCTCACGCCTGACTCCAGCCGTTTCTGGCCTGCCGCCAGCTACGAGGAGGGCAAGATTCAGCCCAGCTACGACAAGCAATTCGTCCGCAATTGGCTCAAAGCCAACTGGGATATGACGGGGGAGACCCCGCACCTGCCCGCAGAGGTCATCGATGGCACGTCCGAGCGCTATCGCGAGGCCTTCCAGATCATCACGGGCTCCCAGTTCACAAGCATGAAGGAGAACGCATAAGTGAGTACCCGTAGCGCCACGAACAAGCGCACGCAATCCCACGAGGTTACCGGGGTTGCGCGCAAGTCCGCCGCATCCGCCAAGCCCGCCCGTCAGGCAGCGAGCTCTGTCCGCGTCGTGCCGGCTTCGTCTAAGGCACGCCGCAAAGAGCTCGAGAAGGGCGAGAACCTCGAGGGCCTCTCTAAAGAGGAGAAGCGCGCCCGCAAGGCTAAGCAGCGCGCCAAGGAGGACCGCATCTACACGGTGTCGAATATCCTTCTCAAGCAGGATGAGGACTACACCAAGCGCCGCCGCATCTGGTGGGCCGTGCTCACTATCGGCATGGTGCTCGTCGTGGCCATTTGGGCTTCGCTGTACTTCGCTCCCGCTGGCATGGTGTCCAGCCCCGTCCAGATGGTCGGCATCGTTTTGTCCTACGTCGTCATTTTGGGCGACTTTATCTACGACTTCGTTCGTATTCGCCCCCTGCGCAATATGTACCGCACGCAGGCCGAGGGCATGTCCGAGAACAAGCTCAACGCTCTTATCGAGCGCGCAGCTGCCGAGGAGGACAAAAAGGACTCCAAGAAGAAATAGCGTTTGCATGCATATTTATCGCTAAGATATAAGGCGCGTCGTTTTTGCGGCGCGCTTTTTACTGTTCTATAGATAGATGGAGTGGCACATGATTCGAGCTGCCCTGACGGTCGAAGAGGCTCTGGAGGGCATGAAGGCCCTAGAGCCCAAGATTAAAAACTATGCGCGCCTGGTTGTCCGCAAGGGCGTAAACGTCAAGCCCGGCCAGGAGGTTGTCGTTCAGTCTCCGGTCGAGTGCGCGCCGTTTGCGCGCGTAGTGGTCGCGGAGGCCTATGCCTCCGGTGCCGGTCACGTGACGGTTATTTGGGCCGATGACGCCGTGACGAGGCTCACGTACGAGCATGTCGAGAAAAGCTATTTTGAGCAGACGCCCGAGTGGAAGCGCCTGCAGCTTGATTCACTGGCCCAGGATGGTGCCTGCTTTATCTTTATCGAGGGTGCGGACCCTGCCGCTCTTAAGGGCATCGATCCCGCTAAGCCTGCTGCAGCTTCTAAGGCAAGGAACACGCAGTGCAAGGTCTTCCGCCGCGGACTGGACTACAACATCAACCCGTGGTGCATCGCCGGCGCGCCGGTCGTTGCCTGGGCGCGCGAGGTGTTCCCGGGAGACGCCGATGAGGTTGCAATCTATAAGCTGTGGAATGCGATTCTGCACACCGCTCGCGCCGATGGCCAGGACCCGGAGAGCGACTGGGAACTCCATGACGCCGCATTCGAAAAGAACCTGCGTTTCCTGAACGACAATCGTTTCGACTACCTGCATTACACCTCGGCAAATGGAACCGATCTGACGATTGGCATGACGAAAGGTCACGAGTGGGCCGGCGGCAAGGGCAAGACGCCCGATGGACACCCTTTCTTCCCCAACATTCCCACCGAGGAAGTCTTCACCTCGCCTGATCGTATGCGCGCCGACGGTATCGTGTACTCGGCCATGCCGCTCATTCACCACGGTAACAAGGTCGACGATTTTTGGATTAAGTTCGAGGCCGGCCGCGTAGCGGACTACGATGCCCGCGTGGGCAAGGCGACGCTTGCGAGCATCATTGACACCGATGAAGGTGCCGCTCATCTGGGTGAGGTCGCGCTTATCTCCAAGAACACGCCGATCCGTGAAAGTGGCGTTCTGTTCTATGACACGCTCTATGATGAGAACGCCAGCTGCCATCTCGCGCTGGGTGTCGGTTTCCCCGAATGCATCGAGGGTGGGTATGACATGTCCAAGGAGGAGCTCCTGGAGCATGGCGTTAACGTCTCGAGCGCGCACGTCGATTTTATGATCGGCACGGACGATATCGATATTACGGGCATTACGCCTGATGGACGTGAAGTTGTGATTTTCCAGAACGGCCAATGGAGTTGGGAATAGTCCCAGACCGTGGTACAATGCCACCCGCGGGCCGTTAGCTCAGCTGGCAGAGCAGGGGACTTTTAATCCCAAGGTCCAGGGTTCGAACCCCTGACGGCCCACCCAAAGATTGTTGAGACGGTCAACTTCGGTTGGCCGTCTTTTTTGTCGCCTTTTCATGGGTTCGAACCCGTCGGGGCGCGGAGCCGAGTAAACGCGTGAGCGTTTGCCAGCGCAGCGCGCAAGGCGCGAAAGCGCCGCAGCGGCCGCCTGCGGAGCAGGCTGGACCCCTGACGACCCACCATAGAATAGAAAAGCGACTGGCGGATGCCGCCGCTTTTTGTTGCCGCGACACGGGTTCGAACCCGAACTTCTCTATATATAAGAACGCTTGGCGAACAAAACCTGCCTTTTACCGACGGGAAACAAATAGCTGATGCTTTTGGAGTAAAGTGGCGCTCCAGAGATGACCGATGCCTTAACACCTATAAACCAGCTGGTCATCGCCAATATCAGAAGCCAATGCTTCAGTTTTAACCTCAGTGATGCGACTGAGGGACCTATTCATTTGTGAACAAAATATGGAGTGCGCGATTCCCGCCCCCGGCGCCCCTCCGGTCTGGCAATATATCTCCTTGCCGCGCGGC
>CATYZI010000016.1 GCA_958415625.1 uncultured Collinsella sp. | reverse complement strand
TATCTCTATCAAACCCGAATACTGCGGTATCTCTATCAAACCCGAACTTCGCTTAAAGACAAAGGAAGGAAAGCTGGTCAAAAGATATCCTTCTGGAAGAATGAATGAATGGCTTAATAGATCATTGCGTTAATTGAAAGGCAAATAATCGCCCGCCAACCTACTCCAGCCCTTGCCCGCCGTACTTCTCTGTCTCCGAGTCGTAGTTCAGCACGGCGACCGCGCCGTTCTTCATGACGTTCCCGTCGATGTAGTAATGGCTGGCGCCGTCATGCCAGATACCGCGGTAGCCCGCAATGCCCGAGACAGCCTCGGTGTTGATATGCCCGGCGATAACATCTAGGTAGAACTTACGCCCCACGTAATCGGGCAGCGTCATAGTAAACGACTCGTCAGATGTGCCGAGCTTCCAGTACTCCCCGGCACCCTCGTCAATGCCGGCATGCACAAAGACCTGGCCGAAGGGGCTCTCGTAAAAGTAAGGGAGCTTGCGAACCCACGCGATGACGTCCGCATGTTCGGCCTTCATGCGTTCAACCGTATAGGCGTAGGCCTCCTCGAACTTCCTGAGCCTCAAAAGGTGCCTAACGTGCTTGAATGCCTCGGCGTCTAAGAAGCTCTTGGCCGTTGCCAGATTGCTGTCGGCAAGTATCCATGCCTGCGTAAAATTAAGGTCGTTTACCTCGTCAATGTACTCGAGGAACATCTCCTCGTGGTTGCCGCGCAGCGCCACGACGCGATCGCCGTACCGCTTTTGCAGGTCCATGACGAGCTCGAAGACCCCGAGTGAATCGGGGCCTCGGTCGCAATAGTCGCCAAGCAAAACCAGCTTGGAGTCCTCGGCATCGAGGTCGATGGTGGAAAGCGATGCCTTAAAGGCGTCCAAGCACCCGTGAATGTCACTCATAGCGTAGATATGCACGTATGACCCCCTGTTTGCGCCGGGACCCCACTCGTTTGTGCCATGCGGCACGGCGGCCCCTCTGATTTCGCGGGCGCCAGGCAGCTTTGCCCTGTCACGCCCATCAATATAGTTAAAAGTATATCTCGCCGTGCGGACACAAATTTATCCTTGGGCTCAAGCCGCTCGTCTGCGCTTGGCCTCCGCCCCACCCAAAAACTCATCCAACATTAATCTTGGCTCAAGAATCGCTTAATCTATAACCTGCACTATAGAGTTCGACCAAGGGCGGGGCGGCGCAACGCAGACCGCCGAACGCAACGCTCGCGCCCGAGCAAATTGCCCGGCGTCGCGCCCATCGAACGAAAGGACAGGCCATGGACGACCTCGAAAAAGTTGAAACCATCCGCACCAAGTGCAGCGTGAGCTACACCGATGCCAAGGCGGCGCTCGACGCTGCCGACGGCAACGTTTTGGATGCCATCATTTGGCTCGAGTCGCAGGGCAAGACCCAGACCACGTCGGCGCACGCCGCGACCGAGTCCGCACCGGTCGATGAGCCCTCGGCCGAGATGGTCGCCGCGCAGGCCGCCTACGAAAAGTCGAGCGAAAAGACCGACTTCTCCAAGAAGATGGACGGCGTGTGGGAGTACCTCAAAAAGCTCTTCCGCCTGAGCCTGGACACCAAGTTTATCGCCACGCGCCGCGATGCGATCATCCTCAACATCCCCATCCTGATTCCCATCGTCGCGCTGTTTGCCTGGGGCGCTACGATTTGGCTGATGCTGATTGGCCTGTTCTTTGGCATGCGCTACCGCATCGACAGCGACGGCGACGTGCCCGGCAGCATCAACAACCTTATGGATAGCGCTGCTAACGCCGCGGATGACATCAAGCAAAATCTGAACGACGACAAGTAGTCGCAGACGGGGGCACGCATGGCACGGATTCTGATCGTAGAGGACGAGGAGAAAATCGCCCGCTTTGTGACGCTCGAGCTGGAGCACGAAGGCTACCAGGTGGAGCACGCCGCCGACGGTCGCACCGCCGTGAACCTGGCGCTGGAGCGCGACTACGATCTGATTCTGCTCGATGTGCTGTTGCCGCAGCTCAACGGTATGGAGGTCCTGCGGCGTGTCCGCAAGCACAAGGATGTGCCGGTGATTATGGTCACCGCGCGCGATGCCGTGATGGACAAGGTGGCCGGGCTCGATGCCGGCGCCGACGATTACCTGACCAAGCCATTTGCGATTGAGGAGCTGTTCGCACGGATCCGCGTGGCGCTGAAGCGCTCGGAGGCCGTGCGGGCGGCTTCGGGCATTGGAGGCGCCGGTACTGGGGCGGGCGCGGCAGGCGGCGCGGGCGCCGGTATCGCCACAATGCCCCCGGCAACCGACACGGCCCAGACCGCTGCCACGCCCTCCCACGCCGCGCTTACCGTTGACTCGGTTGCGCTCGACCCCGACCGCCGCGAAGTCACGGTCGGCGGCTCGCCCATCGCGCTCACGGCCCGCGAGTTCGATGTCCTCGCCCTGCTTATGGCGCATGCCGAGACCGTACTCACGCGCGAGCGCATCGCGCACGAGGCGCTGGGCTACGACTACGTAGGCGACACCAACAACGTCGACGTGCACATCGCGCACCTGCGCGCCAAGATCGAGGACGCCGGCGGCGCCCGCATCATCCAGACCGTGCGCGGGGTGGGCTATGTCTGCCGTGCGTAACGCCGAGGTCAAGCGCGTCACCTCCATCGCCCGCGCCATCAACTGGAGCTATATGTGGCGCCGCTTGATGAGCCACATCTGGCTCGATCTGTTACTGTTGGTTATTGCGGCGGCGATCCTCGTCTATGGATACAACCAGACGCTGCCCAACGGCGCGTTTACCACAGGATGGATCCCCAGCGCCACCGTTCGCGGCATGTCGCTGACGCCCGCGCGCGGCTGGGACCTGATAACGCTCACCT
This sequence comes from uncultured Collinsella sp., assembly GCA_958415625.1. Classification (GTDB taxonomy): domain Bacteria; phylum Actinomycetota; class Coriobacteriia; order Coriobacteriales; family Coriobacteriaceae; genus Collinsella. The sequence goes on along the minus strand of CATYZI010000016.1, from coordinate 41,366 downwards.
ATACCGTCGAGCTTGCGCGTACCACCAAGACTTTCCCCCTCGCGCAGGACCTCGTCACGCTATGGCCTCTCTACCTTGTCGTTGTGGGTTGGCAGGTCATCAGCGTGCTCAACATGCTCGGCGGCGCCCGCCGCGTGCGCCGCACCATGGCGCCGCTCAACGATCTGGCCCTGCGCGTGGACGAACTCGGCCGCATGCAGCTCTCCGGCGGCAAGATGGAAACGCTGGAGCAGGCCATCGAGCGCGCAAGCGTCGACTCGCCGAGCGTCACCACCGGCGACGCCGACCTGGCAAGCATCGAGGTCGCGCTCAACCGCCTGCTGCGCCAGATGCAAGAGGCAAAGCTGCAGCAGATGCGCTTTGTCAACGATGCAAGCCACGAGCTACGAACGCCCATCGCGGTGATTCAGGGTTACGTAAACATGCTCGACCGCTGGGGCAAAGATGACCCGGACGTGCTGGCGGAATCCATCGCGTCCCTCAAGGCCGAAAGCGAGCATATGCAGGAGCTCGTGGAGCAGCTGCTGTTTTTGGCGCGCGGCGATGCCGGGCGCACGGTCCTGCGGCGTGCGAATACTAACCTGGCCGCACTGGTCGGCGAGGTATGCGAGGAATCGCAGATGATCGATGCCGCGCACACATATCGACTGGCGTACGATGCCGCACTTACCAGCGACCCGCGCTGCGACGCGCCCGTTGACGTGGCGCTCGTGAAGCAGGCTCTGCGCGTAATCGTGCAAAACGCCGCCAAGTATTCGGATGCGGGAACCACCGTCACATTTGGCATAACGCCCGATGCGAACACGGGCGCGATCGACATAAGTGTTGAGGACGAGGGCATCGGCATGAACCAGGAATCCGCAGCCCACGCGTTTGAACGGTTCTACCGCGCCGACAACGCACGCGATGCCGGCGCGCAGGGCTCGGGTCTGGGGCTTGCCATTGCCAAGTGGATCGTCGACAGCCATGGCGGTGTCATTGGCGTGACCTCAGTCGAGGGCGTCGGCAGCCGCTTTACGATTCGCCTGCCGCGCTAGGAAGCCCCTCGGCATAAATAAAGGGATAGGGCCACACGGCCCTATCCCTTTTTGCTAGCTATGGCAGCTTGTGCGCTACTCGCGGCACAGATGCACGGCGAAGCCGGCGAACTCGCGCTTAAAGTACACGAGCTTGGTGCCGCCGTCGGGCAGCAGCACGCGCGACTCCTCGTTGACCTCGAGCCCGCGCTCGGCAAACCACTTCTCGGCCGCATCGATGTCGTTGACGGCAAAGCCAATGTGGCCCTTGGTGCCACGACCGTTCTGCTTCATGATCTCGACCAGCGAATCGTTAAAGTACGAAACCGGGGTCTCGATGACGGGCAGGCCCATCATCGTCGAGAACAGCTCCGCGATCTCCAGGGCGTCTGCCGGATCGGCGGCGTTAATGCCCACGTGGGCGACGCGCATGCCAAAGAGCTCGACCGGATTGGCGTTCTGCTCACTCATACAGTTAGCGCCTACTGAGCCATGACGTCGAGAACGGCCTTCTCGGCAGCAACGCGGTTCATGCCGGTCATGAAGGGCACGCCGCTCACGTACGGGCAGGTAAGGCCCTCGGGGGCAACGGTGGTGGCGATCAGCAGGTCGGCGCCCTCGTCGCAAGCGTCCTTGGCCTCGGAGATGGCGCACTGCACGATCTCGTACTTGTCGGCGTAACCGTTGGCGTCGAGCATGGTAGCGACCTTCTGAGCAACGAGCGTGGAAGTAGCGGCGCCAGCACCGCAAGCCAAAACGATCTTCTTCATAGGTAGTGTCTCCCTTCATGGTTTACTTTAGGGTAAGTGTACCGCAGCGAGCGACGGCGCTCAGCCTCGATGAGCTTTTATGCCAGTTTGCTTGTGCGCTGCGTATAATACATCTAGTACGTGTTGTCATACCGCTCGCTATATGAGCGACTAAGGATCCCAATATGCCCGATTCCCGCACACTCTGGACCGCCGTCGTTATCATCTGCATCGGCGTGTCGGTGTTCTTTAGCGTCAAAAAACGCACCACGTTCAAGCGTCTGCAGCAGCTTATGGCTGCCAAGCAGTGGGACGAGTTCGATCGCCTGCTCGACAGCAAGCTCACCAGCATGCTGTACCCGCGCTACAACCGCGACTACCTGCGCCTGAACTCCTATCTGCTGCGCGAGGACCACAAGCGCGCCGACGAGATGTTCGATTTGCTTCTGGGACTCAACCTGCCCAAGATGCAGCGCGTCGACCTGGTAATCAAGGCCTTTAACTACTACGTTGGCCAGGAGGACCGCAAAAAGTCCAAGGAGCTCCTGCACGAGATCAAGGGCTTTGAGGGCGGTCAGGCCGAGGCAGTCGCGCACGAATGTCAGCTGATGTACGACACGATGATCCTCAAGCGCCACAACGACATTCCCGAGCTGGAGCGCATGCTCAAGGAGGCCGGTGACGACAAGGTCAAGAGCTGCCGCCTGGAATACCTGTTGGCCCTACAGTACAAGAACAAGGGCGACGAGGCCAAATTTGCCGAGTACCTGGAAAAGTCGGGCCAGCACTCGATGGCTGTCAACGCGTAACGGGCGGCTTGTGCTAGACTTCTAGTCTCACGGGGGCGTGGCGGAATTGGCATACGCAGGAGACTTAAAATCTCTCGCCGCAAGGATTGTGGGTTCGAGTCCCACCGCCCCTACCATATAGCGCCTACGAGCCCGTATCCCCCAGGGATGCGGGCTCGTTTCTTTTAGATGCCGGTGGGACTCGAACCCGCGAGGGGGCGAGCGTTAAGCGGACGCGCAGCGTCCGTAGCGAGCCGGCGAGGGCGCCAGCAGGCGACCGAAGCCGGTGCGGATTTGCGCAGCAAATACGCAGACGTCCCACCGCCCCTACCATGTATTGTCTACGAGCCCGTGTCCCCCAGGGACACGGGCTCGTTTCTTTTGGATGCCGATACAGATGGTGAGTTGCGGTGGAATAGGGACTGTTTGGTGCCCGAAAGGGCGATTTTAGTCCGTATTTCACCGCAACTTATTGGAGGGCGCTGAGGCTGGGGGTCCAGCCGATGGTGGGTAGCTCACCGTCGAGAACCTCGTTAATGGTGGCGGCCATGCCGGCAAGCAGGCTGTTCTCGCTTACGGTGAGCGTGTCGTAGCCGCCGGCTCGCATAAGCTCGCGAATCACCACGGCACCAGCCAAGATCACGCCCGCGCGTTTGGGCTGTACACCCGGTAGCGCGGCGATGCCTTCCGCGTCCAACACAGACATGCGCTCGATAGCGGCCGAGACCTGCTCCAGCGACAGCTCGCGTAGGTGCACAAAGCTCGAATCGTACGGTTCCAGCTCGTGGACCAGAGCCACCAGCGTAGTCACCGTGCCGCCCACCGCGACTAAGCGTTCGGCGCGCTCAAAGTCGACAGGCAGGCCCTCAAAATAGGCGGCGAACTGTTCGCCTGCCCACGCGGCAGCGGCAGCAAGCTCGCCATCCGCGGGCGGCAACGCAGAGAAAAAGCGCTCCGTCACGCGACGGCAACCGATGTCCAGCGAGCGCGTTCCCTCCAGCGCAAAGACGCCGCGCTCCGGAGCGTATACGCCCGTCGCGAGTTCCGTGGACCCGCCGCCCGAATCCGCGACGATGATGCGCTCGCCGGCAAAGTCGTGCGCCACGCCAAAAAACGTCAGGCGCGCCTCGACCTCGCCCGGAATCACCTGTGGTTTGAGCCCCAACTCGCGCAGGCCGTCCAGCAGCAGCGCGGCATTGGACGCATCGCGCGCGGCACTCGTGCACGTGGTGCAGACGCACACGGCCCCAAAGGCACGGGCCTCGTCCACAAACATGCGGCACGCAGCGAGCACACGCTCGACAGCCGCCTCGCAGAAGCGCCCCGTCGCGTCCACGCCCTCGCCCAGGTCGGTAATCTCGGTATGCTTGGACGATTCCACAATCGCTCCGCCCTCGACCTGGGCCAACACCAGTCGCGACGACACCGTTCCCAGGTCGATCGCGGCCACCTTATAGCGTTTGCAATTTGTCATTGCGAGCTCCCCTCCGGGCGCTATTTGCCGTTGGACACGACCGTCTGGCCCTCGACGCCGTTAAACCCAAACAGCATGTCGAGCGCCTGGATGTACCACGGCGCGTCCTTGCCGACTTCTTCGATTTCCTTGGCCACTTCGCTGGCCTTCTTGGCGTTTGAGGACTTTTTGCTCGACGACGAGTCCGAATCGTCGTCCAAGCCTAGCACGTCAATCTTCTTCTCGCCGGGCATCACCAGGCCCAGGTCCTCGGACGCCGCGTCCTTGATACCCTCCTCCGAGAGCAGCTTGTCGACGCTTTTTTGCAGCTCATCATTGTATTGCTGGCGAATCTCGACCTGCTTGGCCAAGATGTCGCTCGAGCGTTTTGCCACGTACAGGTCGCGTACGGGAAAATACAGGCTCACGAGCGCCAGCGCCACCACGATACCGATAAACAGCGGACGCAGAGAGCCATGCGTAAAGTCATAGATCGCCTTGACCACCGTATTGTCGTTGGCGTAGCGCATAAAGTCCGAGCCCGAAAGACGGCTCGAAGGCCTGCTCGACCTGTCGTGCGTCTGGGCCGAGGGACGCGACGCATGTGTCGAACGTGCCGGGCGCACCGGTCCATCTGCCGAAGTATTCACATGAGCATTGGGGCGCGAGGTACTTGTCGGGCGCTGCGTGGAGCGATCGGCGCCGGCGTAGGCGGACCCACCGAGCTGCACCGTGCGCGCACGGCGAGGCGACGGCTCACGCGAACCGGCGGAATAGTACCTGTTGTCGTAAATCTGATCCATGTGCGCCTTGTGCGGTTGAGGTTTGTTTGCGCTAAGTATTCTAGTTATAGCACGAGCGCGCGCACCACCTTCGGCAGCCTTTACTCGACATAAAAAAGGCGCTGAGCCATATGGCCCAGCGCCCAATGGTGCTCAACAGCGCCCGGCTGGAGCAAGGCGAATCCGAGTCTTCCCCGCCCCCGCGAGCTCCGCGTGCCTAGCGAATGTTGTAGAACGCGGCCTTGCCGGCGTAGCGCGCGCTGCCCTCGAGCTCGTCCTCGATGCGAATGAGCTGGTTGTACTTGGCGATACGGTCGCTGCGGCACGGGGCGCCCGACTTGATCTGGCCGGCATTGACGCCCACGACCAGGTCGGCAATCGTGGAATCCTCGGTCTCGCCGGAGCGGTGGCTCACGATGCAAGCGTAACCGGCCTCCTTGGCGGTCTCGATGGCCTCGAGCGACTCGGTGAGCGTGCCGATCTGATTGACCTTGACCAGGATCGCGTTGGCGGCACCCAGCTCGATGCCCTTCTTGAGGCGCTCGGTGTTGGTGACGAACAGGTCGTCGCCCACCAGCTGCACCTTGTTGCCAATGCGGCGGGTAAGCTCAACCCAACCGTCCCAGTCCTCCTCGGCCATGCCGTCCTCGATGGAGATGATGGGATAGGTGTCGACGAGCTTCTCCCAGTAATCAACCATCTGGGCACTCGTGTACTCCACGCCCTCGCCCTTGAGCTCGTACATGCCGGTCTCGGCGTTGTAGAACTCGGTCGAGGCCGGGTCCATGGCGTACATGAAGTCGACGCCAGGCTTAAAGCCAGCCTTCTCGACGGCCTTGGTAATGTACTCGAACGGCTCGGCATTGGTCTTAAGGTTGGGCGCAAAGCCGCCCTCGTCGCCCACGCCGCCGCCCAGGCCGGCCTCGTGCAGCACGCCCTTGAGGGTGTGGTAGACCTCGGCGCACCAACGCAGGCCCTCGGCAAAGCTCGGGGCGCCCACCGGCATGATCATGAACTCCTGGAAGTCGACGTTATTGTCGGCATGCACGCCGCCGTTGAGGATGTTCATCATGGGCGTGGGCAGCAGATGGGCGTTGACGCCGCCCAGGTACTGGTACAGCGAAAGACCCGCCGACTCGGCAGCGGCGCGGGCGACGGCCAGCGACACGCCCAGGATGGCGTTGGCACCGAGCTTGGTCTTGTTGGGGGTACCGTCCGCGGCAATCAGCGCGGCATCGACGGCGCGCTGGTCGAAGGCGTCGAGGCCCACGACGGCGTTAGCGCACTCGTTATTGACGTGCTCGACGGCCTGCGAAACGCCCTTGCCCAGGTAGCGGCCCTTGTCGCCATCGCGCAGCTCGCATGCCTCAAAGGCGCCGGTCGAAGCGCCCGAAGGCACCATCGCGCGGCCGAAGCTGCCGTCCTCGAGCACGACCTCGACCTCGACGGTGGGGTTGCCGCGGCTGTCGAGTACCTCGCGACCGTAGACATCCAAAATATCGCTCATGTTGTCTCCCTCTCACTTGGAAACGGGTTGAATGCTTGGCGACCGGCTGACCGTGCACCGTCGGTGCGTCTCCGTAAGTTAGCCATGTCGCACTTTTTGCATTATGCCCTAAGTTAGCCGAGGGATACACTTGATTTTCGAAAAATATAGCGGGAACGATGAGGCGTGTCAGTCCATCGTTCCCGCAGTCTTACTCCTCTGCCTTTGCGGCATCCCAGAGGTCATTGAGGCCGTGGGTCGAAAGCTCGGCCAGATCCACGTGGGCGTCAGCCGCCATCTGCTCCATCGCGGCCCAGCGGCGGCGGAACTTTGCCGTGCTGGCACGCAGGGCGCTCTCGGCGTCGATTCCCTCCTTGCGCGCAACGTTGACCAGAGCAAAGAGCAGGTCGCCAAACTCCATCTCGCGCTCGAGCGAGCCGGGCGCCTCGGCCTCAAACTCGGCACGCTCCTCGGCAACCTCGTCCCACACGTCCTGGACCGTCTCCCACTCAAAGCCCACGGCCGCTGCCTTGCGCGACACCTTCTGGGCCTGCATCAGCGCCGGCAGGTGCGTGGGCACGCCGTCGAGTAGACCCTCGGGTGCGGCCTCGCCTGCCGCCACGGCCTTGTCCTTGGCAGCCTTCTCGGCAAGTTTGACCTCGTCCCAGATCTTGAGCACCTCGTCGGAGCTCTCGGCATCCGCATCGCCAAACACGTGTGGGTGGCGGCGAATGAGCTTGGCGTCGATATCGCGTGCCACATCGGCCAGCGTAAACTCGCCCGCGTCCGCCGCAATCTGCGCATGCAGCACCACCTGCATGAGCACATCGCCCAGCTCCTCGCGCAGATGCGCCACGTCGTCCGCCTCGATGCAATCGAGCGCCTCATAGGCCTCCTCGATCATGTTCTTGCCGATGCTCCGATGCGTCTGCTCGCGATCCCACGGGCAGCCATCGGGCTGACGCAGACGCCAGATGGTCTGCACCAGATGCTGCAGCTCGACCGACGCGTCGACCAGCGTGGACAGATCGCGCGAGCCCTCGGCATTTTGCTGAGCCATGTGCTGCGCCATGGTTATTCCTCCTCCAGGATCACGTGGCGGAACGCGCCGCCCTCGTAGATGCCGTAGCTGTGCGTACCGTCCTTGGGAATACTCACGCTGCCGGGATTGAAGAGCCACAGGCCCGGGTGCGCCTCGCTTGCCTCGTTAACCTTGATGTGCGTGTGGCCGTAGACGAGCGCGGAGCCCTCGGGCAGCGCGGGCGCGTGGTCGACGCTGTTGTGCATGCCAGCGCCAAAGACGTGGCCGTGCGTCAGGAACAGCTCGCGGCCGGTCTCGTCGAACAGCGTGGCGTAGTCCGCCATGACGGGAAAGTCGAGCACCATCTGGTCGACCTCGGCGTCGCAGTTGCCGCGCACCGCGATGATGCGGTCTGCCAGGGCGTTGAGCAGCGGAATCACGCGCTTGGGGGCGTAGTCGCGCGGCAGGTCGTTGCGCGGGCCGTGGTAGAGCAGGTCGCCCAGCAGCACGACGCGGTCGGGCTGCTCGGATTCGATGGCGGCGACCAGGCGCTCGGTCCAGTATGCCGAGCCGTGAATGTCGGAAGCGATGAGGTATTTCATGGTGGTCCTTTCGGGTAGGGTTGATGGGGGCTGAATACGGGGTCCGGCGGATGTGGAGCCCATCTACCGTGTTACTCGAATCGTAGCGCCGCGCTCTGAGCCGCCTGCATCACGCGTTGGAGTGGCACGCCATGTTCGCGGGCAAGACGGGCGCAATCCTCGTACTCGGGAGCCGCGCGCTCGCTGCCGTCTGGCAGGGTCGCCACCTTAACGGACACCTCGCCCCAAGGCGTTGTCACCTGCTCGAATCGGCGCGGCAGGCAAACGCGTTCCATCACCTGGCGACGAACGGCGTTGGTCGTAGTCTCCAAAAAGATAATCGTCTGTAGGCGCTCGATATCCTCGTGCGAGCAGATCACCTGCAACTGCCATCCGGGGCGGCCCTTCTTGCAGTAAAGAGGCAGCCAGTGCACCTCGCGGGCGCCCGCCGCGCGCAGGCAGTCGGCGGCATAGGCGAGTACCTCGGGCGACGCATCGTCGATGTCGCACTCCAGCTTGACGATGGTTTCGGGCGCATCGGTCTCGCGGGACAGCGGAGATGTACTTCCACGTTGCATACGGTCCGGATCCTTTCCGCACGGGCTCGTTTTATTCACCCAAACGCTAGCACATCGGACGTGGCACAGGCGTGACTTTCGTCCGTCGCCGCCCTCGCCCCCATCCAAACATGTACGTCAGCCTCCAAACATGTCATTTTTTGCAGCTTTTGGAGGCTGACGTACACGTTTTGGAGCGGGGCCGCACACGATCAGAATTGCGCCCGCACTCCGTCCACCCAAAGTTCGCCGCACTCAACAATTTTGAACTTTCTACGCAGTTCATCGGCTAAAAATTACCCTCGGCATACTTACCAATCTGCCGATGATACTCTAGTTGCATTTGGCTAACTAAGCGGCTGCCGAGGACCCCGCCCGGCACCGTTACGGCATAGGAGGTTTCATGTTCGAGAAGCGGCTCTTCTCCCTGGTTCCGCAGGCAACGCCCTACATTGTGGCGAGCGTCCTGTTTAAATGGATCGCGCTCATGGCAAACATCACGGTGATGTGGGTGCTTGCGCGCATCTTGGGCGGCATCGTCACGGACGGTCTTTCCGCCGCGCTCGCCGTCGATGCCCTCGCACAGGCGGCCCTGCCGCTCGCCGCCGCCATCATCGTGCGCGCCGCCTCCATCTACCTGGCCCAACGCGCCGGCGACAAAGCCGCGTTCGAGGCCGTCCGCCGCGTGCGCTCGCTCGTCTACGACAAGTTCACCGCACTCGGCCCCTCCTACACCGAGACCGTCCCTACCGCCGAGGCCGTCCAGACCAGCGTCGAGGGCGCTGCGCAACTCCAGGTGTACTTTGGCGGTTACCTGCCGCAGCTCTTCTTTGCCGGCCTAGCACCCATCACGCTGTTTGTACTGCTCGTGGGCCAGGCGGGTCTTCCCGCCGCGCTGCTGCTCGCCTGCGTTCCGGTCATCCCCGTCTCCATCATGATGGTCATGCGCAACGCCAAAAAGATCGGTGCCGAGTACTGGGGCAGCTATGTCGATCTTGGCGGCATGTTCCTGGAGGCCGTGCAGGGTCTCACCACCCTTAAGGTCTACCAGGCCGATCGAAGCTGGCACGAGCGCATCAACGCCGAGTCCGAGCGTTTCCGCACAGCGACCATGCACCTGCTGGTGATGCAGCTGCGCTCCATTTGCGTTATGGACCTGGTCGTCTATATGGGCGCCGCGCTCGGCATTATCGTGGCCGCACTGCAGCTCGCCACGGGCAAGATCGGCTTTGAGGCTGCCTTCCTCATCGTCTTTCTGTCACAGGAGTTCTTTTTGCCTATGCGCCGCCTGGGATCGCTGTTCCACACGGCCATGAACGGCATGGCCGCCTCGCGCCGCATGTTTGGCATTTTGGATACGCCCGAGCCCGAGCGCGGCGATGTTGAGCTTGATGGTCGCGGCGATATCGAGCTCGCAGGCGTGAGCTATGCCTACGGCGACCGCACCGTGCTGGACAGCGCCAGCGCGACCATTGCGCACGGCTCGCTCGTGGCACTCGTGGGCGAAAGCGGCGGCGGCAAGTCCACGCTCGCGGGGATCATCGCGGGCCGCAAGGACGCCTACCGCGGCAGCGTGCGCATTGGCGGCGTCGAGCTGCGCGATGTCACGGCCGCCTCACTCATGCGCGCCGTCACGCTGGTGCCCACCAACGGCTACCTGTTTGCCGGCACCCTGCGCGACAACCTGCTGCTCGCCCAGCCCAACGCCACCGACACCGAGCTTTTGCGCGCGCTCGACCGCACGCGCGTGGCGGCCTTTGTGCGGGCCAACGGCGGGCTCGACATGGTGATTAACGAGGGTGGCACCAACCTTTCGGGCGGCCAGCGCCAGCGCGTGTGCATGGCCCGCGCCCTGCTGCACGACTCGCCGATCTATGTGTTTGACGAGGCTACGAGCAACGTCGATGCCGCAAGCGAGGCCGCGATCGGCGAGGCCATCGCGTCGCTTGCCGGCGGGCACACTGTAATTGTGGTGGCACACCGCCTGTCGACGATCGTGGACGCCGATCAGATCCTGGTGCTGGAACGCGGCCGCATTGCCGAGCACGGGACTCACGGCGAGCTCTTGGCCGCCGCGGGCGCCTATGCGCGCATGTGGAACAGCCAGGAGCAGCTCTCGGCATATGCGTATGCAGAGGGTGATGCTGAGGATGCCGGCGCGGTTGAGGCTGTTGACGGCAGCGCCGCCTGTGCCGATGGCCTCAACGGTACTAGTTCGTCTTCCGCTGCCGCGGCGCCTGACTCCGGCCGCGCCCGTCGCTCGGCGCCGTCCATCATGTGGCGCATGATGGGGCTCGTCCGACCGCTTGCCGGTTGGCTTGTGCTAGCCGTCGCGCTGGGCAGCATCGGCATGCTCACCGCCGCGTTCGTGCCGGCCTTTGGCGCCCTTGGCCTTATGGCCGCGCTGGGCCGCAACGCCTTGGGGCTTGGTCTTATCGCAGCATGCGCGGCCTGCGCCGCCTGCGGCATCGCGCGCGGGCCGCTCCACTACGGCGAGCAGCTCTGCAACCATTACATCGCATTCCGTCTGCTCGCACACATTCGCGACCTGGTGTTTGGCGCCCTGCGCCAGCTCGCCCCCGCCAAGCTCGAGGGCCGCGGCAAGGGCGAGCTCGTGAGCCTGGTCACCTCGGATATCGAGCTGCTCGAGGTCTTCTACGCGCACACCATCTCGCCCATTGCCATAGCTCTGGTCTGCACCGTTGTGTTTGAGGGCTTTTTGCTGGCTGTGAGCCCCGAGCTCGCGGGCATCGCGCTCGTGGCCTACGCGGTCCTGGGCGTGCTGCTGCCCCTGACCTCGGCCAAGGCATGCGGCACCACCGGCCGCCAGAGCCGCGAGGGCGCCGGTAAGCTGGGCGCCTTTGTACTCGACAGTCTGCGCGGCGCGGGCGAGACCATCCAGTTTGCCGGTGGCACCGATCGCAGCCGTGCCCTGGGCAAGCTGACCGAGCAAGTCGGCGCCGTGGACGCGCGCCTCAAGCGCCGCCAGGCGGTCAGCGAGGCCGTAGCCGATGCGCTTATTCTTGTGGCTAATCTGGTGATGCTCGGGCGTGCGCTGCAGCTGGTGGCTGCGGGAACGATTGACTTTGCCGCAGCGTTTGTCGCCGTCTTTACCTTTGTGTCGTCGTTTGGCTCGGTGATGGTCGTGAGCCGCCTGGGCGCCTCACTGCAGGAGACGCTCGCCTCGGGCGCACGCGTGCTCGATTTGCTCGACGAGCAGCCCCAGTGCGCCGAGGTCGCCGATGGACAGAACGTTGAGTTTGCCGGCGCCGCAGCCGAGCATGTGAGCTTTAGCTATGTGGGCGGCGTGGACGCGGGCGGTGCGGGCGCCACAGAGCAGGTCGCGAACGACACCGCTGCGAGTCTCATCCTCGACGACGTGACCTGCACCTTTGCGCCCGGCACCATGACCTGCATCATGGGGCGCTCGGGCTCGGGCAAGTCGACGCTGCTTAAGCTGCTCATGCGTTTTTGGGACCCCGCAGCCGGCACCATCACGGTGAGCGGCGTCGATGCCCGCCACATCAACACGGCGAGCCTGCGCAGCCACGAGGCCTATATGACCCAGGACACACATCTGTTCTGCGGCACCGTACGCGAGAATCTGCTGGTTGCGCACGCCAGCGCCACCGATGCCGAGCTGCTCGACGCCTGCCGCTCCGCTTCGCTTACCGCCCTCATCGACCGCCTGCCGCAGGGTCTCGACACGCCCGTTGCCGAGCTGGGCGACTCGCTTTCGGGCGGCGAGTGCCAGCGCATCGGCCTTGCGCGCATCTTCCTCAACGACGCGCCTTTCATCTTGCTCGACGAGCCCACCAGCGCACTTGACGCTCTCAACGAGGCAGCCGTAATGCAGGCCGTTGACGAGCTCAAGCGCCGCGGCAAGACCATTGTGCTCGTAAGCCACCGTGCCAGCACCTGCGCGTTTGCCGATTTCTCGCTTTCGGTCGAGCACGGGAGGCTGAGCTAATGGCGCGCCCAGTCGACACACCGGAGCTAGCACGCAAACGCGAGCGTGAGGCCCAAATGGTGTCGCAGATGATCGCGCTGTGGTGTCGTGGGCATCATGGCGGCGGGCATGTGGTCGAACAGGCTGGCGACGATGAGTCCGTGCGCGTGAAACTCGGCCTTCGGACCATTACGCTCTGCCCCGAATGCGCCGAGCTGCAGAAATACGCCATCGCGCGCATTGAGCACTGCCCGCACATGGGCACCAAGACATTTTGCTCGGCATGTCCTTCGCATTGTTACCGGCCTGCCATGCGCGAGAAGATCCGCGAGGTTATGCGTTGGTCGGGACCGCGTATGATCCGCTATCGCCCCATCACCGCCGTGAGACACGCGATGGTAACAGTGCAGGCCAAACGCGCGGCGGCACGAAGCAAGTAGTCGCCGGCGCCGGCACGCGCCGCCCCGCCTTTCCACTCGATTTCGGCACCCGGCGTGCGCGGCGTGTTGAGAGCTGCACCATTACAATGGAGCGGATTCACCAAATGCAAAGGAGTCGCCATGCCCGCCTGCCCGCTGGTCGATTGCCACACCCATACTTCGTTTTCGGACGGCCATGCCTCGTTCGAGGACAACGTCCGCGCTGCTGCCGCCGCCGGCTGCCGCGTCATGGTCTCGACCGACCACCTTACCCTGCCCGCCAGTATGGATGCTAACTGCGAGGTGCAGGTCGTCGAGGGCGACTTGCCGGCACATCGTCTGGCCTTTGAAGACGCTCGCAAACTCGCCGCGCAGATTGCGCCGGAGCTCACCTTTATCTACGGTTTTGAATGCGATTGGTACGAGGGCTGCGAGCCCTTGGTAGAGCACTGGTCCCAGGGCGCCGTCGTACGTCTGGGCAGCGTGCACTGGATTGGCAACCCGGGCGATATTGCGGCAGGCGCCGCGGGCACGGCAGGGACAGAGGACGTCGCGCGCCCCGATACACCCGATTCCCTTTGCGGTTGGATCGACGACGATACCAACCTGCATGTTTGGGAAAACTTAGGCGTGCGCGGCGTGTGGGAGTGCTACGTCGACGACTGGTGCCGTGCTTGCGAAAGCTCACTCAACTTTGACGCGATGGCCCATCCCGACCTGGTCATGCGCTTTTCGAAGGACGGCTTTGCACCCGACTTTGACCCCGCGCCGTTTTGGCAGCAGATGGCCGAGTGCGCCCACGACACGGGCCGCCGCGTTGAGGTCTCGACCGCCGCGCCGCGCAAGGGCCTGGACGACTACTATCCCGCGACCGGGCTTTTGCGTCGCTTCGCCCATGCCGAGGTGCCGATTACTTTTGGCTCGGACGCGCACCGCGCCTGCGACATCTGCTGGAATATCCGCGAGGCCCAGGCCCACGCCTACGACTGCGGTTATCGAACCTTCGACATCCCCCACCTCACCGGCGAATGGGAATCCACGCCCCTCGCCTAGCCATCCCTTCATGAGTTGCGGTGAAATAGTTCCTGTTTATGGCCCTAAGACCGTCAAACAAGAACTATTCCACCGCAACTTCTATTTCATTGGCAACTCCCGAAAGACTGTCCCTAACGACTAGTCGTTTAAGAACGTCCCCAATGACTAGTGGCGGCGAGCGTTGAGTTCGCCGGCCAGCTCGTCGAGGGTGATACCGTAGCGTTCGAGCGTTACGAGCAGGTGGTAGACCAGGTCGCCGGCTTCGTAGCGGATGTGGTCGTGGTCTTTGTCCTTGCAGGCCATGATTACCTCGCTCGCCTCCTCGGCAAGCTTCTTGAGCAGTTCGTCCTCGACGTCGGTCAGCAGACGGGCGGTATAGCTCTCCTCCGACGACGCATCGCGACGACCATGAATCACCTCGGCCAGTCCCGTCAGCGTCTCGCCGATATTTCCCGGCTGCACGTTAGCTGTTCTGACTCCCATGGTTATTTCCTCTCGTTACCGCAGCGTAAAGTAGGTACCGGTCTCATCGAACCGAGGCTTTGCGCCCTTTTTCTCAAAGAACTCAACGATGACGGCATGGGCCTCATCGAGCCTTTCCTTCTCGGCCTCGAGCCAAAGCGACTGCGCCCCGCAGGCATCGGTCAGGTGCACGCGGCACGGCACGCCCGCGCGGAGGAGCTCGGCGTTGCAGCCGGCAACTTCGAACGGCGTCACGACCTTCATCGCGTTCCCCCTTCCACGCGCTTAAAGAAGCAGGTACGGTTGCCGGTATGGCAGGCCGGGCCCGGAGAGTCGACCTTGACCAACAGCGTATCGCTATCGCAGTCGGCCCAGAGTTCCTTGACCTCCTGCATGTTGCCGCTCGTCGCGCCCTTGTTCCAGAGCTCCTGGCGGCTGCGACTCCAAAACCACGTGGTACCGGTCTTGAGCGTCAGCCCCACCGATTCCTCGGTCATCCAAGCAACCATAAGCACCTCACCGGTGTCATACTGCTGGACCACACAAGGAATCAATCCTTTGGCGTCGTATTTAAGATCAGCCGCTTCTACTACCTCAGTCATCATTTCTCCCAAGTAATAACAGTAAGCCCCACAGGTCGGCGAGGGTTGCCCAGGTGCCCGAGATTCCGAGCGACAAGCCCGACGACGCGTGCTTTGGTACGCGAGGAGGGTTGGAGCCGGAAGGTCAGGTGCCTGGGCAAGCCGCAGCGCTAGAAGTCCAATCTCACGGGAATACCTTGAGAGGCCATATACTCCTTCACCTGGCGAATGCTGAAGGTTCCAAAGTGAAAGACGCTGGCCGCCAGTACGGCGTCGGCTTCGCCCTCGATCACGCCCTCGGCAAAATGCTCGAGCGTGCCCACGCCGCCGCTTGCGATGACGGGGATCGGCACCGCGCGTGCCACGGCGCTGGTAAGCGCCAGGTCGAAGCCGGCCTTGGTACCGTCGCGGTCCATACTGGTAAGCAAGATCTCGCCAGCGCCGCGACGAGCTGCCTCCTCGGCCCACGCCACCGCGTCGATACCGGTGGCGTTGCGGCCGCCCGCCGTGAAGACCTCCCACTTGTCGGCGTCCGGCTCGCCGGGCAGGCCCACGCGTTTGGCATCGATCGCCACGACCACGGCCTGGCTGCCAAACGCCGCGGCGGCCTGACTGATCAACGACGGATCGCGCACGGCGGCAGAGTTAAGCGACACCTTGTCGGCACCGGCCGCCACCATGGTTCGCATGCCCGCAAGATCGCGAAAGCCACCGCCCACGGTGTAGGGAATGGCCAGCTCCTCGGCCGCATGCGCTGCCATCTCGATGGTCGTCGCACGGTTGTCGCTCGTGGCGGTGATGTCCAGGAACACGACCTCGTCCGCACCCTCGCGATCGTAAGCGCGGGCAAGCTCCACCGGATCGCCCGCATCGCGCAGGCTCACAAAGTTGACGCCCTTGACCACGCGGCCGTCCTTGACGTCTAGGCAGGGAATCACGCGCTTGGTAAGCATGGGCTACTCCTCCCCTCGGGCGGCGGCCAGCGCCTGCACCAGCGTAAAGTTGCCCTCGTAGAGCGCACGGCCGGTAATGGCGCCTTCAATCGCGCCCTCGCCCACCGCGGCAAGCGCGCGAATATCGTCGAGTGTCGAGATGCCGCCCGAGGCGACGACGGGAAAACCCGCGACCTCGGCAACATGGCGATACGCCGCCACGTCGATGCCCGTCTGCATGCCATCGCGCGCGATATCGGTATACACCAGATGCTTAAAGCCCAGCTCAGAAAGCTGCGCCACAGCATCGTCGAGCGCCACGCCCGCGCCGTCGCGCCAACCGTTCACCTTGACCTGGCCATCGCGCGCGGCGATATCCGCTACCAGCAGCTCGCCAAAGCCCTGCGCCGCCACCTCGGCAAAACCCGGCTCGGTCACCAGTACGGTACCCAGTGCGATACGGCGTGCCCCGAAGCCAGCCAGCTCGTCGATGCGCGCGAGCGAGCGGACGCCGCCGCCCACGTCCACGGACAGGCCGTCGACGCCGCAGATAGCCTTAATCGCCGCCGAGTTGGCAGCGCACGCGTCCTCGTCCTCGCCAAAGGCGGCGGACAGGTCGACGACGTGCACCCAGCTCGCGCCCTGCTCGGCAAACGAGCGGGCAACGGCCATGGGGTCGTCGGAATATACCTTGCAGCGGCTGCGGTCGCCGCGCTCCAGGCGCACGACCTTGCCGCCGATCAGATCGATTGCGGGAAACAGGATCATCGGCCAACCTCCTCGACGATGTTGACGAAGTTCTTAAGGATGCGCTGACCCAGCGCGGAGGATTTCTCGGGATGGAACTGGCAGCCCCACACGTTGCCATGGCGCACAATGCACGGAAAGCTCCGCGTATAGTGCGTGCGCGCCAGCACATCGGCGACATCGGCGTCATCGGCCACTGCATAGCTGTGGGTGAAATACATGTTGGCACCCTCGGCAAAACCGGCGAGCAGCGGGTCGGCCACACCGGCAGGCGTCATGTGCACCTGGTCCCAGCCCACGTGCGGCACCTTCAGGCGGCTCGATTCCAAGCGCGTGCACGAGCCGCGCATAATACCCAGGCCATCGACCCAGGGGCCACCGGCCTGCTCGGAAGCGTTGCCGTCGGCGACCACGCCCTCGTCCGCAGGCACGCCCTCGTTGCCGCGCTCAAAAAATAGCTGAAGTCCCAGGCAGATGCCGAGCAGCGGAATTCCGGCGGCAACGGCATCGAGCACCGCGTCCGCCTCGCCGCTCTGGCGCATAAAGGCGATCGCGTCATAGAACGCGCCCACGCCCGGGATGACCAGGCCGTCGGCGTTGCGGATCTGCTCCGGATCGCCCGACGTGCAGGCGGCGGCACCGGCGCGCGCAAGCCCGCGCACGACGCTCGACAAGTTGCCCTTGTGGTAGTCGACCACCACGATCTTCGGTTCGCCCACGCGACCCTCCCTTTTCCCATTCAAAACCGCCCAAAAAGGGACAGGTTAATTTTGGTCGGTTAAACGTTCACCCACCACATGAGACAGCATTCCCGCAGATAAAACCTGCCAAAATAAACCTGTCCCTTTTTGGCAGGTTACAGTGAGCCCTTGGTGCTGGGGATGCCCTGCACGCGGGGATCGAGCTCGCAGGCATGGCGCATCGTGCGGCCCACGGCCTTAAAGGCGGCCTCGATAATGTGGTGCGAGTTACCGCCCGCCAGCTCGCGCACGTGCAGCGTGAGCTTGGCGTCGCGCGCAAAGGCGTAGAAGAACTCGACGGCCAGCTCGGTATCGAAGCTGCCCACGCGCTCAGTCGGCACGGGCAGCTCGCAATAGGCTTGCCCGCGGCCCGAGATATCCACGGCAGCCATCACGAGCGTCTCGTCCATGGCAATCGCCGCGTCGGCAAAGCGCGTAATGCCCGCCTTGTCACCCAGCGCCTGGCAGAACGCCTCGCCCAGCACAATGCCCGTGTCCTCGACGGTATGGTGCGCATCGACTTCCACGTCGCCCACCGCGCGCACCGTCAAATCAAACAAACCATGGCGGCCAAAGGCGTTGAGCATGTGGTCGAAAAACGGCACGCCGGTCGAGATATCGCACACGCCGCTTCCGTCCAGGTCGAGCTTTACGACAATGTCGGTCTCGCCCGTCTTGCGGATCACCTCGGCATAACGGCCCATCTACATCTCCTCCTTCACCAGCGCGGCAAACGCAGCCAGCACCTCGTCATTTTCCCGCGGCGTACCCACGGTAATGCGTAGGCAGTCCGCAAGCCCCGGCGCATAGCTAAAGTCGCGCACCAAAATCGAATACTCATCGCGCAGGCGCTCGCGTACGCGCGTGGCATGCGGCGTGCGTACGAGCACAAAGTTCGCCGCGCTCGGCCACGCTTCCACGGGCAGACCCTCGGCAGCCATTGCGCGCAGGGCGCACAGCTCGCGGTCGCGCTCGGATGCGACCTGCGCCACCACGGGCGCGTACGCATCGCGGGCATGCACGCAAGCAAGTGCCGCCGCCTGGCTCAGCACGTTGACCGAATAGATCTGGCGAATCGCAGCGAACACGTCGATGACCTCGGGCGCCGCGATAACGTAACCCAGACGCGTGCCGGCGGCGCCAAACGCCTTGGACAACGTATGCAGAATCACCAGGTTGGGATGCTCGGCGATAAGGCCCTGCGCCGTGGTTGCCGTGCCAAACGAATCGTCGGCAAACTCAACGTAGGCCTCGTCGACCATGACCATGCCGGGACAGGCGTCGCACAGCGCCGCGACAAAGTCGAGCGGAGCCACGTCGCCCGTGGGATTGTTGGGCGAGGTCACGATGGCCAGATTGCACTCGGGCGCCGCCGCAAGCACGGCCGCCTGGTCGAGCTCAAAGGTCGCCGGGTCGCGCCACACGTCGCGCACCTCGGTCTGGCAGAGCGACGCAAAGAAGGCATACTCGCTAAAGCACGGCGGGCAGTTGAGCAGGGTCCGCCCCGCGCCGCCAAACGCCAGCAGGTAGTTATAGAGCAGCTCGTCGCCGCCGTTACCCACGCAGACGCTCTCGCGCGCCACGCCATGCCAAGCGGCCAGCTCGTCGCGCAGGTCGTTGGACATAGGATCGGAGTAGCGGTTGAGCGGTGTGGCGGCAAGCGCCGCATCGACCGCCTCGCGCACACCGGCCGGCACGGGATAGGTGTTCTCGTTGGCAGAAAGGTTGATGCGCGTGGGCGTAAAGTTGGGATCATAGGGCTCAATACCAGCCAAGTAGGGCTGAACGAGCTCCTTCATGCGAGGCGTCAGCTCGGCCATATTAGGCCTCCCCGCCGGTTACGCCAGCGCCATCTGCGCCTGCAGCCGCCAGGTCCACGCCCTCGGCAACCGTCGCCACGGCGTCGCCCGGCCAGGCAACCTTGGTCAGGTCGGCCGCGGCGAGCGACTCGGCGCTCACGGCATCCTCGCCCTGCTCCAACACGCGGCGACGCAGTGCGGCCGAAAGCGCGTGCGCCCACAGGCCCTCGGCCTCGGCCAGACGCTGCGTAGCGGGAGCGTCGGAGAGCAGGCCCTCGGGCGTATAGCATATAACGCTCGAGCGCTTAACGAACTCTTCGACCGAAAGCGGGTTGGAGAACATGGCCGTGCCGCCGGTCGGCAACGTGTGGTTGGGACCGGCAACGTAATCGCCGAGCGGCTCGGAGCTCCAAGCGCCCACAAAGATGGCGCCGGCGTTGCGAATGCCGCCGAGCAGGCCCATCGCATCCTTGCAGTGCAGCTCCAGGTGCTCGGGCGCCACGGTGTTCACGGCCTCGACGGCGGCCGCCATGTCGGCGGCCACCACGATGGCGCCTTCGTTATCGAGCGAAGCGCACGTAATCTCGGCACGCGGGGACTGCGCTACCAGAATGTCGATACCCGCCTCGACCTCACGCGCAAACTGCTCGTCGCAGGTCACCAGATAGCAGGCCGCCAGCGGATCGTGCTCGGCCTGAGCCATCAGGTCGGCCGCGACCACCATAGGCTTGGCCGTGGCATCGGCCAGCACGCAGACCTCGGAGGGACCGGCGACCATGTCGATACCCACGTCACCCGAGACAATCTGCTTGGCAGCGGCAACAAAGGCGTTGCCCGGGCCGGTGATTTTGTCGACGCGCGGAATGGTCTCGGTACCGTACGCCAGCGCGGCCACGGCCTGGGCGCCGCCCACCATATAGATTTCGTCCACGCCGCCGAGCTTGGCCGCCGCGAGCGTATACGGGCTAATCAGTCCATCCTTTTGCGGCGGGGTCACCATGACCACGCGCTCAACGCCGGCAACCTTGGCGGGAATGGCGTTCATAAGCACGGTGGAAGGGTACTGCGCGCGACCGCCCGGCACGTAGATGCCGGCCGCAGCAAGCGGGGTCACCTTAACGCCGAGCATCGTGCCGTCCGGGCGCGTGGTAAACCAGCTCTGCTCGACCTCGCGCTGGTGGAACTCGCGAATCTGGCGCGCAGCCTTTTCGAGCGCGGCGACAAAGGCCGGATCGAGGCCTTCGAGCGCGGCATCGATCTGCTCCTGCGGAAGACGGAAGCTCTGCAGCTCAACACCGTCAAAACGCTGGCAGTAATCGCGCACCGCGGCATCGCCGTTGGCACGCACGTTGGCCACGATATCGCGAGCGGCGTCGACGATGTTTTGCGGCAGCACGCCCTTACGGTTGAGCTGGTTGGTAACGAGGCGCTCACCGGGAGCAAGCTTGATGGTCTTCATTTCGGTATCCCCTATCGGTCGAGGTTGTGTTCGAAAAACGAGAGACCGGGCGGCGGCGCCAGTCGGCCCGCCGCCCGGACGTTGGGGCGCCCGTGCGTGCTCGCGCTATTGTGCCGAGCCCGCAACGGGCTCAAAATGCTTGTCCTTCACGGCTGCCGCCAAGCGATCTGCCAGATTGCGTACGCGCGGATCCAGACGTGCGGCACCCGGATTGACAAAGAAGCGGGCCGTGCAGTCCATAATGCGACCAGTAATAACGAGGTCGTTATCGCGCAGCGTGGCGCCCGTGGCGGTAATATCCACGATGCGATCGGTCATGCCGACGATGGGACCCAGCTCAATGTTACCGTGCAGCGAGACGATATCGGCGTTCACACCGCGCTCGGCATACCAGGCGCTCGCGATGCGCGGATACTTGGTGGCCACGCGAAGCGACCCGCGACGGGCATAGTTGCGCTCGGCCTGGCCGGCGCGCCACGCGGGCTCCGCCTCAATGAAAGTGCACAGGCCGTAGCCCAGATCGACCAGCTGCAGCAGGTTGAGGCCTGCCTCGATAAGCGAGTCCCAACCGCAGATGCCGCAGTCGGCACCGCCGCAGCCCACAAAGGCGGGCGCATCGCTGGGACGCACGATGACAAACTCGATATCGCCGACCGTACCCTCGCCGGCACGCGTGTCGCGGCCGCGCACGATCAGGTGACGGCCGGGATCGCGCAGCTCCGAGACATCCAAGCCCGCGGCCTCGAGCACGTCGAGCGTGTCAGCCTTAAGCGAGCCCTTGGGCACGGCAATGCGCAGCGGACCCTCGGCGCCACGGCCCGCGGCGCGATCGCCATCGGAAGCAGCGTCCTCGGCCGAGGTGTGCGCAGCCTCCAGACGCTCGAGCGAAAAGGCGAAACCCGCCGCCGGTACCTCGATGCCGTCGCCAAATGCGCCGGTAAAGATGGAGTCGTAGCGTCCACCCGAACCGACCGGATCGGGCAAGCCACCGGCATAGGCCTTAAAGACCAGACCCGTGTAGTAATCGAACGAGTTCATGATGGAGAAGTCGAACGACAGCACCTGGGCGTCCTCGGGAGCCAGGCCCTCGACCAGGGCGCGCAGCTCGCGCGTGAGCGGCGCGACAATGCCCGCCGCCGCCAGAAGCACATCGACGCGGTCGAGTACCTCGGCGCCGCCGTGCAAGCGCGGCAGCTCGCTAATGGCAACCTTGACGGCATCGGACTCGGCGCTTGCCGCCACGCGGGCATCGAGGCCCACAAAGTCGTTGGCGTGCACGCAGCGCAGGGCCTCGGCAGCCAGCTCGCGATCCTCGCACGCCGCGAGCAGCTCCTTAAACGGACGCACGCTACCTGCGATGATGCGCGCATCGGGAAGTGCCAGCTCACGCACGGCCTCCGCCACCAGCGAAACAATCTCGACATCGCCCGCGGTATCGCCCGCGCCGATAAGCTCAAAGCCCAGCTGCGTAAACTGACGCGAGCCGCCGGCATTGCGCTGACACTCGCGAACCACCGGCGCCTCGTAGCGCAGGCGCAGGGGCAGGTCGGCCGCGCGCATGCGGGTCGAAACCAGGCGCACGATCGGCAGTGTGTTGTCGGGGCGGACCACCAACAGACGCCCGTCGTCGTCAAAGAGCTTAAACGGCGTGTCTGCAATGCGCCCGCCTTCCTCGAGCGAACCCTTGTCCTCGAGCAGCGGCGTCTCAACCGGAAGGTAATGATGCTCCCTGAAGCAGCCCTTCACCGTCAGCGCAATCTCCTCGCGCGCCTGAGCCTCCTCGGGCAATATGTCCCGGAATCCCCACGGTGTGGCCGTCATCTGGTGAGCCTCCTCATGCTGTGTTTCATATAGAGCAGAAGACCGGCATAGCTCCGCCGGTCTTCTGGGTACTTTAGCATACTAGAGTGTTTGCGGGGAAAATCGTCCTCCTCGGCTCACACCGTATTCATTTGGAAACATAGGAGCGGATTGTCGCAACCCAACCCCACCTAGACGTCAATCGCACGACGATACTCTGCCATTACCTGCGCATCGGCAGCTGCGGGGTCGGCAAAATAGCGCCAGTCATAGGTCTCGGCCGAAACAACTCCGCGATAGCCGCGCGCCACCAGCCTATCCAGGTCGGCGCGCATATTGCGGTCGCCGTCACCCCAGGCAAGATGCGTCGTGCCATCTGCCGCAACATCGACAAAATGCACGTGGGCGACATCATCGCCAAGCAGATCGAAATAATCGTCGATGGTATCCCCCGCCACCGCCATAGCGCCCAAATCCAGACACGCCTTAAGTGCCGGATGATCAACTGCCTCGATCATGCGCTTCGTATCGGCCGCCGAGTTCACGATCATCGACTCAACCGGCTGTAGGGCCTCGAGCACCAGTCGCACGCCGCGCTCTCCCGCATGCTCGGCAATCGCACGCAGCATCGAGGCGCTGCGACCCCACGCGTCCTCGATCGGCTCGTTCAAAAATGCCCAGCCGCTCGAGACCATGACCTGCTCGGCTCCAAGTTCCGCCGCGATATCCACAACGTTCTTAAAGTACGCGAGCGTGCGGGCACGCGCCTCATTCCCGCGCGCCGCGATATTCCACGGCTTGGGGTTGTTCTGTTCGGGACAAAGCCCCACAATCCGAACCCCATACCGCTGCGACAGCTCCCGTACCCGCTCGAGCGAATCGTATCCATGGCAATCGACATACAGATGCATCGCCCCGGTCCAAAGCTCGCAACACGTGTAGCCCGAAGCCGACGCAGAAGAAAAGAACTCCTCAAGATCAAAGTAGCGATGGCTGATATTCATGGCGGCAAGCTGGGGGTGGCTCATAATTACTCTCCAACCCAAACGGGGCCCCGTTCCATGTAGGAGCGGGGCCCAATTACACAAACGTTATTTGCTCTTAGTAATCGAACTGGTGATAGTAACGACGATAGTTGAGGTTGTGCTTGGTGACCGTCTCGTAGTAGGCGGCGAGTCGATCGGTGACCAGCGAGGACAGGATCCACGGAGACACGATGACGCGGAACTCGTCGTCAAGGCCCGGGATGGCGAACTCGGCGGTGTCGATGATGTTGATGTCGGTATCGCCGGTCACGCCGCGGTTGAGAAAGGCGCGGACACGCTCGTCGAGCTTACGGTTCTCGTCCTCGCCCATGAACAGGAACACGGGCACGCCCGGCTCCACGAGCTCAAGGGTGCCGTGGAAGAAGTCGGCAGAGGTGATGTAGCGGGTGCGCTTCCACTGCATCTCCTCCAGGATGCACATCGAGAAGAGGATCGTCTCGCCCCAGAGGGCACCGGAGCCGATGAACATGGTGTAGGGCGCGAGGGCGTACTTCTTGGCGAGCTCCTCGGCGCGCGGCTCGAAGCTCTTGCGGATGTCCACAAGGTGGGTCCAAACATCCTTGGTCTGCTCAATGAACTTGTCGAACTGTGGGAAGCAGCCGCGGCGGTTGAGGAGGCGCAGGCCGAAGCAGTCGGCGAGGTAGTAGCCCATCTCGCAGCCGCCGTTACCGTGATCGGAAGCCATCTTGACGCAGTTCTCGGCGCCGACAGCCTGGCCGATGGGGCCCTCGGGCTTGGTCATGGCGTAGACGCGGATGCCCTTTTCCTTCATCTTCTTGACGGCCTCGAGCACCTCGGGGGTGGTGCCGGACTCAGAGGCGGTGAGCACGACGGACTTCTCGGTCATGCGCTTGTGGCCCATAACGTTCCACTCGGCGGCGTGGATCAGGTAGACCTCCAGGTCGCGGTCGCCGAACTTGTTCATGAGGTACTCGAGCTGCATAAACTCGTCCCAGGTGCCGCCCACGCCCATCAGGAAGACGGCGTCGTAGCCCTCGTCGGCGACCTTGTCGGCGAGGGCGGTCATCTTCTTGCCGGTCTCGTAGACGTTCTTGCCGTCCTCGACGTAGCCCTCCTGGCTAAAGTGCATGATCTCGATCTTCTCGGTTTCCTTCATGGTTTGTCCTTTCTGTCCTGCACGCGACTCTATACATCGCGTTTCTTTTCGATACCAATTATAGACATACACCCAACGTGTTTTTAATACCACTTTGTAATCTACGCCAATCCTCGGTGAACGGTCGAAATTCTCGGGCGAGTGGTATTAAATTAGAATTAGATGTATATCTAGCACTCCCGGCGCTTCCCCTGCGTGACAAAGAACAGCGTTCCTACCAGCGCAATGATTGTCGAAGCTCCAAACAGCACCGTCTGAACGCCCAAGGCCTCCGCCAAAAACGGAGCGGCCAGCAACGGCAGCACGCCGGCACTCATCAGACCAAAACGTACAAAGCCCGTGATGCGGCCCAGGTATTTGATGTCCGCGCGCTCCTGAATCAGGATCATCTGGAGCGGCTCCAGGAAACCCCACGCCAAGCCGTTGATCGCCTGGCCGATAATCGCTACCCCCAGCATATCCGTGCCCACGTACACCATGGACCCAATGCCCACCGTCATGAGCGACCCGAGCAACAGGCGCAGGTTGACATGGCGAGCCGAAAGCTTGGTCAGGGCGAAGGCACCCACCGAAGAGGTAAGGCCCACGACCGAGGACAGCCATCCCAGCCAGACGATATCTACATTGAGCACATCGCGATAGAACAGCGACTCCAGCGAATCGAACGCGCCAAACGCAAAGAAGCCCAAAAAGCCCGAGATAAAGATGAGACGCAGATCGTGGTTGCAAAACGTGAGCCGGGCACCCTCGACCATGCCTCCAAAGATGCCGCCCTTCTGCTTCTCCGCCTTTGGGGGAACCACGCTCTCATGGCAGCCCAGAGAAAGCACCGCGGCCACGCCCATCATTGCCGCCATAAGCAGATAGACAGATTGAGTGGCAAAGCAGCTCACGATGGCACCGCCAAGAAGCGGCCCCGCGGTATAGGCGATGTTGCTGTAGAAGACCATCAGGCCGTTCACACGCGTGCGGCCCTCGGTGGTCGACTCAAGATAGCCCGGAAACGCATGCGTGCAGGTGTTGATAAAACCACCGGCAAGTCCCAAAACACATGCGGCAAACACCAGCCCGGGAACGGACAACGGCGCCAGGCCAATACCGAGCGACAGCACCGCCGTGATCACGCATGTCACAAACGACGTGCGGCGCGGGCCAAAGCGGTCGATAACCGAGCCCGACACCATATTGCCCACCGAGGTCGTGAGGTTGCGCACGAGCGTGATGGCGGCGACCAAAAAGGCGGTGCCCGCCAAATCATACGTCGCCGCGCCGATAAGCCCCAAAAAGTACACCGCGTTGTTGGCGCACCACTGCAGGGACTCAATGAGAATCAGCCTGACTTCCGCCGGCGTCAGGCGCATTGCTTCGCGATCCTTCGCGAACATACGAACTCCTTTATACAAAAAGGGATGGAGGGCGCAGGCCTGCTCCATCCCTTTGCAAGGTCGATAAAACGTTGCTGCAGGCTTTACGCCAGCACGCCGAAGAACGCGCCGACGATGCCCACGACCATGGTGGCCACGATCAGCACCATGGGGTTGATCTTCTTGGACAGCAGCCAGTAGTAGAGCCAGAAGGCGATCATGCCGAGCATGCCGGGCATGATGCCGTCCAGGATGTCCTGGAGGGTCTGGGCGTCGTCGCCCGAGCCGATGGCCACCGGGATGCTGGCCCAGAACATGTCCTTGCACATGGCGCCCACGACCATGACGCCCACGATGCCCACGCAGGTCATGACCTTCTGCATGAGGCCGGTCCTCTGGGCCTCGTCCAGGAAGCCCACGCCCAGCTCGTAGCCCTTGACGGCGCCCCAGACGCGCAGCGCGAAGCCGGGGACGTTGTAGATGAGCAGGAAGGCGATGGGGCCGAAGGGGTTGCCGGCCTGGCACAGGCTGATGCCCACCGCGGCGGCGACCACGCGAAGGGTCGACAGGAAGATGGAGTCGCCGATGCCGGACAGCGGGCCCATGAGGGCGGCCTTGACGTCGTTGACGCTCTCCGGCTCGATCTCGCCGCGGGCGACCTTCTCCTCCATGGCCATCGCGATGCCGCCGACGAACGGGGCGAACTGGACGGTGATGTTGAAGAACGCGCAGTGGCGGTGCAGGGCCTCGGCGTAGTCGTCGGGGCGGCCGGCGTAGATCTTCTTGAGCATGTTGGCGACCATCAGGCAGAAGGCGATGTTCATCTGCTTGTAGTAGGTCCAGGAGAACTCCATGCCCAGGGAGCCGACGTTGACGGCGCTCCTGACCAGGTCGGAGCGCGTGATCTTGTTCTCGGGACTAGAAGTCATCGTCCTCATCCCCTTCCGCGGAGAGCTGGGGCTGGGCTCCGCCGAGTCCCAGCAGGTCGAACTTGTCGATGCCGATGATGATGGCGATCAGGGCGACACCGAGGACGGGCACGTTGGCGTAGGAGCACAGCAGGAAGCCCAGGAAGTAGAAGGGCACGAGCTGCTTGGTGAGCACCAGGCGGCCGAGCATGGCGAAGCCCATGGCCGGCAGGATGTTGGCCGCGACGCCGCAACCATCAATGATGAAGGGCGGGATGAAGTCGAGCAGGCCCTGGATGGCGTCGGAACCCAAATAGAAGGCGCCGCCGCACAGCAGGAAGTACTCGACGCAGCCCCAGATTCCAATTCCCCAATGAACGGCGTAGATGCCTTTGAGGTTTCCCTTGAGGGCGAACTTGTCTGCCATATCGACAAACACAGGGAACAAGGCATTGGTAATGTTGCCGATCGTCAGCGCAAGGACGGCGATGGGCATGGCGAGCGCGATGGCCGTCTCGGTACCCTGACCGAGCTGAATGGCAAACGCGCAGGCGAGCACGCCGCCGACGGTTTCGTTAGGCGGAACGTAGGCGCCGATGGAGATCGAGCCCATGAACAGCAGCTCCAGGCTTGCGCCCACGGCAAGACCGGTCTGCAGATCCCCCAGCACCAGGCCCACGAGCGGGCACAGGACGAGGGGGCGGAACGCGTAGAGGGTGCCGAGCTGGTAGTCGAGGCAGCCAAAGGCTCCGACTAAGCCGACGAGGATTGCTTGGGTAAGCATAGTTCCTCCCAATAAGGATTTCCGAGCCGTCGTCAATCCCGCCGCGCGCGCATCTGATATCAATCCGGGAGCTCGACCACACGGTTCGAAGCGTACCTGGTGTGCTGCTAACACCCATGCCAGGTACAAATGATTTGATACCAATTATAGGTATGCAGGTTCAAACGATTTAATACCACTCGCTCAGCGGGGTGTTTTTATCCGTAAACGGCGGCTATTGGCCCTCAGGCGCAATCCCTGCTGCGACGATGAACGAGCGCAACGAGAAAACCGTCGCCAAAGGCATCGGAAACCAGGTTGGCAACGATGACCGAGACGATGATCGCCGCGCCCAAAAGCTCATTCCAACTAAAGACCTCGCCAAACAAAAGTGCCGACCAGCAGGGCGCGAGCACCACTTCGCTCATGCAGACCAAGTTGGCCGCAAACGCATTGGTGCGCGCGATCCCCTTAGCATACAAAACGCTCGCCAAGCCACTGCAAAACAGACCGTGAACCACCATAAGGCCCCACTCAAAGGGCTTGACCGCACCAAGGCTGCCCGCGAAATAGAAAATCGGCAGCATCGAGATCACGCACGATATAAGCGACGACACCATCGGCGAAGCATCGGGGCGCGCATTCAAGAAGAAGCACAGCCCGAAGGTGGCTCCCGAAATGACCGCAAGCAAGTTACCGAGCATGCCCTGGGCACTCAAATCGCCCAAAAAGAAGAGCCCCATGCCCGCAAAGGCAGCCACCACGGAGAGGATCTTTGCCGTCGAAGGAAACGTGCGCGATGCAAGCGACTGGTACACAATGACAAAGATCATCGAGGTGTACTGCAAGACAATCGCGTTGCCGACCGATGTGAGCTGGTTGGCGAAGTTAAACGTGGTGCCCGTCACAAAATTGCAGACGGCGACGAGAACTATCAGGCGGCTGATGCGCAGCTTTGGCTTGCCCACGAGCAAGATGAAGAGCGCCATAAATATCGACGTGACGGCGCCGATCAAAAGGGCCGATTGCGAGTTAGCATGAACGAGGATGCCGATAAAGCTCCACAGGAGCGCCGTGCCAAATAGATACATCGCACCGCTCACGCCATTGTCAGGTGGATTGTCGGATCGATTCACGAAGCACCTCCACGTAATAAAAAACGGCGACCGCAGCGGGTCGCCGTTTCCCTTGGGGGCAGATAGATATGGCCGAGCTTACGCCAGCACGCCGAAGAACGCGCCGACGATGCCCACGACCATGGTGGCCACGATCAGCACCATGGGGTTGATCTTCTTGGACAGCAGCCAGTAGTAGAGCCAGAAGGCGATCATGCCGAGCATGCCGGGCATGATGCCGTCCAGGATGTCCTGGAGGGTCTGGGCGTCGTCGCCCGAGCCGATGGCCACCGGGATGCTGGCCCAGAACATGTCCTTGCACATGGCGCCCACGACCATGACGCCCACGATGCCCACGCAGGTCATGACCTTCTGCATGAGGCCGGTCCTCTGGGCCTCGTCCAGGAAGCCCACGCCCAGCTCGTAGCCCTTGACGGCGCCCCAGACGCGCAGCGCGAAGCCGGGGACGTTGTAGATGAGCAGGAAGGCGATGGGGCCGAAGGGGTTGCCGGCCTGGCACAGGCTGATGCCCACCGCGGCGGCGACCACGCGAAGGGTCGACAGGAAGATGGAGTCGCCGATGCCGGACAGCGGGCCCATGAGGGCGGCCTTGACGTCGTTGACGCTCTCCGGCTCGATCTCGCCGCGGGCGACCTTCTCCTCCATGGCCATCGCGATGCCGCCGACGAACGGGGCGAACTGGACGGTGATGTTGAAGAACGCGCAGTGGCGGTGCAGGGCCTCGGCGTAGTCGTCGGGGCGGCCGGCGTAGATCTTCTTGAGCATGTTGGCGACCATCAGGCAGAAGGCGATGTTCATCTGCTTGTAGTAGGTCCAGGAGAACTCCATGCCCAGGGAGCCGACGTTGACGGCGCTCCTGACCAGGTCGGAGCGCGTGATCTTGTTCTCGGGACTAGAAGTCATCGTCCTCATCCCCTTCCGCGGAGAGCTGGGGCTGGGCTCCGCCGAGTCCCAGCAGGTCGAACTTGTCGATGCCGATGATGATGGCGATCAGGGCGACACCGAGGACGGGCACGTTGGCGTAGGAGCACAGCAGGAAGCCCAGGAAGTAGAAGGGCACGAGCTGCTTGGTGAGCACCAGGCGGCCGAGCATGGCGAAGCCCATGGCCGGCAGGATGTTGGCGGCGACGCCAAAGCCGTCAAGGACGAACTCAGGGATGAAGTCGAGCATGCCCTGGATCGCGTCAGCGCCCAGGTAGAACGACAGCGAGCACAGCAGGAACGCCATGAGAACGCCCGTGGAGCCAATCAGGAAGTGCATGGCATAGACGCCCTTGAGGTTGCCCTGGGCAGAGAAGACGTCTGCGCGGTCAACCAGAATCGGCAGGGCCGCGTTCAGGATGTTCTTGATGGCAAGGCACAGCGTTGCAATGGGCATGGCGAGTGCGATGGCAGCCTCGGTGCTCTGGCCCAGCTGGATAGCGAAGGCGCAAGCGAGCACGCCGCCGATGGTCTCATCGGGTGGCACGTAGGCGCCGATGGAGATCGAACCCATGAACAGCAGCTCAAGGCTCGCGCCAATCGCGAGACCGGACTGCAGGTCCCCCAGCACCAGGCCCACGAGCGGGCACAGGACGATGGGGCGGAACGCATAGAGCGTACCGAGCTGGTAGTCGAACTTACCAAATGCGGCGATAAGTCCGATGAGGATTGCTTGGGTAAGCATACATCCCCCTTTCCATATAGGACACTACGAAGAGACGAGGCTCTTCGAAATTAACCGCCTAGAGCACGCTGGCGCAGTCAACCTTGGGGTCATCGGCCAGAGGACGAATCTCGACCTCGACGCCACGGTCCAGCATCTCGCGCACATCGGCTTCCTCGGCCGCGGTCAGGAAGATCTGGCGAGAGACCTGACGCGCGTCGGGGCGCTTCTCGTCCTTGGGCTTGGTGTTGCCCAGGTTAATCGATTTAATCTGCGGGCAGCCGTCAACGAGCTGCTTTGCCTCGGCGATGGTGGCGACGCAGATGATCATCTTGTACTTGTCGGTCACGCCCGAGTTAATAGCCTCGATGGCATTCGCCATGTCCTTGATGACGAGCTTGCAACCGGCAGGCTTACCCATCTTGAGCGTGGTCTTCCACACCGGGTCGTTGGCGACCTTGTCGCCCACGCAGAAGATGCAGTTGGAGCCGAGGCCCTGGACCCAAGAGACTGCGACCTGGCCATGAAGCAGACGATGGTCGACGCGAAGTAGCTGAATCATAATGTGACCCCCCAAAGGTCTTGTGCCGTCTTACGGCGTGTCAGTAGGTGCTGCGGATTAGAACTCTTCTTCCTCGTCGTCATCGACCAACAGGTCGTTGACAAACTTCACGCGCGTATCGTCCGCAGCGACGATGGCGCGAATCGTCTCCTCAACCGGCGCCGACTCATCGGAGAACAGCAGCTGGATGAGCAGCGGAAGGTTCATGTTGGTGACAAGGTAGGTGCGGGGACGCGTCTGGACGATCTTGGTGAACTCGTTGTTCACACTGCCGCCAAAAAGGTCGGTGCAGACGACGACATCATCGTCGGCAGACATGCCTGCCAGCAGCTTTTGGGCTTCCTCGGCCACGTCCATGCGATCGTCGACGAACATCGAAAGGTCGTGGACGTTGTCGCGAGCGCCCGAGAGCAGCTCAATGCTCTCCTTGATGCCGGTAGCGAAGTGTGCATGGCTGGCAATGATGTACTGTCTCATTCTGCGAATCCTTCCGTGACTGACGCGTCCCCGCGCTTGGCTTTAGTAGTCGAACTGGTGATAGTAGCGACGATACTTGAGGTTGTGCTTGGTGACCGTCTCGTAGTAGCGAGCCAGGCGGTCAGTCACGAGCACCGTCAGGATCCACGGGGAAACGATGACGCGGAAATCGTCGTCAAGGCCCGGGATGGCGAACTCGGCTGTGTCGATGATGTTGATGTCGGTGTCGCCGGTCACGCCACGGGTCAGGAATGCACGAGCACGCTCGTCGAGCTTGCGGCACTCGTCCTCGCCCATGAACAGGAACACGGGCACGCCCGGCTCCACGAGCTCAAGGGTGCCGTGGAAGAAGTCGGCAGAGGTGATGTAGCGGGTGCGCTTCCACTGCATCTCCTCCAGGATGCACATCGAGAAGAGGATCGTCTCGCCCCAGAGGGCACCGGAGCCGATGAACATGGTGTAGGGCGCGAGGGCGTACTTCTTGGCGAGCTCCTCGGCGCGCGGCTCGAAGCTCTTGCGGATGTCCACAAGGTGGGTCCAAACATCCTTGGTCTGCTCAATGAACTTGTCGAACTGTGGGAAGCAGCCGCGGCGGTTGAGGAGGCGCAGGCCGAAGCAGTCGGCGAGGTAGTAGCCCATCTCGCAGCCGCCGTTACCGTGATCGGAAGCCATCTTGACGCAGTTCTCGGCGCCGACAGCCTGGCCGATGGGGCCCTCGGGCTTGGTCATGGCGTAGACGCGCACGCCCATGTCCTTCATCTTCTTGACGGCCTCGAGCACCTCGGGGGTGGTGCCGGACTCGGAGGCGGTGAGCACGACGGACTTGTCGGTCATGCGCTTGTGGCCGGAGACGTTCCACTCGGCGGCGTGGATCAGGTAGACCTCGAGGTCGCGGTCGCCGAACTTGTTCATGAGATACTCGAGCTGCATGAGCTCATCCCAGGTGCCGCCAACACCCATCAGGAACACGGCGTCGTAGCCCTCGTCGGCGACCTTGTCGGCGAGCGCGGTCATCTTCTTGCCGGTCTCGTAGAGCGCCTTGCCGTCCTCGAGGTAGCCCTCCTGGTCGAAATTCATGATCTCGATCTTCTCGGTTTCCTTCATTTGCTTCTCCTTTCTGGGGATGCCTTAACAATCCCCTATGCCAACGAGCGACAACGCCCGCCTACATTCCGTAACACTCAGCTGCTTTGGCCTTAAGCGTGTTGACCGATTCCTCGTAGCCCTCCGCTTTAACCTCCATTTGCTTGGAGACGGCATCGAGATATGGATGGACGTCCCACGAGTTCAGACGCTCGGTGACCATTGCCGCCATCGTCTGGAAGAACACCAGGTTGGGAATCGCGGCAAGCAGCGGAGCCACCTGCGGCACCGCAATCTCGTGTGCCTTGCCCTTGGGATACATGGTTAGCAGGACGGCCTTTTTCGTTACCCTCGACAGCGCGTCGGCGATATTTGCCAGGCGCTCCGAGCCCTGAGGGTCGTCGACGATAAACACCAGGTAGCCCGGAGTAATCTGCATCTCGGGACCATGGACGAACTCCTCGCCCTCGTGATGCATGGCCGGAATCTTGATAGTCTCACTCAGCTTGAGCGCCGCCTCTTCGGCAACGCCATAGTTGGGACCGTTACCCACAACCATGGCCGGCACGTGCTCCGACAGCTCGAGCAGATGATCTTGGACATAGGTCTCGGCGGTCTTGCACATCGCGGCGTTGGCCTGGATGGCCTCACGCAGATCGTCAAGGCGCTGGGTGACGCCATCGGCGTCAATCGTCCCGCGTGCCTGAGCACCGTAAATGCCAAAGAGCACCAGGTACTCGATGAGCGTTTGGACGCCCAAGGTCACAAAGTCCACCGACTCGACGCCCACGCCGTAGTCGAGAACGATATCGGCATGATCCTTAATGGGAGCCTCGACGTTTGCCGTGAGCGCAACTGCTGCCATGTCATGCGCTCGCATAAAATCGAGCGCCGCAATCGTGTTAGTCGAATAGCCGCTCTGAGAAATAGCGATGTTGAGCGCATTCTGCGGATAGGCATGCTCAAAGTCGACAAAGGCCTCAGGCGTCACGACGGACACCTGCATCTGCAGTGCGTCCTGCAGGTAATCGCGGGCGCAATCGGCGGCGTGGCGGGACGAACCCGAGGCAACGATACGCAGCGCGCCAAAGGATGCGGACTGGAAAATATCGACGAGCTGGCGTACAAGCTCGGACGAACGCTCGAGGTTCTCGCCCATACGCACATGGGCAAGCTGAACGTAATCGAGCATTTTCATCGTCTCACCTCGTAACAAATTATTAGTATTTGATACCAATCACAGTTACAGGTTACGGCTTTTTGATACCTATTTGCCGACTAATCTTTCCCCATCGGCGAACGGTCGATTTTGAACCATGTAAGGTTGTATATACAGCCTGCTTAGCGATTCGAAATCAGTCGGCTTTTTCTGCCCGTTATGCAAAAACACCAGCTAGTACGTATAGGTATATCCACCCGCATCGCCGCGGTTGAACGACTTGACGTACTCGATCGCCTGACCGCTCGCGTCATAGCTCACGCATTCCAGCGTCAAGGCAAGATCGCCTTGCTCCAGGCCAAGCAGGCCGGCGTCTCGCGCGCCCAGCGCTTCGATATTGAGCTTTTCCTGCGCCATGACCGGCTTTCGACCCAGCATCTCATAGGTCTCGTACAGACTGAAGACCGACACATCGATCTCTTCGATGGTTGGGAACAGCAGACAGGGGATAAGCGCCATCTCGATCGATACGGGGTCGCCGTTTACACAGTTAAGACGTCGAATGGAATAGAGCAGGTCATCCTCGGCAATGCCAAACAAATCGGCATAGTACGGTCCGGCGTAGCGCTTGGAGCGCGCGAGGATACGGACGGACGGCTCGCCTCCCGAGGCGCGGACCGATTCACGGAAGCCGCCCGTACGCTCAAAAATAGCAGGCACTTTCTGCGCCACGAAGGCGCCCTTTCCGCGAACACGGCGAATCTGGCCGCGACGAACCAGCTCGTCAACGGCGCTTCGGATGGTCAGGCGCGTCGTGCCAAACTCCTCAGCGAGCTCGTTCTCGGACGGAATCATCGAGCCCGTGGGATATATGCCGCGCTCGATACGCTCCTCGATACGGCGGCGTATGCGCATATAGACCGGGGTGGTCTCTACTGTTTCAGCCATTGTTCACCTGCCACGCTCTTCATGCCGTTCTTTTCGCCGTTATCGGCAAAGCGGAACTTCGTGGGCAGAATCACCGATTTGCAATGCTCCACAAAGCGCATGTCTTTATCAAACTCAATCGTGCTCTCATAGAATACCGGCGTTCCCTCTTCTTGCTGGAGAAGCTCGGCCTCCTCGGCGTTCAGGCGCGAGATTGAGATGTGCTCGCGTCCATGCTCAACACGCACGCCGCCTTCTTTGAGCAAGACGTCGTAGAGGCTCTCGTGCTCAAAATCATGGTCGGGAAGCGACGGGCAAAGAGACAGGTTGACATGGGCTGTTTCGATTGAAGCCGGCTCGCCCTCAATAAGACGGACGCGCTGCATGCGGAGCAAGGGAGCGCCTGCGGCAACCCCAAGCTTGTCGGCAAGCGCCTCATCTGCCTCGACCGTCTCGGTGGAAACCAAACGCGAAGAGGGGTGCAGGCCGGCAGTCCGCACGGCATCGGAGAAATTATACGTTTCCTGGAAGATATTCAGCGGTTTGGGAGGACACACATACGTGCCCGATCCGCGGCGGCTCTCGAGCGTTCCGCACGAAATGAGCCGCGTGATGCCAGCACGTAACGCCGTACGCGAAACGCCAATAACCTCGCACAGCACACGCTCGGCCGGCAGGCGGTCGCCGCCGGTAAGCTGATGGTGCTGGATGTACCAAAGAATTCCCTCAACAGCACGATCTTTGGGGGGAATTGCATAAGATTCGCCTGCCATTGCACAGACTCCTCATTCAGAAACGTATGTCGCCAGAATTAGGCCAGCCCTCCCATGGCATCAAACTCGGCCTTGATCTTCTCGGCGACATTCCGATACGACTTATATAGGCTTGAATCGCGTTTGACTTCGTCGGTCATAACGGGAATCTCTAATTTAGAAACCTCGTCTTTTCCCGTCTGGACCGCCACAACAACACCCATACCAAGACACATATTACGCTTTGCCGCATTTATTTTTGCCGCCTTGGCAGGATTTGCCAGAATACGCTGGGCAAATTCCTGTTTTGAAGGCGTCTCGTCGGCCTCCGGATCGCCAGCCTCGGCCACCTCGCACTGCAGCACGTCCGCATAGTCAAAGATCTTTGGCTGCGCACCGCGCTGATGCACAGCCCACTTGCGGCGCGTAGCATCCTGGTAGATAGCCGGTAAAAACGTAAACCGCGGCGGGTCCAAAATCGTATCCGTGATGGTAAACACACCAGGGTCAAAGGCATCCTGCGGGTTTTTCTTCTTGAACAGCCCCATATCAGCCTCCCGTACTAGCATTAAACAACTCAAGCCGAATATAGCACCAATTTCAAGCTAGCGCTTTACCATATCGGTGCGTGGCGTCTATGGCTCGCTCAGCGGGGTAATACGGGCGAGGGCCGGGGGGACATAATTTTTTTTTTCATGTGGGGTTCCCTAAATAAAAAAAAAAATTTTTGTCCCCCCGGCCCCGGCGATGCATCTCTGGCTGACCAAAGTTAGATGCGCAGTTTCCAAGGCAGCATCAGCAAAGTCCCCATTACATCAAAAATTATCAGCCCCCGCATATCGAAACCGTCGAGAGGGCCGCCTCCGGGCGGGTGCCCTTCCTCTGAGAAGTTCGCGAAGCCCACTTCTCCGAGGAAGGGCACCAGCCCGGAGGCGGCCCCAGCGCGAGACCGTCCCGGATGCCTATCTACTCGTTGTCGCCTGCGGTCATTTGCGTTGCGGAAAGCGCGCCGTCGGCAGCGGTTGCGGCTGCGGCGTCGGGCCAGACCCAGTCGGTGAAGGCCGGGTGATCGTAGCCCTCATCGCACGCGAACTCGAAGGCCTCGGTGCGGAATGCCTCCCACTTATCAATCTGCTCGGCAAACTTATCGGCGTCGACCATGCGCAGCACGTCGGCGGCCAGTGCCCAGCGGTCCATGTTGTTCAGGCGCAGCATGTCGAACGGCGTTGTCGTGGAGCCTTTCTCCTCGTAGCCGTGGACGCGGAAGGCATCGTGGCCGGGGCGGTTCCAAATCAGACGGCGAATCGTGCCGGCATAAGCGTGGAACGCGAAGAGGACAGGCTTATCGCCGCAGCCGAACAGCTCAGCCCAGCGCTCGTCACTGAGAGCCTGGTCGTTCTCGCAGACGTTCTGGATCTTGAGCAGATCGACCACGTTGACGAACCATACCTTGATGCCCAGCTCGCGCAGCATGTCGGTTGCAGCCAGAGCCTCGAGCGTCGGCACGTCGCCGCAGGTGGCGACCACGACATCGGCCTCGGCGAGCGAATCGGCGGTCGATGCCCACTCCCAGGTCGCAACGCCCTCGGCGAGCTCCGCCTTGGCCTCGTCGACCGTCTGGAAGGTCGGAGCAGGCTGCTTGCCGCAGAAGATGGCGTTGACGCAGTCGGTGGACTGGTAGACACGTTCGGCCACGGCAAGGGCCATGTTGGCATCGGCCGGGTAGTAAGCGTTCACGATATGCGTGTCGTTGGCCTTGTTGAGCAGCAGGTCGATGAAGCCGGGGTCCTGGTGAGAGAATCCGTTGTGGTCCTGGCGCCAGACATGGCTCGACAGCAAAATGTTAAGGCCGCTAATGGGAGCACGCCACGGAATCTCGCGCTTGGTAGCCTCGAGCCACTTGCAGTGCTGGTTGACCATGGAGTCGACCACATGGACAAAGCTCTCGTAGGAGCTCCACACGCCGGAGCGGCCGGTGAGCACGTAAGCCTCGAGGAAGCCCTCGCACTGGTGCTCGGACAGCTGCTCGACGACCTTGCCGGAGCCGGCAAGCAGCTCGTCGTTGGCCTCGTCCTCGTAGAAGCCGGCGTCCCACTGCTTCTTAGTCACCTTGTAGGCAGCCTGCAGGCGGTTGGATGCGGTCTCGTCGGGGCCGAAGATGCGGAAATCGTCCATGTTCTTGGCCAGAACGTCGGCGGTGTACTCACCAAAGACGCGGGCGGCCTCGGTGGAGCCCCAGCCGTGACCCTTCTCGGCAACGAGAATCTCGTGGGCGTGGATGTCGGGCAGCTCAAGCTCGCGACGGACCTTACCGCCGTTTGCGTTGGGGTTGGCGCCAATGCGCAGCTCGCCGGTCGGCATAAAGGCCGTCACCTCGGGGCGCACCTGGCCCTCGGGCGTAAAGAGCTCCTCGGGCTTGTAGGAACGCAGCCACTCGCGCAGCACGCGGAAGTGCTCATGGGTGTCCTTAGCGCTCGCCAGCGGCACCTGGTGTGCACGCCAGGAGTCCTCGGTCTTCTTGCCGTCGATCTGCTTGGGGCAGGTCCAGCCCTTGGGCGTGCGGAACACGATCATGGGGTAGGCCGGACGGACCACGGTCTCGCCCGCGGCGGCCTGGGCCTGAGCGGTGGCCTTGATATCGCAGATCTCATCGAAGACCTGCTCAAACAGGGCGGCGAAACGCTCGTGGATGCTCGCGTGGCTCTCGTCGTCAAAGCCGGCGACAAAGAAGTGCGGCTTATAACCCATGCCCTCGAAGAACTTGGTGAGCTCCTCGTCGGACACGCGGGCGAGGATGGTGGGGTTGGCGATCTTGTAGCCGTTGAGGTGCAGGATCGGCAGGACGATACCGTCGGTTGCCGGGTTCACGAGCTTGTTGGACTGCCAAGAGGTGGCAAGCGGACCGGTCTCGGACTCGCCGTCGCCCACCACGGCCACGGCCAGCAGGCTCGGATTGTCCATGACGGCGCCGTAAGCGTGGCTGAGCGTGTAGCCGAGCTCGCCGCCCTCGTGGATGGAGCCGGGCGTCTCGGGCGCAAAGTGGCTCGGAATGCCGCCGGGGTAGGAGAACTGGCGGAAGAACTTCTGCAAGCCGGCCTCGTCATCGGTGATGTCGGGGCGAATCTCGCGGTAGGTGCCGTCGAGCAGCGACTGGGCGGTGCCGGCGGGACCGCCGTGACCAGGGCCCATCAGGAAGATGGCGTTCTGGTTGTGATCGGCGATGAGGCGATTGACGTGGCCGAACAGGAAGTTAATGCCGGGCGTGGTGCCCCAGTGGCCAACCAGGCGGTGCTTAACGTCGGGACGGCCAAAGTCACGCGTCTCACCGGTCTTCTCGTCCACAAAGTCGGTACGCATCAGCGGGTTGGAGCGAAGGTAGATCTGGCCGACGGACAGGTAGTTCGAAGCGCGCCAATACAGATCGACACCCTCGAGCTCGGAAGCCGGAACCTCGTGTCCCAGTTTTTGCCACGGCGTTCCCAGTGTTTTAGCCATTGTTTATGTCCCTTCGCTGCGCGGTCGCCCTCCGATACGGCAACCTTTCATTGGGACTAGTATATTTGCTAAAACGTTTTATCATGGTGAAAAAACGTTTTATCATCGTTATCTGTTTCGCAGGCAAGCAAAATCAGACCTTCACCTGCAATATCGTCTATCACAGGCGCTCCACATTCACTTTATGCAAATTGGTAAACGTGTTTAGTTGTGTTTAGTAAGATTGAGCACGCTGCCCTTTACGATGAGCGCAGGCTCCAAAACCACTTCTTCGGCACGCCTACCGCCCTTGCCGGCAAGTCGCTTGGACATGCAGCTAAAAGCATGCTCGGCAAGCACGCCCGGATCCTGCTCAATCGCGGTCAGCGCCGGCTCAAAGAGCACATCGGCTGCCGAGTTGTCATAGCTCACCACCGAGATATCGCCCGGAATGTTCTTCCCCATCTCGTGCAAGCGCTTGAGCAGGCCCAGCGCAATGTTGTCCGAACTTGCGAACACGGCGGTGGCATCGGTCGCGAGCACTGCCTCCGAGGCCTCGTAGGCACTCGGAATGTAATACTCGCTCTCGAACTCCAAGCGTGCGTCGATGGGAAGGCCTACCTCACGCAGCGCGCGCTCGTAGCCGGCAAGGCGCTTACGACCCGTATTGGAACGACGCGCGTTAACGAGACAGGCAATGCGACGATGGCCCTGCTCAACCAGATAGCGCGTAGCCATATAGCCGCCCATCTCGTGATCGAACATCACCTTGTCGCACTCGAGCCCCTCAATGGCGCGGTCGACCATCACGGCCGGGATGGGAAGGTGGCTGACCTCTTCGCGCAGGGCACGGTCATCGGAAAACTCGTCGCCCACGACCAGGAACACGCCGTCGACGCCGCGCGTCACCAGCTGGCGCAACAGCTCCAGATCGTCCTCGGCACTTCCGCCCGAGCTGGTAATAAAGAGCGCATAGCCGTCCTCGCGACAGCGCTTTTCCAGGCTCCCGGCGAGCGAGGCAAAAAAACGGCTCTCGATGTTGGGGACGATAAGGCCCAGGGTGCGTGACTCGCGCATAACCAGGCTGCGCGCAATCTGGTTGGGGACATAGTGGTTGCGCGCCGCGACCTCCTTGATGAGTTTGCGGTTTTCTTCCGAGATGCGACAGGACCGATTGTTGAGAACAAGCGAGACCGACGAGGGGGAAAGCCCCACCTCCTGGGCGATCTGCTTGAGGGTGACTTTGTTGGCCATCTCGCTCCTTCCGGGTTTACGCGCAATCTCTTGAAAGTATAGCGACCGCCCATCTACCTCGATGATAAACACTTTACCAATCCGGTAAACGGCATCTTTATCGCCGCCAGCGCAAGCCGATTGGTGCATTGGGGTCAGGTTACTTTGCACCAAATCCATCCAGGTAGGGTATATTGCATTCGATTGATGAAAACGACCACCATAAGGCGGATATTCGTATGCACGAGAACGACTTTTTTAACGAAGACCTGCTCTGCGCGCTCGCCGGTGTTGCCGGCGAGGACAACGTGCTCATGAGCGAGCCCATGCGCGATCACACCACGTTTAAGATCGGCGGCCCGGCCGACGTCTTCGTCACGCCCGATACCGAGCAGGGCCTCGTCGCCACACTCGACACCTGCTATCGCTGCGACCTCCCACTCACCATCGTGGGCAACGGCTCTGATCTACTCGTCGGCGACAAGGGCATCCGCGGCGTCGTCGTGGCGCTGGGAGGGGGCCTCTCCGACATTACCGTCGACGGCACGCACGTCACGGCGGCCGCCGGCGCGATGCTCTCGGATGTCGCGGCCGCGGCAGCCGAGGCCGGTCTCACCGGCATGGAGCCCATCTCGGGTATCCCCGGCTCGGTCGGCGGCGCCTGCTACATGAACGCCGGTGCCTACGGCGCCTGCATGGCCGATGTTCTGGAGTCCGTGCGCGTCTATAAGCCCGCCCGCGTACTCGACGACGGCACGCGCGGCAGCGGCAATATCATTGAGTTCGATGTCGATGAGCTCAACCTGGGCTATCGCAAGAGCCGCATCGCCGACGACGGCTTTATCGTACTCTCGGCAACCTTCAACCTCGCCCCGGGCAACGCCGCGATGATCAAGGCCGACATGGACGATTACCGCCAGCGCCGCGAGGACAAGCAGCCGCTCGACATGCCGAGCGCCGGCTCCACCTTCAAGCGCCCCGAGGGCTACTTTGCCGGCAAGCTCATCATGGACGCCGGCCTGCGCGGCCACGCCATCGGCGGCGCCCAGGTGAGCGAAAAACACTGCGGCTTCATCGTCAACGCCGACCACGCCACCGCAGCCGACGTCGACGAACTCATCCGCCACATCCAAGCCAAAGTCAAAGAGCAGTTCGGCGTAGACCTAGAACCCGAAGTCCACCGAGTCGGCGAATTCTTATAAAAAAGCAGGCCCCGAAAGGGAGAGGCTTCGTAAGGAAGTCCTCTCCCTTTCGGCTTTTATAATCCCCCACTTATGATTGAATTGGCAGGTAAAATCATAAGTGGAGAATTACAATAGGGAAGGAGGGCTTGACTATGGCGAATGGAAATGCAGTGACTATGC
>CATYZI010000015.1 GCA_958415625.1 uncultured Collinsella sp. | reverse complement strand
GGGGTCTTGCCCCCCCCCCCCCCCCCCCCCGGTGTTGCCCCCCCCCCCGCCGCCGCGTTGCTGCTTTGTGCCGTATAATGTCCACTACCTATGACGCGATACAAAAGAAAGGTGTTTGCCCATGCAGGCACAGAAGGCGGAGGGAACCCGCGACCTTATCGGCGCCGAGATGCGCGCTTGGCAAAAGATGCAGCAGATCGCTGCCGGCGTGTTCGAGCCGTTTGGTTTTAAACCCATCGAGACGCCCGCGATCGAGCAGGTGGACGTCTTTGTCCACGGCATCGGCCAGTCGACCGACGTCGTGCGCAAGGAGATGTTCCGCGTCTTTAGCGGCGCCAACCTGGAGCGCGTCTTTACCGAGGGCACCGACACAAAACTCAAGCCCAAGCAGCGCCTGGCGCTTCGTCCCGAGGGCACGGCCGGTGTGGTGCGCGCAGTCGTGGAGAACAACCTGGTGCCCCAGGGCTCCACGCCGTTTAAGGCTTACTACGCCGAGGCCATGTTCCGCGGCGAGCGTCCCCAGAAGGGCCGCCTGCGTCAGTTCCACCAGGTGGGTATCGAGTGGCTCGGCGCTCCCGATCCGGCGGCAGACGCCGAGTGCATCATCATGCTCATGGAGTTCTACAAGCGCCTGGGCTTCGATCTTTCCAAGCTCCGTCTGCTCATTAACTCGATGGGCGACGCTCAGTGCCGTCCGGCTTACCGCGAGCAGGTCAAGCAGTTTATCCTCGATCACGCTGACGAGATGTGTGACGAGTGCCGCGAGCGCGCCGAGCTCAACCCGCTGCGCGCCTTCGACTGCAAGAACGACCACTGCCGCGAGATCATGGCCGACGCGCCGCTGATGGGCGACAACCTGTGCGACGAGTGCCGCGAGCACTACGAGCAGGTCAAGCGCTATCTGGATGCCGCCGGTATCGAGTATGTCGAGGATCCCACCCTGGTGCGTGGTCTGGACTACTACACCCGCACCGTCTTTGAGGTCGAGGCTCCCGGTGCCGGCGTCGGCTCCATCGGTGGCGGCGGCCGCTACGACGGCTTGGTCGAGCTCGAGGGCGGCAAGCCCACGGCCGGCGTCGGCTTCGCCGTCGGTTTTGAGCGCGCCCTGCTGGCCCTGCAGGCCTTTGGCAGCGACCTGGGTGCCGATGAGGCCCCGTGCGTCTACGTCGCCAATGCCGGCAAGGAGTTGCGCCAGAACGTCTTTGTCATTACGCAGGAGCTTCGCGCCGCGGGCATCGTGACCGAGGCAGACTATCAGGGCCGTTCGCTCAAGGCTCAGTTTAAGCAGGCCGACAAGGTGGGCGCTAAGCTCATCCTGGTCCTGGGTGGCGACGAGCTTGCCGCCGGCAAGGTCAAGGTACGCGACATGCAGAGCCATGACGAGGTTCTCGTCGATCTGGCCAACGTGGTCGGGGTGGTTCGCGAGCGCCTGTAGCGCATCTTTTTGAGCTGCGGACCCGCTTGAGTGTCCCGT
The DNA here is from genome assembly GCA_958415625.1 of uncultured Collinsella sp. GTDB lineage: Bacteria > Actinomycetota > Coriobacteriia > Coriobacteriales > Coriobacteriaceae > Collinsella. The sequence goes on along the minus strand of CATYZI010000015.1, from coordinate 44,084 downwards.
CCATTGCGAGCGATTGTTACGGGGGTGTTTCGCATTTATGCGGAATGCCCCCGTTTGTGTATGCCGTCCACCGAGAAATACGACCATTTAGAGCAAAAACCCTTGCAATGCAGAAAATACTTTTGTGTGGTAAAGCGCAATCAGTATCGAAAGTATTTCGCAAGCGCCTATAATGAATACCGCATGTTACGTGCATAGAAGGAGGAATGGGAGGAAACGTGGCTGAGAACCTAAGCAACCAGTCTGTACCCGAAGCCGCGGCGCGCGTCGCTGCCGTGGTCAACCGCCTCGTTAACCGAATCGGCTCGAATGCCGAGTCCAGGGAGCGTCTCGCCGAGATCGAGATCCCCGAGGAGCTGCGCGACAATCTGGCGCTGTTCCTGCGCCTGGAGCGTCGTGTGCTTAGCGAGTATGATCCTGAGATTGCGGACCTGTTCGACAAGATCCTGTCGGCCGAGATTGTGGCCAATGCCGGCAACCCCGGTACCCGCGCTGCCGACGAGGCCGTCGACGAGCAGGGCGTGCCCACCGCCGACGAGCCCACCGCCGTGGCATTCCGTGAGGTCGTCGATTTGATCGACAGCCTGCCGCTCGATAAGCAGCAGGTCATCGTTCGCGCCTTTACGAGCTTCTTCCACCTGGCAAACCTGTCGGAGGAGAACTACCGTGTGGCGCAGCTGCGCGAGCGCGAGGCCGGCGCATCGACCGATACCGAGGTCGATCCCGCCAACGAGCTCACCGTCGCCTATCACCAGTTGGTAAACGAGATGGGTGTCGATGGCGCCAACGAGCTGCTCAGCAAGCTCGAGTTCCACCCTGTCTTTACCGCACATCCCACCGAGGCCCGTCGCAAGGCCGTCGAGGGCAAGATTCGCCGTATCTCCAATCTGCTGGAGGAGCGTCCGCGTCTGGGCGGCTCCGACCTGGTGGAGAACGAGCGCCATATGCTGCAGGAGATCGACGCCCTGGTGCGTACGAGCCCCATCGCGCTCAAGAAGCCCACGCCGGTCGAGGAAGCCGATACCATCATCGACATCTTCGATAACACGCTGTTCGACGTCATCCCCGTCATCTATCGTCGCTTTGACGACTGGGTGCTGGGCGACAAGGCCGGTACCGTGCCGCCGCTGTGCCCGGCGTTTTTCCATCCCGGCAGCTGGATCGGTTCCGACCGCGACGGTAACCCCAACGTCACCGCCAAGGTGAGCCGCGAGGTCGCCGCCAAGTACTTCACTCACATGGTGCTCAAGCTCGAGGACAAGTGCCGCCGCATCGGCCGCAACCTGACGCTCGAGGCCACCTACAGCAAGCCGTCTGCCGAGCTCATCAACCTGTGGAACCATCAGGTCGAGATGAGCACCCAGTACACCGCACGCGCTGAGCTGATCTCCGAGCACGAGCCGCATCGCGCCGTCATGCTCGTCATGGCCGACCGTCTGAACGCCACCGTGCGTCGCATCACCGACACCATGTACCACAGCGCAGACGAGTTCTTGGATGACCTGCGTGTCGTTCAGCGCTCGCTGGCCGCCTGCGGTGCCGTCCGTGCTGCCTACGGCCCGGTCCAGACCATCATCTGGCAGGTCGAGTCCTTCGGCTTCCATATGGTCGAGATGGAGTTCCGTCAGCACTCCGTGGTGCACGCCCGCGCCCTCAAGGATATTCACGAGAACGGTATCCATGGTGATTTGCAGCCCATGACGCGCGAGGTCATCGACACCTTCCGCGCTATCGGCTCCATCCAAAAGCGCTACGGCAAGAAGATGGCGCACCGCTACATCATCTCGTTCACCAAGAGCGCTCAGCATGTGGCCGACGTCTTTGAGCTTGCCCACCTGTCCTTTGCGCACGAGGAGGACGTGCCCGAGCTCGACGTGATCCCGCTGTTCGAGCAGCTCGAGGACCTCGAGGGCTGCGTCGACGTGCTCGACCAGATGCTTACGCTGCCCGTGGTGCAAAAGCGCCTTGCCCAGACCAACCGCCGCATGGAGGTCATGCTGGGCTATTCCGACTCCTCCAAGGATGCCGGTCCTACCACGGCCATGCTCGCGCTGCACTCCGCGCAGGAGCGCATTGCCAAGTGGGCCGAGAAGAACGATATCGACCTGGTGCTCATGCACGGTCGCGGCGGTGCCGTGGGCCGTGGTGGCGGCCCGGCCAACAAGGCCGTGCTGGCGCAGCCCAAGGGTTCGGTCAACTGCTTCTTTAAGCTCACCGAGCAGGGCGAGGTCATCTTTGCCCGTTACGGCAACCGCACGCTGGCTCAGCGCCATGTTGAGTCCGTTGCCGCCGCAACGCTTTTGCAGTCGGCCCCGAGCGTCGAGAAGACCAACACCGAGACCACGCAGAAGTTCTGGGATATGGCCGAGAAGCTCAACGCCGTAAGCCACGAGCGCTATCTGGACCTGCTGAACACCGAGGACTTTACACCGTGGTTCTCGACCGTGACGCCGCTGACCGAGGTCGGTCTGCTGCCGATTGGCTCGCGCCCGGCCAAGCGCGGTCTGGGTGCCAAGTCGCTCGACGACCTGCGTACCATTCCGTGGATCTTCAGCTGGAGCCAGGCGCGCATTAACCTGGCCGCTTGGTACGGCCTGGGCACCGCCTGCGAGCAGTTTGGCGATCTGGACCAGCTTAAGGCTGCCTACCAGGAGTGGCCGTTCTTCCGCACCTTTATCGACAACATCGAGATGTCGATCGCCAAGACCGACCAGCGCATCGCCAAGATGTACCTGCACCTGGGCGATCGCCAGGATCTGTCCGAGAAGGTCTTTACCGAGATGCAGCTCACCCGTAAGTGGGTCCTTGCCATCGTCGGTGACGAATGGCCGCTGCAGCGTCGTCGCGTGCTCGGCTGCGCCGTCCGCGTGCGTAACCCCTACGTCGACGCCCTGTCCATCGCCCAGGTCCGCGCCCTTCGCGAGGTGCGCATGAACCAGGACGAGATGGCCGAGGAGAAGAAGGCCGAGTACATGAGCCTGATTCTTTCGACTGTGACCGGCGTCTCGGCAGGACTGCAAAACACGGGGTAATAGATAGCCCTGTGGCTCTCGCCGGGCCCCGATGGGTTTCCCTCTGAGCGCGTCCTCGCACTTGAAGCCCCCTTATCCTGCTCCTTCGGAGCTGCGGATAAGGGGGCTTCGTGCTGCGGAATGCGCTCAGAGGGAAACCCATCGGGGCCCTTCGTCTTCGGTCTTCTGCGGATTACGGGCTGAGAGAAGAATGGCGCGCTTCGCGCGTTTTGGATGGGGATCTGTCCCAGCGGCGCGTGCGGCGCTTCGCGCCTAGCGCCTTATCGGTCGGGATTGAGATGCATTTGGCGCTTCGCACGTTTTGGACGGCGGTCGTGGTTCCTTTTTGGGCTGCGGCCGCCTTTTTGTACTTGTCAATTGTGAGCGTTTTGTTAACGGGTTGGTGGGTGGTTGGTTGTTATCGGTGAGCGGCGTATCCTTCCTACGGTTTATCTAGTGTGTTAGATGAAAGGAAGAGGGCGCTCGTCATTGTTTGAATGTGAATTGCCGTTTGACCACAAAACGTTGCATCTGGAGCTCGAGGATAAGAACTTCGCGGGTGTGATGGAAGGTCATCAAAACGAGTTTAAGACTACAAAATCTCAGGAAGAGCTGGTAGAGGAGTCACTTGCCAACCCTTATGGCTCGCCTTCGCTCGAGGAGCTTTGTGCTGGCAAGAAGGATATCGTCATCATTAGCTCCGACCACACGCGTCCCGTTCCCTCGCGTGTGACGATGCCTATTCTGCTGCATCACATCCACGCTGCCGCTCCTGAGGCACGTGTGCGCATCCTGGTCGCGACCGGCATGCATCGCCCCTCGACGCACGAGGAACTCGTTAACAAGTACGGCGAGGAGATCGTCGCTAACGAGGAGATCGTCATGCATGTCGCGACTGACGACAGCATGATGAAAAAGATCGGCACCCTGCCTTCTGGTGGCGAGTGCATCATCAACAAGATTGCCGCCGATTGCGATCTGCTGCTTGCCGAGGGCTTTATTGAGCCGCACTTCTTTGCCGGTTTCTCTGGCAGCCGCAAGTCCGTGCTGCCCGGCATCGCCAGCTACAAGACCATCATGTACAACCACAACGGTCAGTTTGTGAACGATTCCCATTCGCGTGCCGGCAACCTGTGCCACAACCACGTGAGCGAGGACATGTTCGCCGCCGCCGAGATGGCTCACCTTGCTTTTGTGCTCAACGTGGTGCTTAACGGCAAGCACGAGGTCATCGGCTCCTTTGCCGGCGACATCCACAAGGCGCACGAGGCTGGCTGCGAGTTCGTGAAGAGCCTTGCCGGCGTTGAGCCCGTTGAGTGCGAGATCGCCATCACCACCAACGGTGGCTACCCGCTCGATCAGAACATCTATCAGGCCGTGAAGGGCATGTGCGCTGCCGAGGCCACGCTTCCCGAGGGCGGCGTGATCATCGACGTCGCCGGTTGTGCCGACGGTCACGGTGGCGAGGGCTTCTATCACAACATCGCCGATAACGATCCGGCAGAGTTTGAGCGCGCCTGCATCGACCGTCCTAAGGACGAGACCCTGCCCGATCAGTGGACGAGCCAGATCTTTGCCCGCATCCTGGCGCATCACCCCGTGATCATGGTCACCGACCTGTGCGATCACCAGATGCTCAAGGATATGCACATGACGCCGGTCAACACTATCGAGGAGGCGCTCAAGCTCGCCTTTGAGATGAAGGGTGCCGATGCCAAGGTTGCCGTTATTCCCGATGGCCTGGGCGTTGTCGTCGCGCAGCACTAGCACGCGGCCTAAACGAATCGTTTTTAACCGACAAGAAAGATAAGGTTTTATGCTTACCAAACTCCTCTGCGAATTCGGCGCAACTGCCCTCATGATCGTCTTTGGCGTGGGTGTTCACTGCGATACCGTGCTCAAGGGCACCAAGTATCAGGGCTCCGGCCATATGTTTGCCATCACCACTTGGTCTTTTGGCATCTCGGTCTGCCTGTTTGTCTTTGGCGGCGCCGTGTGCATGAACCCGGCTATGGTGCTTGCCCAGTGCATCGTAGGCCTGGTGCCGTGGAGCAGCTGCATCCCCTTCATGATTGCCGATATGCTCGGCGGCTTTGTGGGCGCCGTAATCGCTTGGTTGATGTATGCCGATGAGTTCAAGGCTTCCGAGGGCGTCGTCGACCCCATTGCCCAGCGCAACATCTTCTCGACCAACCCCACTACCGAGGGTACGAACTATGTCCGTAACTTCTTCTGCGAGGCTATCTGCACCTTTGTGTTCATCAGTGCCATCCTTGCTGCCGCTAGCCGCGCCGGCGAGAACGTTCTGATGCTCGCCATCTGCGTCGGTCTGATTGTTTGGGCTGTTGGCATGGGCATGGGCGGCATCACCGGCTTCGCCATGAACCAGGCTCGTGACCTTGGTCCTCGCATGGCTTATCAGGTGCTGCCGATCAAGAACAAGGCTGACAACAACTGGAAGTACGGCCTGCTCGTTCCTGGCATCGCACCGTTTATCGGTGCCGCTTTGGCCGCACTGTTTGTGCATGGTTTCTTGGGCATGTTCTAGTCCAAGGCTACATAGTTGTCCGCTGGCCGCATGGGGTAACTTCCCAGCGCGTCCTCGGACATGAAAGAACCCCCGCTGCGCACTTCGTGCGGCGGGGGTTCTTTCGTCCTGCGGAATGCGCTGGGAAGTTACCCCATGCGGACAGCTGTGGGGTCTTTGTTGCGTTCGTACAAGCAACCCAACATATATCTGAATTTGGATGGGAGGGGCTTGTTGCTGGTATGGATGTTGAAGCGCGAATGACACTTTGGGATGCGTGGCGGCTTGGGTTGGGGCGATGCTTTGGGATGAGCTTCTTACTTAGTTGAAGAGGGGTTTTATGGCTGATAGGTAGTCTTTGGCTACGTCCTCTTTTGGGGCTTGGAAGTTATGCCAGGCCCACCATTGGACCATTCCTACGAAGCTTGAGGCTATGTGGTGTAGTAGGAAGCTTCGGTCCATGGTGCCGGCGGGCCCTTGGGGGCCGTTGGGGACGGTTTCGGCTGCTCGTGACATGATGGTCTTGCGTAAGCAGTCGGCGAAGACGCGTGAGCCGGCGCCGGCTACGAGGGCTCGTACGCCCTGGCGGCGTTCCCAGAGGTTGTTGAGGATATGCTCGACTTGTACGAGCGGATCATCGAGCGGTGTGCCATCGTCGTCGAGGGCGTGGGTGCAGATGTCGCTCACGAGTTCGGACAGTAGGTCATCCTTGCTCTTGAAGAGGCCGTAGAATGTCGCGCGGCCTACGTGAGCGCGCGCGATGATGTCGCCGACGGTGATCTTGCCGTAGTCCTCCTCGCGAAGGAGCTCGGAAAATGCCGTGACAATAGCGGCGCGGCTTTTGGTTTTGCGGGCATCCATGGCTATGCATCCACATGAACAAGCAGGCAACGGAGCGTGCCGGAGCAGCCCTCGTAGGGGCGCTTACCGGCGCCGTAGCCGACGGCCTCGATGCGGTAGCGGGCCGGCAGGTGCTCGGACGTGCGCAGTGCGGCGACGATGGCGGCACCCGTGGGCGTCACGAGCTCGCCGGCGACCGGTGCGGGCGTGAGGGCGATATTGTCCGCCTGGCACAGGTTGACGACAGCGGGGACGGGAATGGGCATGAGACCGTGGGCACAGCGGATGGTACCGTGACCCTCAGAGAGCGACTCGACCACGATGTCCTCAATACCCAGGTCATCGAGGCAGATGGCGACAGAGCAGACGTCGACGATGGAGTCGACGGCGCCCACCTCGTGGAACATGACGGTCTCGGGCGTTTTGCCGTGGGCCTTGGCCTCGGCGGCGGCGAGCGCGGTAAAGATGGCGAGCGCGCGACGCTTGGCGCCATCGCTTAGCTGCGAGCCATCGATGATGGCGGTGGCGTCAGCCAAAGAACGGTGGTGATGGTGGTGGGCGTGATGGTGGCCCTCGTGGTCGTGGTCATGCTCGTGGCAGTGCTCGTGTTCGTGCTCGCCATGATCATGATGGTGGTGCTCATGCTCGTGCGTGTGCTCGGCAGCTGCTTCGTTGCCGTAGAGCCAGGCCATATCGTGATCGTGGTTCTCGAGTTCCTCTGCAAGCTGGACGTCAAAGTCGCAGGCGTCGATGCCATGCTTGCTTACGCGTGTGACGGCGATCGTAAAGCCGTCGACCGGCAGCGTGGCGAGCTGCTCGCGCAGGTGCTCCTCGCTGGCGCCTAGGTCGAGCAGGGCCGCGACGGTCATATCGCCGCTGATGCCCGAGGTGCCGTCGATGATAAGCGTGTGCTGATGATTGGACATGGAATGCTCCTTAACGGGCGCAGGGCGTGCCGGCGCTCAGATGATTGATAAGACTTGCCTGGTAGGCGGCACCAAAGCCGTTGTCGATGTTGACGACCGAAACGCCGCTGGCGCAGGAGTTGAGCATGGCGAGCAGCGCGGCTACGCCACCAAAGCTCGCGCCGTAACCCACGCTGGTGGGAACGGCTATGACCGGACAGCTTACCAGGCCGCCGACAACGCTCGCCAGTGCGCCCTCCATGCCGGCAATGGCGATGACCACCTGTGCCTGGGCAAGTTCCTCGGCATGCGCGAGCAGACGGTGCAGGCCGGCGACACCCACGTCGTAGAGGCGGTCGACCTCGTTGCCATAGAACTCGGCCGTCAACGCGGCTTCTTCGGCGACGGGCAGGTCGCTCGTGCCGGCGCAGGCGACGACGATGCGTCCGTTGCCGGTAGGGGAGGGCTTGCCGCCCACGAGGGCGAGCTGTGCGTCCGGGACATACCCCAGGTCGATGCCCTTGCCAAGAAGCTCAGCGGTGCGCGCGGCTTTTTCGGCATCCAGGCGCGTGACCAGGATGCGCTCCTGGCCGGCATCGCGCAGTGCTTCGATAATGGCGGCAATCTGATCGGCGGTTTTACCGGCCCCGTAGACAACCTCGCCGGCTCCCTGGCGCACCCCGCGCGAAAGATCGAGCTGCGCAAAGCCCAAATCGGCGGTCGGAGCCGTCTGGATGCGCGTGAGGGCGTCGGCAGGGGTGACTGCTCCGCCGGCAACATCGCTCAGTAATTGCTCAAGATCTCGCTTATCCATATATGTTCCCTTCGACGGCGCAAAGTCTAGCACTCAAAGGGTATGTTTCCGAACACTAAGACAAAATTGTTCGGAAACTATAGGACAGACTGATTCAATTGTTAGATGGATTGACTAGTCGCGCAGGATGATGTCCATGGCGAGCATCAGGTTGCGCTCGTCGATGGCAAACGGGGCCGCCTCGCGCGTCATGGGCTTGGCGCAAAACGCGATGCCCGTGCCCGCGGCCTGGATCATGGGGATGTCGTTGGCGCCGTCGCCGATCGCGACGGTATGGGCCATGTCGACACCGCACTCAACCGCCCAATCCAGCAGCTGGATGAGCTTGGACTCCTTGGTCACAATGTCGGCAGCCAACTTACCGGTGAGCTTGCCGTCGACGACTTCCAGGCGGTTGGCCAGGCAAAAATCGATGCCCGCAGCGGCCACGATCTTGTCGGCGACCTCGTGGAAACCGCCGCTCACCACGCCGACCTTCCAGCCCTTGCTGTGTGCCGAGCGCACAAGCTCCAACGCGCCGGGGGTAAATGTCACGCGCTCAAAGGTGCGCTCGAACACGCTCTCGTCCAGGCCGGCGAGCAGCCCCACGCGCTCCTCGAGCGCCTGCTTAAAGTCAAGCTCGCCGCGCATGGCGCGTTCGGTGATCTGTGCCACCTGCTCGCCTACGCCGGCCTCCTCGCCCAACAGGTCGATGACCTCCTGGTTGATGAGCGTGGAGTCGATATCCATAACGATGAGGCGTGCAGTCATGACGGGCCTTTCCGAGTGCAGTTGCTTTCCGAGCGCAGTTGTATTGGGGCACATTGTCGCACGTGACGAGCGCGGGCGGGTGTCGCGGCGCGTCAATTGTTTCGTCTCCGTCAAGTCTTTGGGCAGGAGCCACTTTTTCGCGGCACATCGACGCGAGTGCGATAAGATAGAACGCCATGTCTGGCTGCGCGGTTTACGCAGGCTGGGCAAATCTGTACGACGCCGCCCGGAACGACACGGGGCGGCACAGATCCATAAAGGAGGATCACTGGTATGAGCCAGACCCGTCCCATTGACGAGCATTCCATGCACACCCGTACCTGCGGCGAGCTTCGCTTCGAGAACGTGGGCGAAGAGGTCACCCTCACCGGTTGGGTGAGCCGTCGCCGCGACCACGGCGGCCTTATCTTCTGCGACCTTCGCGATCGCGAGGGCATCACGCAGCTCACCTTCGACCCCGAGCACTCCGACGGCGATGCCTTTAAGATCGCCGAGACCATGCGTCCCGAGTGGCCCATCAAGATCCACGGCGTTGTGCGTTCCCGTGGCGAGGAGACCACCAATGCCAAGCTCGCGACCGGCGAGATCGAGGTCCTGACCGACCATGCCGAGGTGCTCAACACGTCCGTCACCCCGCCGTTCCAGATCGAGGACGGCATCGAGACCAGCGAGGACACCCGCCTGCGTTATCGCTATCTGGACCTCCGTCGTCCCGAGATGATGGCCAACCTCAAGCTGCGCTCCGACTTTACCTTTGCCATTCGCGAGGCGCTGCACAACCGTGAGTTCATGGAGGTCGAGACGCCCTCCCTGTTCAAGTCCACGCCCGAGGGCGCCCGCGACTTCATCGTCCCCAGCCGCATCCAGCCGGGCAACTTCTACGCCCTGCCGCAGTCCCCGCAGCTCCTGAAGCAGCTGCTCATGGTCGGTGGCGTCGAGCGCTACTACCAGGTTGCTAAGTGCTTCCGTGACGAGGACCTGCGTGCCGACCGTCAGCCCGAGTTCACCCAGGTCGATATCGAGATGTCCTTCGTGGACCAGAACGATGTCATGAGCGCGCTCGAGGAGGTCCTGGCCGACGCTTTCGGCCGCATGGGTGTCGAGATGCCCACGCCGCTGCGTCGCATGGACTATTGGGAGGCCATGGACACCTATGGCTCCGACAAGCCCGATACTCGCTACGGCATGCACCTGGTCGACCTGACCGACATCTTTGCCAACTCCAAGTTCAAGGTCTTCGCGACCGCCGCAAACGAGGAGGGCTCTGTCGTCAAGGCCATCAACGCCAAGGGCGCCGGTGCCTGGGCACGTGCCAAGATCGATAAGCTTGCCGGCGTGGCCTCCACGTTTGGCGCCAAGGGCCTGGCCTGGATCGCCTTCCGCGAGGACGGCTCCATCAACAGCCCCATCGTCAAGTTCTTCTCGGACGAGGAGATGGCGGCTCTGCGTGAGCGCATGGACGTCGAGCCCGGCGACCTTGTGATGTTCGCCGCCGGTCCGCGCCTGCTCTCTGACGAGATCCTGGGCGGCATGCGTTCCCACATGGCCAACGCGCTCGAGATCAAGCGCGAGGGCCACGACTTCCTGTGGGTCGTCAACTTCCCGCTGTTCCACTGGGACGAGGACCGCAAAGCCTATGCAGCCGAGCACCAGCCCTTTACCCTGCCGACCGAGACCGACATCGCCAAGATCGAGGCCGACCCGCTGGCAGCCGGTTCCTGCACCTACGACTTTGTCATGGACGGCTTTGAGGCCGGCGGCGGCGGTATGCGTATCCACAACGCCGAGATGCAGATGTCCATGCTCAAGCTCCTGGGCTTTACCGAGGAGCGTGCCGAGTCGCAGTTCGGCTTCCTCATGGAGGCCCTCAAGTTTGGTGCGCCCCCGATGGGTGGTTTCGCCCTGGGCCTGGACCGCGTGTGCATGCTGCTCACCGGCTCCGACTCCATCCGCGACGTCATGGCGTTCCCCAAGACGGCCAGCGGCTCCGACCTCATGTCGGGTGCTCCGAGTGCCGTTTCCGGCGCCCAACTCAAGGACGTCAGCCTGCGCCTGATGTAGGCGAGCGGCTACATATTGCCTGTAACGAGGGAAGGACGTGTGCCTTCCCTCGTTTTTTGTGGGACGGGGGTGCGCCGGTAACGTACAATAACTACCACGTGGCTGGGTTTGCCGGCCGAATGTGCGACGTCGTGGGAGGGGACATGGTCGAGTTTACAAAGACGATTAAAGATCCGTTGGGATTGCATGCCCGCCCGGTTGCGCTGCTCTATGACATTATTGCCAAGCATCGTAGCAACGTATCGGTCAGCATCGGCGATCGCCATACCGACGGCCGCGATGTGATGGGGCTCATGGCTCTCTACGGCGAATGTGGCGAAGACATCGTGTTCCGCGTTTCGGGCGTGGATGAGGCCTCCTGCGTCACGTCGATCAGAAACCTCTCGCTTTAACCGCAATAATGTGGCAAAGGGGCAGCCCCCTCTGTTGCATAAATTGGTATGACAAGGCACCGCAAAGAGACAGTCTTTGCGGTGCCTTCTTTGTTTCGTATAGGAAACTTTTTCGAAATCTGAACGGGGACCCTTTCCAAAAAGTTAACCACGTGTTAGTTTACTAAAGCGAACATAGGCGTGGTTAACTTTTACCGCGTCGATGTTGAGGACGAACTGACGTTAGGAGCCACTCATGTCTTGCGGACCGCAGATGCCGGCAATGCCGCTTTCGATGGTAAAAGCGGGCGAAACCGTGCGCGTGTCTCGTGTAAAGGGCAATGAGGATATGAAGCACCACCTCAAGGACCTCGGCTTTGTCGAGGGCAACGAAATCCACGTGGTGAGCTCGAGTGGCGCCAATATCATCGTCACCGTGCTGGGCGCACGCTTTGGCATCGATTCCAAGGTTGCCATGCACATCATGACCGTCGGTTAGTCGACGGTATTTCTGTACGCACTGAAAGGGGGACAAGTAAATGAAGACGTTGGGTGACGTTAAGGTGGGCGAGAGCTCCACCATCGTCAAGCTTCACGGTGAGGGTGCGCTTCGCCGCCACCTTATGGACCTGGGGCTCATCAAGGGCACTTCGTTCAAGGTCGTGAAAGTTGCACCGCTCGGTGATCCGGTCGAGATCAACGTGCGCGGCTACGAGCTTTCCATCCGCAAGGAGGAGGCCGCCGTCGTCGAGGTTCAGTAAGGACTCGCGACGTATATTTCTGCAGATAAAGTTAGGTTTTTCTAACTTAATGCTACAACTTTAAAGCACATTATCCAGCCTGCGCGGAGAAAGCAGCGCAGGCACACAAGGAAGAAGGATTGAATGGCGGACTCTCAGATCCATGTCGCGCTGGCGGGTAACCCCAACTGCGGCAAGACCACGCTTTTCAACCTGATCACCGGCGCCAACGGCTACGTTGGCAACTGGCCCGGCGTCACGGTTGAGAAAAAGGAAGCCAAGCTCCTGAGCGACAAGAACGTTACCATCACGGACCTCCCTGGCATCTACTCGCTTTCCCCCTACAGCCCCGAGGAGCAGTGCTCGCGCGATTACCTCATGAGCGGCGAGCCTGATGTCGTCGTCCAGGTGGTCGACGCTACCAACCTCGAGCGCAACCTGTACCTGGCGCTTCAGGTTATCGAGACCGGCCTGCCCGTGGTCGTTGCCCTCAACATGGCCGACTTGGTCGAGAAGAACGGCGACAAGATCGACACGGACAAGCTCTCCAAGAAGCTCGGCTGCCCGGTCATGATGATCTCCGCTCTTAAGAACAAGGGCATCACGGAGCTATTCGAGCAGGTCAAAAAGTCCGCTGCCTCCAAGGGCCAGGTGCCGGAGCACAAGTTCGACTCCTCCATCGAGGACGTTCTGGACCACATCGAGAACAACCTTCCGGCGAGCGTTCCCGCCAACAAGCGCCGCTATTACGCCGTCAAGCTGTTCGAGCGTGATGCGGACGCCTGCAAACTCATCAACCTCACCAAGGAGAAGGCCGCTCGCGTGGAGGAACTGGTCGCCCAGTGCGAGCAGGACTGCGACGACGATGCCGAGTCCATCATCACCGGTGAGCGCTATGGCGTCATTGCCCACATCATCGACGAGTGCCTCACCAAGGCTCCTGTCAAGATGAGCACTTCCGAGAAGATCGACCGCGTGGTTACCAACCGTATCCTGGGCCTGCCGATCTTTGTGGTCATCATGTTTTGCGTGTACTACATCGCCGTTTCTACCTTGGGCGGCACGGTGACCGACTTCACCAACGACCAGCTCTTCGGCACCGATGGCTGGTATGTGCTCGGCCAGGGCCGTGACGCCTACGACGCAGCTGTCGAGGCTGCGGGCGACAACGCCGACTCGGTCGACCCGGCACAGTACGGCCCCTATGTCCCGGGTATCACCACCGTGGTGCACGACGCCCTTGTGGCGGGTGGTACCGAGGACGGCGGCCTGGTCGATTCGCTGGTCTGTGACGGTATCGTCGGCGGCCTGGGCGCCATCTTCGGTTTCGTCCCGCAGATGTTCCTGCTCTTTGTGATGCTGTCTTTCCTGGAGGACTGCGGCTACATGGCCCGCGTCGCCTTCATCATGGACCGCGTGTTCCGCCGCTTTGGCCTGTCCGGCAAGTCCTTTATCCCCATGCTCGTGTCCTCGGGCTGCGGCGTCCCCGGCGTCATGGCTACCAAGACCATCGAGAACGAGAAGGACCGCCGTATGACGGTCATGACCACCACGTTTATTCCCTGTGGTGCCAAGCTGCCGATCATCGCTCTGCTCATGGGTTCCATCATCGGCGATTCTTCCACCACCGCCGCTTGGATCAGCCCGCTCTTCTACTTCCTGGGCGTCTTTGCCGTCATCGCCTCGGGCCTCATGCTCAAGAAGACCAAGCTCTTTGCCGGTCGCCCGACGCCGTTCGTTATGGAGCTTCCCGCCTATCACTTCCCGGCAATCCGCTCTTGGGCGCTGCATGTATGGGAGCGCTGCTGGGCCTTTATCAAGAAGGCCGGCACGGTCATCTTCGCCTCTACCGTCGTGGTTTGGTTCCTCTCCAACTTTGGTAGCTACAACGGTTCCTTTGGCTTCCTGCCTGCTATGGACGGCATCCCCGAGGAGTTTATGGACTACTCCGTGCTCGCCATGCTGGGCAACCTGGTCGCTTGGATCTTCGCCCCGCTCGGCTTTAGCACCTGGCAGGCCACCGCGCTGACTGTCTCTGGACTTGTCGCCAAGGAGAACGTCGTCGCCACCGCCGGCTCGCTGCTGTCCGTTGCCGACGCCGCCGAGACCGACCCGAGCCTGTGGACCGCGTTCGCCGGCATGTTCCCGACCATGGGTGCTTGCGTTGCCTTTGGTGCATTCAACCTGCTGTGCGCTCCGTGCTTTGCCGCCATGGGCACCATCCGCAACCAGATGGACTCCGGCAAGTGGACCGCGATTGCCATCGGCTACGAGTGCGCCTTTGCCTGGGTAATCGGCCTGTTTATCAACCAGTTCTACAACCTGCTGGTCCTTGGGCAGTTTGGTATCTGGACGGTTGTGGCCATCGTGCTGCTGGTTGCGATGCTCTTCCAGATCTTCCGTCCCATGCCTAAGCATGTATGGACCGACGAGGACGAGACCAACACTGCTTCCGCCGCAGTTTCCGCTTAAGTCCGAATAAGGATCAGCCCCTTTCCACGAGCCCGAGTGTCCTAGCGACATTCGGGCTTTTTGGTGGGGGAGATGTGGCGTTTCCGCAGATAAAACCGACCAAAATAAACCTGTCCCTTTTTGATATGTGGAGAATGGGGTAAAGTAAGCGATGGTTAACTAGAGGAGGCTTGCTATGGCACCTATCGATATTGTTGTACTGGCTGTTATCGGTATTGCGTTTGTCGCGGTATGCGTGCGCATCTACCGCAAGGGCACTTGCGCCGACTGCGCTCAGGGTGGCGTTTGCACGGGACATTGCTCCAACAAAAAGACCTGCGCCGCACTTAAGGGCGTAGACAAAATCGCCGAAGACTTGGGCCGCGGTATCAAATAAAGATCCAGGCATCCAGGCGCCCTGCGAGCATCCGTTCGCGGGGCGCTTTGCACATTTGGCGGCGAGCGCGGCGAGTTGAAGAGTGATTTTGGGGTATCGTTACCTGTACTGTTAATTGGCAACTTATCTATAACGGAGTAACCCCATGAGCGCTCGCGTAACCATGAAGGACATAGCCGCCGAGCTTGGCGTTTCCATCAATACCGTGCACAAGGCCCTGACGGGTAAGGCTGGCGTGAGCGAATCCGTGCGCTCCAAGGTGAATGCCAAGGCCGAGGCCATGGGCTACCATCGCAACACAAGTGCCTCGAGCCTGCGCCGCAAGGATATCAACCTGGTGTTTTGCCTGCCCCGCGCATCGCGCGAGGGAGCGTACTTTTTCCGTTACCTGTGGGAAGGCTGCAACCGCTTTGAGCAGGAGGTCATCGACCGGGGTATTACGGTTGAGCGCGTTGAATTTGGCGTGGGCGGCTACGCCGATGCGCTCGAGCAGATTGATGAGCGCCTGCAGGTAGGGGAGAAAATCGACGGTCTGCTTGCCTATGTTCCGGGCGATGACCGCGCGACCGAGCTTTTGAGGCAGATTGCCGAGGCGGGCGTGGCGATCGAGCTCGTCGACGGCGATCGCCCGCACCTCGATCGCCTGGGTGCCAGTTTGGCGGACTATTCCACGGCAGGCAGTCTTATGGCAGAGCAGGCGGCTAACCTGGTCCACGCTTCTGGGGCTGACGCCCGCGTGCTCCTGTTGGCGGGCGACCCTTATACCGACTCGCACTATCTGACCGCCCGCGCCTTTCATAATTACCTGCGCGAACACGATATTCCATGGCAAGTTGAGGACCTTGCCGGCGCCCATGCGCAAGTCAAACAGCTCGAGCGGGAGCTTGAGCAGCGCTTGAGTGCGCCGGATGCTCCCGAGCTCATCTGTAGCGTTTTTGCCGTTGGTTCCGAAGTGGTTGCTGACGCGCTTGTTTCGAGCGGCAAGGCCGGCAAGGTCATGGTGATCGGCAACGACCTGTTCCCCGAGAGCGCCCTGGCCTTACGCCGCGGCATTTTTACCAATATCGTCTATAAGGACCCGGTGAGCTTGGCCTACCGTGGTGCCAAGACCTTGGGCGAGTATCTGCTGTGGGGTAAAACTCCGGCGGAGCCCGTGCAGAAGGGTGCTGTGGAGATGGTGTTTGCCAGCAACGTCGACCGCTACTGCGAGCTTGCGGGAATTTAGCCGTTTAGTCAGGTACCCCCTCTTGCGACGTGCATTTTTTGGAGTATTCAGCAATGGCGTGTCCCGAAAGAGGCTAGGACGACTGTTTTAAGTGCCCCCGATGGCGTAATTCGCCATCGGGGGCACTTATTTATGCCGATTGGGCGCAATATGAGCATCAGATAGGGCTTCGAAGACGGTGCGCGGTGCGCTCCGATGCTGAATACTCCCAAAAATGCACGGCGGAACATGACCCACCTGGCCAAAGCGCTCAAGTTCGGTATTTGGGGACGCTTGCCAATTCGCAATACATACAAGTCACGGCTCCAGTAACCGTTGAACGGGCAAAATCGACCGTTCACCCCATGGTGGTTAGGTGAACGTTCACCTTTTAAGTCGCAATGAATTAGTATAGTGAACGTTCACCTAGAGGATAACGAGCGCATCGTGCGCCCGCTCCGCCAACAGAGGGGTTGTTTGATGAAAAACTTCATGGACGATCAGGATTTCCTGCTAAGCACCAAGACCGGCGAGGAGCTGTTCCACAACTTTGCCGAGGGCATGCCCATCGTCGACTACCACTGCCACATCTCTCCCAAGGAGATCTGGGATGACAAGCGTTTTGAGAACATCACCGAGGTTTGGCTGGGCGGCGACCACTACAAGTGGCGTCTGATGCGCGCCAACGGCGTTGACGAGCGCTTCATCACCGGCGATGCCCCTGCTCGCGAGAAGTTCCAGAAGTGGGCCGAGACCCTGGGTCGTTGCGTGGGCAACCCCGTCTTTGAGTGGAGCCACCTGGAGCTCAAGCGTTTCTTTGGCTACGAGGGCGTCCTCAACGGCAATACCGCCCAGGAGGTCTGGGACCTCGCCAACGCTAAGCTCGCCGAGGCCAGCTTCACCTGCCGCAACCTGATCAAGCAGTCCAACGTCCGCATGATCTGCACTACCGACGACCCCGCCGACAGCTTTGAGTGGCACAAGAAGATTGCCGCCGACGACAGTTTTGACGTTCAGGTCGTCCCGGCCATGCGTCCCGATGCCGCCCTGCGCATCGAGCGCGGCCAGGAGTTCGCCGACTACTGCAGGCACCTCTCCGAGGTCGCCGGCGTCGATGTTAACGACTTCGAGGGCATGAAGGCCGCCATCTCCAAGCGCTACGATGTTGCCCACGAGCTGGGCTGCCGCGCCTCCGACCACGCACTCGACTACGTCATGTATGTCCCGGCTTCTGCCGACGAGATCGAGGCCATCTTCGCTAAGGGCCTGGCCGCCGAGCCGCTCACCGAGGAAGAGGTCCTTAAGTACAAGACCGCCTTTATGCAGTTTGTCGCCGGCGAGTATGTCCGCCTGGGTTGGGCCATGCAGCTGCACTTTGGCTGCAAGCGCGACAACAACCGTGCCATGTTCGCCAAGCTCGGCCCCGACACCGGTTACGACTGCATCTCCAACTACACGCCGTCCGACCAGCTGGCCGATTTCCTCAACTCCATCCAGGAGGCCACGGGTCTGCCCAAGACCATTCTGTACAGCCTGAACCCCATCGACAACACCATGATCGATACCGTGATGGGCTGCTTCCAGGAGGCTCCGACCGCCGGTAAGATCCAGAACGGCTCTGCCTGGTGGTTCAACGACAACGAGATCGGTATGCGCGAGCAGCTCACGGCTCTGGCTAACGAGGGCGTGCTGGGCAACTTTGTGGGCATGCTTACCGATTCCCGCTCCTTCCTGTCCTACCCGCGTCATGAGTACTTCCGTCGCGTGCTGTGCGGCGTGATCGGCGAGTGGGTCGAGCAGGGCAAGTATCCGGCCGACATGGAGCTGCTGGGAGCCATCGTGCGCGACATTAGCTACAACAACGCGGTCCGCTACTTTGGCTTTGACCTGGATACCGTCGAGGCCTAAACCCGCATCGAATCACACCGAACTCGGGAGCGCCGTTGCCACACGCGGCGCCCCCGTTTTGCCTGCACGCTAACAGCAATCTAAGGAGAGACATCGATGGAGAACATCAGCTACGAGACGCTCGAGAAGATCGGCTACAAGGGCTACCTGCTGCCCAAGGACGCGCCCGAGAAGGTTCTGCAGTTTGGCGAGGGCAATTTCCTGCGCGCCTTCGTCGACCGCTTCTTTGACATGGGCAACGAGGCAACCGGCTGGAACGGCAAGGTTGTCATGGTCCAGCCCATCAGCGGTGCCTTTGGCTTTGCCGACGGCATTAACGCTCAGGATGACCTGTACACCGTGCTGGTGCGCGGCAAGGAGAGCGGCAACACGGTCGACGAGTCCCGTGTGATCAGCGCCTGCAGCCGCTGCCTCAATCCGTATCGCGAGGACGACTACCGCGCCATGATGGAGGTCGCCGTCTCCGACGATTTGGAGATTATCGTCTCCAACACCACCGAGGCCGGTATCGCCTACGATCCGTCCTGCAAGGCCGACGACATGCCGCCCGCGAGCTTCCCCGCCAAGCTTGCCCAGGTGCTCCACACCCGCTGGGCCGCCGGCAAGCCGGGCGTCATCGTGCTCGCCTGTGAGCTCATCGATCACAACGGCGAGGAGCTGCTGCGCATCATGAACCAGTACGTGAGCGACTGGGGCTGGGAGGACGAGTTTGCGCAGTGGATGGCCAACGACTGCACCGTCTGCACCACGCTCGTCGACACTATCGTCCCCGGCCGTATCCGCGACCCCAAGGAGGCCGCTGCCGTGGCTGAGCGCCTGGGCTACGAGGATCCCTTCCTGGCCGTGCGCGAGCCCTTCCAGATGTGGGGTATCCAGGGCGATGAGTCGCTCAAGGAGCGTCTGCCCTTCGTGAAGGCCGGCCTGCCGGGCGTCTTTGTGACCCCCGATGTCACCCCGTACAAGAAGCGCAAGGTCCGCATCCTCAACGGCGCCCACACTGCCTTTGTTCCGGGTTCCTGGGTTGCCGGCTTTGACATCGTGCGCGACTGCATGCACGATGAGACTATCCGCGGCTTTATGAACACCATGCTCTACGACGAGGTCATCCCGACGCTTGCCGCCGACCTGGATGTCGAGGACTGCAAGGCCTTTGCCGCTGCCGTCGAGAACCGTTTCGATAACCCGTTTATCGACCACGCGCTGCTCTCCATCTGCCTCAACTCCACTGCCAAGTGGCGTGCCCGCGACCTGCCCACGCTCAAGGACTATGTTGCCGAGACCGGTAACCTGCCCAAGTGCCTGTCCACGAGCCTGGCCACGCTCATCGCGTTCTACACGCAGGAGCTCGTTGCCCGCGAGGGCGACGGCCTGCACCTGCGTCGCGCCGACGGCACCGAGTACACCGCTCAGGACGACGCCTTCGTGCTCGATTTCTACGCCGCCCACGCCGGCGCCGACGATGCCGAGTTGGTGCACGACGTGCTCACCAACGAGCAGATGTGGGGCGAGGACCTGACGCAGATCGCCGGCCTTGAGGAGTTTGTCGTCAACGCCCTCGCCATCGTGCGTGCCGAGGGCGTCAAGCAGGCATTCGCCAACGCCCAGGCCTAAATCCTTTTGTGCGCCCGCCGGCCAACCGGTGGGCGCCGCTCGATTGTTGCTCAACCTGTAGGGTTAGGACTCTTTGTAATGAACACTATCCAGATCAATCCGGCCGATAACGTGATTGTTGCGCTGTCGCCGCTCGCCAAGGGCACCGCCGTCGCGGTCCCCGGTGTGGGCGAGGTCGTGGCCGTGGAGGATATCCCGCAGGGCCACAAGATGGCCGTGCGCGCGATTGCCGCGGGGGAGGACGTCATCAAGTACGGCCTGCCCATCGGACACGTGACGAGCGATATCCAGCCCGGTCAGTGGCTCCACACGCACAATGTGAAGACCAACCTTTCGGGTGAGGTCGAGTACACCTACAACCCCACGCATCCGGTCGTGGATTCCGTTGAGCCCGAGACTTTTATGGGCTTCCGCCGCGCCGACGGCCGTGCCGCCACGCGCAACGAGCTGTGGATCATCCCCACGGTCGGCTGCGTCAACGAGGTCGCACGTGCCATGTGCGATCAGGCTCAGGATCTGGTCGAGGGCTCGCTGGAGGGCGTTTACTACTTCCCGCATCCCTTTGGCTGCTCGCAGACCGGTGCCGACCATGCCCAGACGCGCCGTCTGCTGGTGGCGCTCTCGCGTCACGCAAACGCTGCGGGTGTGCTGTTCCTGTCCCTCGGTTGCGAAAACTGCACGCACCAGCAGGTACTCGACGAGCTCGGTGACTTCGATCGCGAGCGCGTTCGATTCCTCGCCTGCCAGGATGTAGCCGACGAGCAGGTCGAGGGTCACAAGATCCTGTCCGAGCTTGCCGACCTGGCCAAGCAGGCCAAGCGTGAGCCCATTCCTGCCTCCGAGCTGGTCATTGGCCTTAAGTGCGGCGGCTCTGACGGTCTTTCGGGCATTACCGCCAACCCCACGATCGGTCGCGTGAGCGATATGGTCGTCGCCCGCGGCGGCACGTCGGTGCTCACCGAGGTGCCCGAGATGTTTGGCGCGGAGAGCATTCTGCTCGATCGTTGCGAGAGCCAGGACGTCTTCAATGCCGCCTCCGACATGCTCAACGGCTTTAAGGACTACTTTATCAGCCACGGCGAGGTCGTCTATGAGAACCCGAGCCCCGGCAACAAGGACGGCGGCATTACCACGCTCGAGGACAAGAGCTGCGGCTGCGTGCAAAAGGGCGGATCTGCCCCCATCGTCGACGTACTGCCGTATGCCGGTCAGGCTACCAAGCATGGCCTGAACATGCTGTGCGGCCCGGGTAACGACATGGTATCCACCACGGCCCTGACGGCTGCCGGCTGCCACGTAATCCTGTTCTCGACCGGCCGCGGCACGCCGTTTGGCGCACCGGCGCCTACACTCAAGGTGTTCACCAACCAGCGTCTGTGCGACCACAAGGCCAACTGGATGGACTTTAACGCCGGCGTGGTCGCCACGGGCGAGCGTACGCTCGACGAGGCTGCCCACGACCTGTACCAGCTGGTGCTAGAGACGGCGAGCGGCAAGCTTACGAGTGCCGAGCGCCGCGGCTGTCACGAGATCAGCATCTGGAAGGACGGCGTCTGCCTGTAGCGGTAAATGGGTTCGCATAGGGCGCTATTGACCATGGCCCCGTCGGGAGTGTTCCCGGCGGGGCCATGTTTGTTCTGTCTGTTCGGGCGTGTCTTCCTGAGGGTACGGGAGCGGCGAAAACAATAAACGTTCACCTAATCGACCTCAAATTTAAACCCACTCAATACCCATGTAATCGTGATTTTTTTCAAGTCAGATGTCCGTTTAACGGCAAAAAACGACCGTTCAAGGATAATATACAAGTGAACGTTCACCTATCATATGCAATCGAGCATAATCTAGCTAAACGTTCACCCTACGAGTGGGCGATATGCAGACAGACATCGGTATGGACTCCAATGTCTTGTTACAAGACAATCGAGAAAAGAGAGGGAGCTCGATGACTAACAAGATCGGTAAAAAGCGCAAGATCACATTCTGGACGCGCTTGGGCTTTGGTATGGGCGGCATGCTCAACTCCGGTGCCCTGAGCTTTACGCACAGCTACATGGTGCTGTTCCTGTCCACGGAGTGCGGTCTGTCCGCAGGCGAGGCTGCGCTGATCAGCTCGTTCGCCATCTATCTCAACGCCATTCTGTGCCCGCTCATGGGCTTTGTGGCCGATAACTTCTACGCTACTAAGATCGGCCGCATCTTTGGCCGCCGCCGTTTCTGGATCTTGCTGGCTATCCCGATGATGGTCGCCGAGCCGCTCATCTTTGTGGCTACGCCGTTTGGTTTCCCGTACTACTTTGTGTTGTACCTGATCTACAACGTCGCGTACACGTTCTGCACCGCCAACCTGTCGCCGCTTACCATCGAGATGACCGACGACTTCAAGGAGCGTACGTACCTTACCGGCTACAAGCACCTCTTTGGTAACGCCGCTGGCTTCCTGATGGCAGCACTCGTCGGCTTTGGCTTTGGCACCTTCGGCGAGACCAACCCGTTCAGCTACTTCATTATTGCTACGATTAACGCTTCGGTCATGGCAATCTCGCTGCTGTGCGTGTACCTGTCTACGTGGGAGCACACCCCCGAGGAGGTCGCTCAGGAGAAGATCGAGAGCGTCGGCGAGGGTATCAAGAAGTTCTTCATCGACGTTATCTCCACCTTCCGCAACAAGTCCTTCCGCAAGGTCCTGTATGCGCAGGTCTCCACGAAGCTCGCCGCTGCCTGCTGGTCTGCGTGCCTGTCCTTCTTCATCGTCTACTGTCTGCAGATTCCTAAGTCCTACGAGTCCGTGATGGAGATGCCCGGCAAGGTCGTCGCTATCGTCTGCACCGCCATCTGGGTCGCCCTCATGGCCAAGAAGGGCTTCCACAAGTCTTGGTACCTGGCAAACGTCGGTTGCGCCGCATGCATCATCGCCTACAACTACTTCGCCTTTGGTCAGATCAACGGCACCTCCACGGTCGCCATCGCCATGATCGCCTACCCCATCATCTTCGCCATCTGGAAGTTCTTCTACGTTGGCTTCCAGTATCTGCCCGATGTTCTGCTCAACTACATCCCCGATGTCGATGAGCTCATCACCCTGCGTCGTCGCGAGGGCATCTACAGCTCCGCACAGCAGCTCTGCCAGCAGATCGCCCAGGCTGTTGCCGTCAACGTATGGGCTATCGTCCTTGCTGCCTCCGGCTTCATTCAGACCGCCGGCAACAGCGACGCCGTGACCCAGCCCGCCACCGTGCCTCTGTACATCTGCGGCTACATGCTCATCGGCTGCGCCGGCTTCTTCCTGCTCGCGGCCGTCCTTGCCCGCGGCATCAAGATTGACAAGGAGCAGTGCGACATCCTTTGCGACGAGATCCACCGTGTCAAGGAGGGTGGCAAGATGGCCGACGTCAAGCCCGAGGTCAAGGCGCTTTGCGAGGAACTCTCCGGCTTTAAGTACGAGGACTGCTTCGCCCACAACAATGTTGGCTTCCAGGACGGCAGCGTAATTCCCGCCGAGTAGGGCAGGCGCATCGTCCAAACCACAGGGCCGTGCCACCGGAGATCCACCGGCGGGTACGGCCCTTTTTTAAAAACGAGTAGTATGAACTTCTGATTACATTTGAGGGAGAGACCCATGGAGACGAACGTTATCTGGCGCAATGCCCGCGCGGCCGTTATCGAGCTCGACGATGGCGGCTACTTTACCTGTGCCGATACGTGGGAGATCTTTGTCAACGATGAGCCCGCCGGTACCACGAATACGGTCGAGACCTATGTCGATGGCCTGACCCCCGGCAAGCGCAACCTGATCCGCTTTGTCTGCGGCGAGCGCGAGTTGAGCGTAGGCGTCACCACGCCGGCGGAGCCCTTTACCATCAACGTTCGCGACTGCGGAGCCAAGGGCGATGCCGAGCACGATGACACCACCAACATTCAGGCTGCCATCATGGCCTGCTCCAAGGGCGGGCGCGTGCTGATCCCCGCCGGCAACTACCGCATCAAGTCCCTCTTCCTTAAGAGCAATATCAACATCGAGCTTGCCGAGGGCGCGGTGCTGCTGGCCCGTCACGACCGCGCGGCGCTTGCCTACATTCCGGGCACGGTCACGGGCGACGAGGGCGCCGGGTATGCCGGCACCGACATGCTGCCCCTGGGCCGCTGGGAAGGCGAGAGCTTTTCGACCTACTGTTCGACCTTTACGGGCCTGAGCATGCACGACGTGTGCATCTATGGCCGCGGCGCCATCGACGGCCAGACCGATTTTGCCGAGGACAACTGGTGGAACAAGGACTTTAAGAACATCTTCCGTCCCGAGGAGGGCCGCGAGGTCGCCCGCCCGCGCATGATTTTCCTGTCCGAGTGCGAAAACGTGAGCCTTGCCGGCTTTACCGTGCGCAACAGCCCGGCGTGGAATATCCATCCCATTCTGTGCGAGCACGTCGATGCCCTGTGCCTGTCCATCGAGGGTCCCAAGAACTCCCACAACACCGACGGTTTCGATCCCGAGAGCTGCGGTTTTGTCCGCATCCTTGGCTGTCAGTTCTCGGTGGGGGACGACTGCATCGCCATCAAGAGCGGCAAACTGGGCATTGAACCCGAGCTCCGTCCCGCCACGCACGACGTGCTGATCTCGCACTGCTACATGCACGACGGCCACGGCGCCGTGGTGCTGGGATCCGAGGCCGCCGGCGGCATCAAGGACCTCACCGTGAGCAAGTGCCTCTTTGAGCGCACCGACCGCGGCCTGCGCGTCAAGACACGCCGCGGACGCGGCAAGGACGCCGTCAACGAGGGCATCACCTTCGAGCACATTCGCATGGATAAGGTGCTCACGCCCTTCGTGGTCAACTCGTTCTACTTCTGCGACAAGGACGGCAAGACCGACTACGTGCAGTCTCGCGAGGCGCTGCCCGTCGACGACCGTACGCCCGGCTTTGGCGCCACGACGTTTTGCGATATCGAGGCCACCAACTGCCATGCGGCCGCGGCCTATATCACGGGCCTTCCCGAGAGCAAGGTGACGCGCCTGACGTTCCAGGATGTCCATGTGACCTTTGCCGCCGATGCCGAGCCCTTTGTGCCGGCCATGGCCTGCGGCGTGGAGCCCATGGTGCGCCAGGGCATCATCGCGCAGAACGTGAAAGTCCTCGACCTGCAGAACGTGCGCATCGAGGGTCAGGATGGCGACGAGCTGCAGCTGCAAAACGTCGACAAGGTTATCCGCGCGTAGGGTAGTGCTCCTGCACAAGTGAATACGGCATGTTGAGGCGTGCGACGGTCGGGTCTGCCCGGCTGTCGCACGCAATCTATAGGTGCCGGTATTGCATGGTGGGTGTTCTGTGACAGAAAGCGTAATGACAGATGAGTGGTAAAGAACAGCTCTTTGAGGTATCGCTCGAACGCGAAGGCGCGTATCGCAGCATTTCGGCGGCGCTCGAGGCGGCGGAGCGGTGTGTGCCCGATGTGACCGTGCCGGTGCGCGTGCTGGTGGCGCCGGGTGAGTACCGCGAACGGGTCGAAATTCGTCGTCCGCATGTGACGCTCGAGGGCGAGACGGCCGACAGCGTGCGTATCGTGGGGGGCCTGGGTGCCAAGATGCCTTCGGAAGATGGTAGCGGCCAGGATGGAAGACTCGGCACCTTCCGTACGTACACGGTGCTGGTCGATGCCGACGACGTGACGCTTGCGGGTCTAACAATCGAAAACAACGCCGGTGATGGGCGCGAGGTCGGCCAGGCGATTGCCCTGTATGCCGATGGTGACCGCCTGGTTGTCGATGCCTGCTGCATTAAGGGACACCAGGACACGCTCTTTTTGGGGCCGCTGCCGCCGCGCGAGGCCAAGCCGGGCGGCTTTATAGGCCCCAAGCAGTTCGCCCCGCGCCGCGTGGGGCGGCAGTATTTTCGACGTTGCCGGATCGAGGGCGATGTCGACTTTATCTTTGGCGGCGCGCGTGCCTACTTTGAGGGGTGTGAGATTCGCTCGCTCAACCGCGGTATGGATGTCAACGGGTATGTAACGGCAGCCTCCACGCCTCAGGGCGAGCCGTACGGATTTGTGTTTCATGGCTGTTCGTTTACAGCCGATGAGGGCATTGCCCCCGGATCGGTCTATCTGGGTCGTCCATGGCGCGAGTGGGCCCAGACCGTTTTGCTCGAATGCTGGCTGGGCCCCCATATTTCACTCGAGGGTTGGTGGGATTGGAATAAGCCAGCGGCACATGACGGCACCCTGTATGCCGGCGGTGCCCTGTTTGGCCCGGCGGGTGATACTGCCGCTTGGGTGCCGTGGGCGCATTGCCTGACCGGTCAGGATTCCGAACGCTATGCGCGTGACCGAGTGCTTGCCGGCACGGATGGTTGGGATCCCGAGGGCGGCGACGGTGATGCGGTAGAGACGGCCGGGCTATCTGCCAATGGCCGCACCGTGCACATCGAGACGTACTACGAGGACGAACCTGCGCTGCGCGCCCGACTGAAGCGCGAGGGGCGCTCGGCCGCATTTACGGGCAAGACTCCCACAGACTTTGAGGCATGGAAGGCTGCGACCAGGACTCGTCTGTACGATATTTTGGGTCTTTCGCTTATGGACCGCGCCCCGATTGAGATTCGTGAGCTCAATCGCGTGCGGGTTGCCGGCAGCATCGTACGTACTCATGCGGTGTTGCAGGTTGAGCACGATGTGTGGATGCCGTTTTACCTGTTGGAGCCGTCCCGCCCCAAGCTTGACGAGCGGGGACTCAAGCGCTGCTATATCTGCCCGCATGGTCACCAGGGGGCGGGTGCTGCAAGCATAGCCGGCGTTGCGGGCGTGCCGGCGGTCGACGATGCCGTGCGTAAGTTCAATTACGACTACGGTCTGCGTTTGGCGCGCATGGGTTACGTGACCGTCTGCCCCGATGCGCGTGGTTGGGGATACCGTCGTGACTGGAAGGGTCAGGGCGACGACGAGAACAGCTACCTGCGCGGTACGTGTCTGAATCAAGCACGTATGGCCGAGCCGCTGGGTCTTACGGTCGCGGGCCTCAACGCCTGGGACAACATGCGCTTGATTGATTACTTGGAGACACGCGGTGACATTGCCATGGACGACCTGGGCTGCTTTGGTTTTTCGGGCGGCGGTTACATGACGTTGTACCTGTCCGCGCTCGACACGCGCGTGCGCAAGGCGTTTGTCTCGGGCTATCTGTACGGCGTTGATGATTCGCTACTGCACCTCAACGGCAATTGCAGCTGCAATTACACGCCTGGACTCTGGCGTCTGCTCGACATGGGCGACATTGCATCGCTTGTCGCGCCACGGCCGCTCTTGGTTCAGAGCTGCGAGAAAGACCATCTCAACGGCGCCCGCGGGCTTGCGAACGTAGACGAGCAGCTCGATATCGTTCGCGACGCCTACGCGCTGCTGGGCAAGGACGAAAACCTTCTGCACGAGGTCTGCCCGGGTGGACACCACCTGGGCGTGGCGCATCTTGCCGAGGATATCGAATGGCTCGATTCGCAAGTTGCGGAATGCGCCCACGCATAGCCCCTCGGATGTTGCGAATGAACGGTATGTACCTGTAAGACCGCCGATGTGCGGGTGAGGAGAAGAATATGGAAACGAAAAACTTGAGCGAATCGACCATTTGCTGCTTTGGCGACTCGACGACCTGGGGCGATAACGGATGCGGCGGGGGAGGCAACGATATCTCCTGGACTTCGCACCTGGGTGCGCTGCTGGGCGGCGCTACGATCGAGAACTTTGGTATTAAGGGTTCGCGTATTGCCGTCAAGGCCGACCGTAGCGATTCGTTTGTTGAGCGCTTGGACGGCATCGATCACACGGCAGATATCTGCATCGTCTTTGGCGGCGTTAACGACTTTAGCCGTAACGTGCCGCTGGGAGAGCTGGGCAGCACGGACGTGCACGAGTTCTACGGTGCGCTCGACTACCTGATCCGCACCATCACGGCGCGCTCGCCTCAGGCAAAGCTGATGTTTATGACGCCGTGCAAGACGAGCGGCAAACACGAGAAGGATATCCCGGCAAGCAACGAGGCCAACCATCTGGGCCTGACGCAAGACGCCTATGTGCGCGCGATGCTGGAGGTTTGCGATCGCTACTCGGTGCCGGTGATCGACCTGTATGCGCAAAGCGGCATCAGCCCGTTTTTGCCGGAGCACCGCGAGCTCTACATGCCGGACGGTCTGCATTACAGCCCTGCCGGCTATGAGCGCCTGGCGCATCGCATCGCTGCGGGCCTCACCGCCGTTTGCCGTTAAAAGTTTGCCGTTCACGGGGATTATAGGGTTAACGTTCACCCTATAATCCCCGTTCGCGTTACACTAGGGGAAACGTTCACCCATCAATAACGTCAGAGGGGACAGCAATGGGTTGCAATCAGATTCTGGACCGTTATATCGAGCAGTTGATCGAGACCTCTACGCCTCAGGCGCCGGCCTGGAATATCGAAAAGCTTCGCGCCGGCAAGGAAAACACCTGGAATTATATTGACGGCTGCATGATCAAGGCACTCATCGAGCTGTACGAGATCACCGGCGAGCAGCGCTACCTGACCTTCGCCGACGACTACATCGACTTCTTTGTCCAGGACGACGGCACCATCAAGCATTACAATCCCCAGGAGTACAACCTCGATAACGTCAACGCGGGCAAAACCCTCTACAAACTCTACGACCTGGTGGGCAAGCCCAAGTACCGTGCCGCCATGGATACCATCTATCGTCAGCTCGAGACCCAGCCGCGCACCAAAGAGGGCGTGTTTTGGCACAAGGCTGTCTATCCTAACCAGATCTGGCTCGACGGTATGTATATGGCCCAGCCGTTCTACATGCAATACGAGCTGAGCTTCCACAACCGTCGCGCCTGTTCGGACAGCTTCCATATGTTCCAGGTCGTGCATGACCTGATGCGCAACCCCCTCAACGGTCTGTACTATCACGCTTACGACGCGAGCCGCAAGCAGTTCTGGTGCGACCCGGTCACCGGTCTTTCGGCCAACTTCTGGCTGCGCGCCGAGGGCTGGTTTGCCATGGCGCTCATCGATACCTGGGAGCTCATGCCGCCCTCGATGTCGGCCGAGAAGGACGAGATCCGCAAGATGTTCCACGACCTGATCGACGCCATGCTGCCGTATCAGGACGAGAAGACCGGCATGTGGCACCAGGTCATCAACCTGCCCAACATCGCCCCCAACTATCTGGAGGAGTCGGGCAGCGCCATCTTTGCCAACGCCATCATGAAGGGCGTGCGCCTGGGCGTGCTGGGCGAGCGCTACTACCAGTACGGCCGTCGCGCTTTTGATGGCATCTGCGATACGTGCCTGTCCGAGCGCGACGGGCAGTTGGCGCTCGACAACATCTGCCTGGTGGCGGGTCTTGGCAACACCGCGCACCGCGAGGGCACGTTTGGCTACTACATGAGCGAGCCCGTCGTCAAAAACGACGCGAAGGGCGTGGCGCCGCTGGTGCTCGCCTATATCGAGACCATGCATCATGACAAGCTTGCCGGTAAGCGCGATCCGCTTGCCCCTTCGGGCGTGTGCTCCATCGACGACCCGTTTGGCGGCTACACGCCGGGCATCAATGCGTGCAAGGAGGTCTAGGCATGGCGCAGTCAAAAGGCGCACTGAGCGTCGGCGTGCGCCTGCACGACCTGCCCGAGGGTACGGTCGAGGAGCGCATTCGCATGGCAGGCAAACTGGGTTTCTCGTGCATTCAGCTGCCGAGCAAAGTACTCTACAAGTCCTTTGGCATTAACCGTTCCGGCCTTACGCACGAACTCGCCGACCATCTGCGCGAGGTGCTCGACACCAACGGCGTGCAGGTGGCGGTGCTCGGCTGCTATAAAAACCTGGCAACGCCCGATCAGAATCAACTGGTGGATACCTATGCCGAGTACGAGGCGTGCCTGAGGTTCGCGCGCTGGCTTGGGGGCTGTCCGGTGGGGACCGAGACGGGGCGCCCTAACGCGCAGAACAAGATGGCCGATGACCGTTTTTCGGCCGCTGCGCTCGATGCGTTTTGCAAAGGACTCGCACGCGTGTGCTCGATGGCCGAAAAGGAGGGCGGCGAGCTTCTGATCGAGCCCGGTTGGAACGAGATCGTCAATACGCCCGGGCGCTGCCGCGAGGTTCTGGAGCGCGTCCCGAGCCCGGCGCTCGGCGTGATCTACGACCCGGTGTCGCTGCTGCATCCCACGATCGTCGGTGAGGCTTCCGAGCAGGTGTCGCGTATGTTGCACCTGTGCGGCAGCAAGATTCGCGTGCTGCATGCAAAGGACTACGAGATCGTAGACAACGAGGACCAGGATGGCTGGTGTGATGGCTCGGGCTCTCGTTTGGTATGCCACGGCGCCTGCACGTGCGGAAACTTTGATTTTGAGGCTATTGCCGCTTGGGCCGCGGCCGCGCGACCGGGCATTATGACCGTTATCGAGAACAGCACACCGTCCACGGTCGAGCGCTCGCGCGACGAGCTGCTGCGCATGGGGCGCAGCGTGATGTGCGAGCACGTGATTCTGTAACGAAACAGGCTGGGCGAAAGAGATTGCCGTAGAGGTTCAAGAGGGGTACCGATGGCTATTCATATTGTTGAGGAAGCGAACCGCTGTCTTGGGTGCAAAAAGGCGTTCTGCCAGCTTAAAGGCTGTCCGGTGCAGACGCCTATTCCGCAGGTCATTGACTTGTTCAAGCAGCGTCGTCTGGAAGAGGCAGGTGAGCTGCTGTTCCAGAACAACCCCATGAGCGCGGTCTGCTCCATGATCTGCAACCATTCGGGTCAGTGCGAGGGCGCGTGCATCCAGGGCCGCAAGGGTGCGCCGGTGCATTTTTCGAGTATCGAGAACTATATCTCGACTGCGTATTTGGATCGTAAGGAGTGGAAGCCCGCGCCGTCGTGCGGCAAGCAGGTTGCCGTGGTCGGTTCCGGTCCTGCCGGCATTACCGTGGCCATTAAGATGGCCCAGCTGGGCTGTGCCGTCACGGTGTTTGAACAGCGCCCCGAGATCGGCGGCGTGCTGGAGTACGGCATCCCCGAGTTTCGCCTGCCCCGTGCTCTCGTGCAAAAGTACCGTCACGTGATGTGCTCGCTTGGCGTGCGCGTCCGTCCCTCGACCACCATCGGTGGCGCGCTGCATATCGACGACCTGCTGCGCGACGGCTACGATGCGGTCTTTGTCGGTACCGGTACCTGGCGCGCCCGCAAGCTGGGTATTCCCGGCGAGTCGCGTGGCAACGTACTGTTTGGTATCGATTACCTGGTCGATCCCACGAGCGTGGCGATCGGTCAGAACGTGGCGGTTATCGGCGCTGGCAACGTGGCCATGGATGTTGCCCGTACGGCCCTGCGCTCGGGCGCTCGCAAGGTTACCGTGTATGCCCGATCGCGCCATATCTCGGCCATCGATGACGAGGTGGAGCTGACCGAGCTTGACGGTGCCGAGATCGTGCGCGGCAAGGCGATCTGCGCCATCGACGATAACGGTCCGGTGTTCGAGACGGCTATCTTTGACGAGGACGACAACGTGGTGGGCTACGAGGAAGAACTTGACCATGTGCCCGCCGACACGGTTGTGATTGCGGCCTCGCAAGTGCCTAAGGACAAGCTGGTGCTTACGACGGGCGGTCTGGAGACCGACCATCGCGGTCTTCTTTCGGTCGATGAGTGCGGCATGACCACCGTGCCTGGCGTCTTTGCCGCCGGCGACGTGGTCAACGGCCCGCTCACCGTGGTCCATGCCGTAGCCGGCGCCAAGCTCGCCGTCGAAGGCATGACCAGCTACCTGGGCCTCTAACCCATCCCATCCATCAGTTGCGGTGGAATACGGACTGTTTTGGCTGTCAAAGGCCTCATCTACTCCGTATTCCACCGCAACTTTTTGTGGGCTGAGTAAAGGCCGGGGGAGCGTGTACGGTCGGGTACAGCGCGGTTACTGATACGATAAGTACGTTAGCAACTGCCGCCGAGCGGCTCAAACGAAAGGAACCCTGTATGGAGTCTTCCGCCTACCCGATGCTCTTTAGCCCGATCAAGGTCGGTACGACCGAGGTCAAGAACCGCGTCTTTATGCCGCCGGTATCTACCAACCTGGCCGATCACGGCTATGTGACCGACGACTTGGTCGATCATTACCGTGCCCGCGCCAAGGGCGGCGTTGGCCTGATCATCACCGAGGTCGTGACGGTCGAGCCTACCTATACCTATCTGCCGGGTGACATGTGCTGCTACGACGACACGTTTATCCCTGGCTGGGAAAAGCTCGCCGCCGCCGTCCACGAGTACGGCTGCAAGATCATGCCGCAGCTCTTCCACCCCGCCTACATGGCCTTTAACATTCCGGGCACGCCGCGCCTGATCGCTCCGTCCTTTGTGGGCCCGTCCTATGCCCGCGAGGCGCCGCGCCCTATCACGGTCGATGAGATCCACGAGCTCACGCATCAGTTCGGTGACGCTGCCGTGCGTATGCAGAAGGCCGGTGTCGACGGCGTCGAGGTCCATGCGGCGCATGCCCACGGCATGCTCGGCGGTTTTTTGACTCCGCTCTACAACAAGCGCACCGACGAGTACGGCGGCTCGCTCGACGCCCGCATGCGCTTCCTGCTCGAGGTCATCGCCGAGATTCGCGAGCGCTGCGGCAAGGACTTCATCATCGACGTCCGTATCTCGGGCGACGAGTACACCGATGGCGGTCTGACCCTCAACGACATGATCTACGTCTCGCGTCGCCTGGAGAAGGCCGGCGTCGACATGATCCACGTGTCGGGCGGCACTACCATCAAGCGCGGCTCCGCCATTCCCGCCGCCGGTACGCAGCAGGCCTCGCACGCCGCCTGCTCGCGCGAGATCAAAAAGCACGTCAACATTCCCGTTGCCACGGTCGGCCGCATTAACGAGGCATGGATCGCCGAGGAGCTGATCGAGGACGGCGCTGCCGACATCTGCATGATGGGCCGCGCCAATCTGTGCGATGCCGAGTTCTGCAACAAGGCTGCTGCCGGCAACGCCGACGACATCCGCCCCTGCATCGGTTGCCTGCGCTGCCTGAACGGCATCATGTTCGGCAAGCGCATCTCCTGCACCGTCAACCCGGATGTGGAGCGCGATGAGGCTGGCTACGAGCCTGCCGCCGAGGCAAAGAACGTGCTCGTTGTGGGTGCCGGTCCCGCGGGCATGGAGGCAGCCTACATTGCCGCCAAGCGCGGTCATAACGTGGTGCTCGTGGATAAGCAGGACGAGCCGGGCGGCGAGATGCGCATTGCGGCCGTTCCGCCGGCAAAGCAGGAGCTCACGCGCGTGATCAAGTATCAGTACCGTCGCCTGGCCGAGGCCGGCGTCACGTGCGTCTTCGGTACCGAGCTTTCGGCCGAGGACATCCAGCACGACTACGCGGGCTACGAGGTTGTCCTGGCTTATGGCGCCGAACCCATCGCCCCGGCCTTTATGCAGGGCTTTAAGCAGGTCATGACGGCTGACGACCTGCTGGGTGGCAAGGCTTTCCCGGGCAAGAAGATCGTCATTGTGGGCGGCGGCACCGTTGGTTGCGAGACGGCCGATTACCTGGCCCCGTTGGTCAACGACCTGTCGCCGGCCAACCGCGATGTCACCGTCATCGAGATGACCAAGACGCTTGCCGCCAACGAGGGTGGCGCCGGTCGCGCGGTGCTCATCACGCGCATGCTCTCCAAGGGCGTTCACGTGCTGACCGAGGCCAAGGTGACCGAGATTACCGAGGACGCCATCAGCTACGAGAAGGACGGCGAGGTCCACACCATCGCCGACGCCGATACGCTGGTGCTTGCCATGGGTTACCGTCCCAACACCAAGCTGGCCGATGATCTTGCCGCTGCCGGCGTTGTCACCCACGTGCTGGGCGATGCCCAGAAGTGCGGCAACATCCGCGACGCCATCGGCGACGGCTACAAGGTCGCCTGCGAGCTGTAGGCTCTTGGCAAATAGGGGAGCGGCCGCCTTGCGGTGGCTCAAGCGATAGCCAATCAAATAAGGCGCCGCGACACATAGATTGTCGCGGCGCCTTTTGTCTGGCGGCTTGTTGGGGGGGCGGTGCGCCCCGTGGACCTTATTACAGGCCCAAGATCTCCTTGACCTTGGCGATGATGGCCTCGTCGGTGGCGTTGGCAAAGAAGTACTCCTGGAAGTGCTCACCAGCGAGGGCGCCCTTCACCAGATCCTGATCGATCTCGCCCAGGACGTCGACGAGCGGACGCATGGTCACAGCGCGCACGCCGTCGAGGATCTTCTTGTTGCGCTGCTCGGGCTCAACGCGCTCGGCGGGGTAGCCGTTGCCCGAGCCAAAGCCAAAGAGTTTCTCGAAGGTGTACTCCAGGTTGAGCTCCTGGCCCCAGCCGTTCTTGAGCGCGAAGGGCATGGCGACGGCGTTGCCATCGTTGACCTGGGCAAAGGTGTAGGCATCCAGCGGGTCGGCAACGTGGCCGCACAGCACGCCGGGGAAGGAGTTGCAGGCGAGCATGGCGCCCTCGCCGGTGCCGCAACCGGTCACGACGTAGTCGGCAGCGCCGGAGTTGAGCAGCACGGCGGCAAGAATGCCGTTCTGCACGTAGGTGAGGGGCTTGGAGTCGGCGTCGGCATACATGCCATAATTAAAGACGGTGTGGCCCATGGGCTCGACAACCTTCTTAAGGGCAGCCTCGATCATGGGGTTCTTGGAGTTCTGAGAATTCTCATTAATCAGAG
Source organism: uncultured Collinsella sp. (assembly GCA_958415625.1). GTDB lineage: Bacteria > Actinomycetota > Coriobacteriia > Coriobacteriales > Coriobacteriaceae > Collinsella. The sequence continues at coordinate 9,798 of CATYZI010000015.1, read as the reverse complement.
CGATCTTCATTTGAGTCAACCTTTCAACTTAATCTTCCAGTTTTTTGTTTCTGTGCGCGGGCGGCGGCAAAGCCAACCCGCGATGAGCTATGCGAGCGGTCGGCAGTTAAGTCTGTCGCGAGTTCCGCACAAACCGAAGCGCCTGTGTTGGCTGGTGCGTGACGGTGGCGAGGGCGCGCGGAGTGCGGCAGATTGGCGTGAAAGAGGAGCGAAGCGTATTTCGGTACGCGAGCGACGGTTTGAGCGCCAAGGTGCCGTGCTCCGCGCGGCCGCAGCCTATTGCGGCTGTTTGCCGATGTACGCGAGGATGCCGCCGTCCACGTACAGAATGTGCCCGTTGACGAAGTTCGATGCGTCGGAAGCCAGGAACACGGCGGGGCCCTTCAGGTCCTCGGGCGTGCCCCAACGGGCTGCCGGCGTCTTGGCGATGATGAACTGGTCAAACGGGTGACGGCTGCCATCGGGCTGCGTCTCGCGCAGCGGTGCGGTCTGCGGGGTGGCGATGTAGCCGGGCCCAATGCCGTTACACTGGATATTGGCCTCGCCAAACTCGGAGCAGATGTTCTTGGTGAGCATCTTGAGTCCGCCCTTGGCGGCGGCATAGCCGGCGATGGTCTCGCGGCCCAGCTCGCTCATCATGGAGCAGATGTTGATGATCTTGCCGTGGTCCTTGGCGATCATGCCCGGCAGACAGGCCTTGGACACGATAAACGGGGCGTTGAGGTCGATGTCGACGACGCGACGGAAGTCCTCGGCACTCATGTCGAGCATCGGCGTGCGCTGGATGACGCCGGCGTTGTTGACCAGGATGTCGGGCGTGGTGCCAAAATCGGCCTCGATCTTGGCGATGAGCTCGGCGACGACGGCCTCGTCGGTGACGTCGGCAACATAGCCGTGAGCATCAAAGCCCAGCTCACGGTAGTGCTTCTCGGCCTCGGCAACCTTGTCGGCGTGACGGGCGTTGAAGGCAACCTTGGCGCCTGCCTCTCCGAGCGCCTCGGCAATGGCCATACCGATGCCATAGGTGGCGCCGGTCACGAGCGCGACCTTGCCGTCCAGGCGGAAGCTGTCCATAAGATCAGACATAGCAATCCTTCCAAAAGAAACGTTCATCTATATAAGTCTTGCTTTTCGTACAAGCTCAGTATATGTGAAGTAGGGTAATAAACCCTCCCATTCTCCGAAAAATAGGTGAACGTTCACTTTTAAATGGTAAACGGTGAACTCGCACTGCTGCGCGGGCGGCTCGATTGTCCTGATCGAGGAGGGCAAGCTCGAGAGACAAGTGGGCACGGGCTGCCCGTTGGCCCCGTGCGTAGTGCTACTTTTCAAACGCGGCGCGCGCAAAGTGCCGGGTGAACAACTTACTGGCGATGCCGGCGACGTTGCCTAAGATCAGCGCCGAGATAGCGGTGGTCACGTCTGGTCACGTCAAAGCCGCCTAAGTTGTGCATGGGTGCCAGCGGCCCTTATTTCACCGCAACTGAGGGTATGGGGGATGCGATAGTATTACGTGGTGAAATTCGACAAACCGTGAGCTTCATCCGAGGGCTTTATGGAACAACATCAGCTTTATCAGAGCCTGCAAGATCAGGCATACAACGCATTGCGCTCCAAGATCATCTATGCCGAGCTCAAACCCGGCACACGTCTTTCGGCGATTGGTCTGGAAAAGGAGACGGGAATCGGGCGCACGCCCATTCGCGAGTCCTTTGTGCGTCTGCGTGAACAGGAGCTGGTGGAAACGCGTCCCAAAAGCGGCACCTATGTCTCAAAAATCAGCATGGAGCGCGCTGAGAACGCCTGTTTCTTGCGCGAGAAACTCGAGAGAAGTGTGCTCATTAAATGCTGCTCTGCCGCCACGCCCGAGCAAAAGCATCGGCTCGAGCAGATTCTTGCCGAGTCCGAGTCGCTCGACCACAGCGAAACGCGTCGCTTTTTTGATCTGGACAACCTGTTTCATGAGACATGTTTTGAGATTGCCGGCCGCCACATGTTGTGGGATTGGATGAAGAGCGTCAACACGCATTTTGAGCGATACAACTGGTTGCGTATGGTGTCGCAGGATCTGGATTGGGAGCCGATTCGTCGGCAGCATCGCCGGATTCTCGAGGCCATTAAAAAGGGCGATACCGACACGGCGAGCTACCTGGCAGAGACGCACCTGCATCTGATGCCCGAGGAGCAGGGCCCGGTTATCGCCTTGCATCCCGACTACTTTGAGCTGTCCAAAGACTCGGCCATCTAACTCGTTCCCTACATTAGTTGCGGTGAAATAGGGACTGTTTTGCGGCTTTGACGACGTAAGCAGTCCGTATTTCATCGCAAGTGCGGGGGTGCAATCGGGGCATGAAAAGGCTGCGGCGCCGCTTGGAGGAAAAGACCGGAAGCAAGGGTCCATTCCTCCAGACGGCGCCGCAGCTGTTTTGGTGGACTGGATTATGTTGAGTCGGTTGATTGACCGGGAAAGCAAAGCGGCTTGGGGGCGTGTCGCTTCCGTCACGTTCTATCAGCATACAAGACGGTTTCGGTTCTTGTTCGTGACGGAAACGGCGCGCTTCCGAGCCGCTTTAAAAGAAAGGGGGCGAGGTCTAGGACACGCCCCCTTTCACGATAGAGAGCTAAACCTAGCCGCGGACCTTCTTGACGACGTCCATGGCCTCGCGGGCGATCTGCTCGACCTTGGAAAAGTCGCCGTCGGCGAACAGGGCCGGCTTGACCATCCAGGTGCCACCACAGGCGATGATGGCGCTGGAGCTCAGGTACTCCTCGACGTTGGCAGTGTTCACGCCGCCGGTGGGCATAAAGCGATGGCCGACAAACGGAGCAGCGAGGGCCTTGATGGTGTTGAGGCCGCCATACTGAGCCGCGGGGAAGAATTTGGTGACCTTGAGGCCCAGATTCTCGGCAGCAGTGACCTCGGAGGGGGTCACGGTGCCGGGAAGGACGGGCAGGTCGATGTCGATGCAGTGCTTCACGACGTCCTCGTTGTAACCCGGCGAGACGATGAACTTGGCACCGGCGGTGCGGGCCTGCTCAACCTGCTCGACGGTCAGGACAGTGCCGGCGCCGACGCACATCTCGGGCTCGGCCTCGGCCATAGCGGCGATGCACTCGGCGGCGCAGGCAGTGCGGAAGGTGACCTCGGCGGACTTCATGCCGGCTGCCATAAGGGCATGGGCGAGCGGTGCGGCGTCCTCGACCTTATCGAGCACGACGACCGGCACGATGCCCAGGGATTCAAGCGTGGTGTAGAACTGATCGAACATAGTGTTCCTTTCGATGTGAGGCGCGCACGGGCGCGTGATTGCCAAATGTGCTGGTCATGAGCCGGTTTTGGATTGGTTATCGGAGGCACTGCTTGGGGTCCAAGCAATTCCAAAACCGGCTACGCGACCAGTCGTGTAGGGAATGCCGGGCAAAACCGGAATGGGACTGGTGGTTTTGCCCGACCGGAGAAATCGGGGAGCGGGCTGCAGAGGTATGGGTATGGAAAGCTGCAGTCCGCGGAATGGGGAACGAATTAACGGGCGACGCGGGTGCCACCGTCGGCGGCGGATGCCACGGCTGCGATCTCGTCTGCGGTTACCAGGTTGGAATCGCCCTTGATAGTGAGCTTGAGGATCGAGGCCGCGATGGCGTAGTTGACGGCGTCTTGCGGGTCAAAGTCGTTGATGAGGGCATGGACGAGGCCGGCGTTGAAAGCGTCGCCGGCGGCAACGCCCTCGAGCACGTGCACGTCGTGAGCAGGGGAGAACCAGTGCTCGCCGCTCTCGGCGTCAAAGAGCATGCCCATCCAAATGGAGCGCTCGACGCAGGAGATGTTGCGGACGACCGAGGCGACCTTCTTGCAACCGTACTCGGCGCAGATCTGACGGGCCATCTCGACGTAGGTGTCGCGCTCCTCGATGCCGTGGGCAAGGGAGCCGGAGACGCAGGTCATACCGAGGCCGGCAGGAGCGTCCTCGTCGTTGGCAATGCAGATGTCAACGAGCGGCAGGAGTTCCTTCATGGTGGCCTGCGACTTCTCGGGCGACCACATCTTGCCGCGATAGTTCACGTCGCACACGGTGGTGATGCCTTTGGCGCGGCAGGCGGTGAGGGCATCCTTGCAGGCGGCGGCCATCTCGTCGGAGACGGCGGGCGTCACGCCGGAGAAGTAGAAGACATCGACACCCTTGAGGATCTCGTCCCAGTCAAAGATGTCGCGCTTGGCCATGTTGATGGCAGAGTACTTGCGGTCGTAGACGCAGCCGTTGCCGCGCTGCGAGGCGCCGACCTCAAACACATAGGAGCCAAGACGGTCGCCCTGGCGCACGACGCGTGAGGTATCGACGTCGTAGACCTTCAGCGAACGCAGGGCGCACTCGCCCAGACGGTTGGCCGGGACAACGGAGACGTAAGCTGCCTTGTCACCCTGGTAGGCCAGGGAAAGCGCGGTGTTGGCTTCGGCGCCGCCGTAGCGGACATCAAACTCGGTCGCCTGCTCAATGCGCAGATGATCTTTGGGCGAGAGCCTCATCATGATCTCGCCGAAGGTAAGAACCGTTTTACCCATGGTCGCGCAGCTCCTTCTTACTCGTGCGTATACCTTTGATATGGCGTTGGCACGGAGGTGCCAAGACGGTAGGGTACATCTTTGCACCTCCGTGCCAACGCTTGCCGAAATCGGTTTACGAAATCGGTTTCGTTTCGAGTTGTAGTATACTCATCTACAACGTTTTGCAAGCGAGATTTTTAAAAAAATGCCTAAAATGGCTCAGACTGCCGACAATTGGGAAACGGGGTGCGCTATGGCGCAGATGAGGATTAAGGACATTGCCGCCGAGGCGGGCGTGAGCCCGGCCACGGTCTCGCGCTATCTCAACAACCGCCCCGGGCAGATGACCGAGGAAACCCGTGCTCGCATCGCGGCAGTTATCGAGCGCACCGGCTATCGTCCACGTGCCGCCGCGCGCAATCTGCGCAGCTCGCGTACCAACCTCATCGGCGTGATCTTGGCCGACATTGCTAACCCGTTCTCCAGCGCCATGCTCGAAGGGCTTTCCGCCAGCGCCGCCGCGCGCGGCTGCTCGCTCATGACGGCCATTAGTGGCAACGATCCCGCCAAGGAGGCAGAGTCGCTCACCAGACTTATCGATGCCGGCGTGGACGGCCTGGTCGTCAATACCTGCGGAGGCAACGACAAGGCGATCGCCGCGGCCGCGGGGCACCTGCCCGTTGTGCTGCTCGACCGCGATGTTGCCGACGGTGGCATCGATCTGGTGACCTCCAACAACCGTGAGCTGGTCGCCGGCCTGGTAGACGCCTTGGCCTCTGCGGGCAGCGAGCGCCTGTGCCTGCTCACCGAGGCAAGCGACGACAGCCCTGTGCGTCGCGAGCGTGCCGAGGCCTTTGCCGACGAGCTTTCGCGCCGCGGCCTTGCGGGTGAGGTTGTCACCTTGGCGGACGGTGGTGTCGAGGGTGTCAGTCGCCTGGACGAGACCATCCGCGGCTATGCGGGTAAAAAGCTCGGCCTCATTGCCGTCAACGGCTTGGTTTTCCTGCGCCTGACCGAGGCGCTGGCCCAGCTGGGGCCCTCGTTGCCGGCGGGTCTCAAGATTGCAACGTTTGACGACTATCCCTGGAACCACGTGCTCTTTGGCGGTGTGACCACGGCCGCGCAGGACACCCTCACCATTGCCGAGCGCGTGGTCGAGCGCCTGTCCGAGCGCATCGACGTCGTTACCACTACGGTGGGCGACGCCGCAAAGCTCGCCCCCAAGCGCATCGAGGTCCCCGGCCACATCGAACACCGCGCTTCGACCTCGCGCTAACTACTCGTTCGCAACTGCCTGTTCGCGCACGTTTTTTGAGCGCTTGATACGCTTTAACCCTGCGGAAACATTTTTCTGCGATAGTATCTGCGATATAGACCAGTCGAAACCCGCCCGAAAGAAAGGGGAGCGACATGAACCAGCAGAACATCGATTACGTACTCCGCTCCGTAGAGCAGCGTGATATCCGCTTTGTGCGTCTGTGGTTTGTCGACATTCTCGGCCGCCTCAAGAACTTTGCCATTAGCCCCGAGGACCTCGAGGTCGCTTTTGAGGAGGGTATTGGCTTTGACGGCTCCGCCATCGAGGGCTTTGCCACGCCCGAGGAAGCCGACATGCTGGCGTTCCCCGATGCTTCGACCTTCCAGATCCTGCCGTGGCGCCCGAGCCACAACGGCGTCGCCCGCGTGTTCTGCGACGTGTGTACTCCCGATCGCAAACCGTTCGCCGGCGACCCGCGCGATGCCCTGCGCCGCATGTTCCGCAAGGCCGAGAAGGCCGGCTATCTGCTCAACGTGGGCGCCGAGCTGGAGTATTACTACTTCCCCGACGAGCACACCCCCGAGCCGCTCGACAACGTGGGCTACTTCGATCTTTCGGTGAGTGATGCTGCCCGCGACCTGCGTCGCAACACGGTCCTCACGCTCGAGAAGATGTCCGTGCCCGTGGAGTACACCTTCCACGCCGCCGGTCGCTCGCAGCATGGCATGAGCCTGCGTCACGCCGAGGCCCTGAGCATGTCCGACGCCGTCACCACGGCCAAACTCATCATTAAGCAGCAGGCCTACGAGAGCGGTTGCCACGCCTCCTTTATGCCCAAGCCGTTGGCGGGCGAGGACGGCAGCGCCATGTTTTTGCATCAGTCGCTGTTCGACCACGATGGCAACAACGTCTTTTGGGGCGAGGACGACGAGAAGTACCACCTCTCCGAAATCGCCAAGCACTACATGGCCGGCATCTTGGCGCACGCGCGCGAGATCAGTGCCATCACCAACCCCACGGTCAACTCGTACAAGCGCATCACCACGGGTGGCGACTCCGTGCCGCAGTACGCCACGTGGGGCCTGCGCAACCGCGCGAGTATGGTCCGCATTCCGGTCTACAAGCCCGGCAAGCCGCTGTCCACGCGCATCGAGCTGCGCAGTCCCGACCCCATGGCCAACCCGTACCTGGTCAACGCCGTCACGCTGGCGGCTGGTCTGGACGGCATCGAGCGCAAGCTGGAACTCCCGCCCGAGGCCACGGCCGAGACGCTCAAGCTTACCGACCGTCAGATGGTCGAGGCCGGCTACGCGCCGCTGCCGCGCTCGCTCAAAGAGGCGCTCGATGTGTTTGAGGACTCGCAGTTTATGAAGGATGCCCTCGGCGAGCACATTCACAGCTTCTTCCTCAAAAAGAAGCGCGACGAGTGGCATAAGTTTGAGTCTACGATCACCGAGTGGGAGATCAAGCACTACCTGGCGAACTCCTAATCGCGCTGGCTTGTTCCAGTACGATTGAGCTCATTTCTTTGGAGGCCGATATGTCCGAAAAGAGTGCCCTGTTCATGGCGCGCACGACGCGCTTCCACGAGTTTGCCCGCAGCTTGACGACTACCCTGGGTGTCGAGGTGAGCCTGGCAACCCCTGATTCGCCAACTGCGGCGCACGACTTTGACCTGCTGATCCTCGATTCCGACGGCATCCGCAGCGACCGCATCGATCAGATTGCCAAGTGGCTTGACGATCGCGGCGGTGTCCCCATGTTGGTGATCGTCGACGATGAGGCGCTCGGTACCCTGCGCCTGCCGAATCACGCGCATGCCGACTTTGTATGCCCCACGGCGACGCCCAATGAGCTCAAGGCTCGCGCGCAGCGCCTGATGGGCGAGGAGGAGACCGTCACCGCCGACGATGTGCTCAATATCGATAACCTCGAGATTAACCTGGCTACCTACCAGGTGACACTCGATAACGAGCCCATCGACCTGACGCTGATGGAGTACTCGCTGCTGAGCTTTTTGGCGACGCACCCCAACCGCGCCTACAGCCGCGAGGTGCTGCTGCACCGTGTATGGGGCTTTGAGTACTGCGGCGGCACGCGCACCGTCGACGTGCACATCCGACGCATCCGCTCCAAGGTGGGCCCGCAGATCGCGGCGCACATCACCACCGTCCGCGGCGTGGGCTATCTGTTTAAGGACTAGATTTCCACCACAAAGGGGACAGGCACCTTTGTGGTGGTTTTGACGCAGGTGCGGGCTCCTTTCGAGTTTGCAGCAGAACTTAAGCCTTCCTAAAAGATTGCGTTCTCGTACACGTACGCCCGCATATTGGGGTACAACTCAACGTGAACAATGATGGCCCGCCACGTGTTTGGCGGGCCTTTGGTTATTTGACGAAAGGATCGCAGCTATGAGCGAGAACGATTCCCAGCGTCCCCAAGATGTTGGCAATGCCGGCGAGACTCAGCAGCAGCCGCGCGTGCAGGTGGAGTCGACGCCTGCCGACGGCAACAACATTCCCTACGTTCAGGCCTACGATACGCAGACCGGCAAGCCGCTGGGCGGCCAACAGGTCGTGAACAAGCACACGGTGGTCAAGACCAAGACCAAAAAGCTGCCGATCTTTATTACAGCGCTTGCCGGCTGTGCCTGCGGCGCCCTGCTGGTCATCGCGCTCATTATGAGCGGTACGCTCGATATCGGTGGCGGCAAAAATGCCGTGACGGCGGGCGCATCTGGCTCGTCGACGCAAAAGATCACGATCGACTCCGAGGACACCACGCTGGCCGAGGCCGTTTCTGCCAAGGCCCTGCCCTCCGTGGTTTCCATCACCGCCACTTCGAGCGGTGGCCAGAATGGCTCGCTTTCGCAGTCTGCCGACGAGTCGGACAACTCGGGCAGCGTCGGTTCGGGCGTGGTGCTCGATACCGAGGGCCATATCCTCACCAACAACCACGTGGTCGATGGCTATGACCAGTACGTGGTGACCATGGACGACGGCACCACCTACGAGGCCGAGTTCGTGGGCAACGACGCTTCGAGCGACCTGGCCGTCATCAAGCTCAAGGACGCCGACGCCTCCAAGCTCACGCCGATTGAGATCGGTGATTCCTCCAAGCTCAACGTGGGCGAGTGGGTCATGGCGATCGGCTCGCCGTTCGGCAACGAGCAGTCTGTCTCCACGGGCATTGTGTCGGCGCTGTATCGCTCAACGGCCATGAGCTCTACCAACGGTAACACCATCTATGCCAACATGATCCAGACCGATGCCGCCATCAACCCGGGCAACTCCGGCGGTGCGCTCGTCAACGACAACGGTGAGCTCGTGGGCATCAACTCGCTCATCGAGAGCTACTCGGGCTCCAGTTCGGGCGTGGGTTTTGCCATTCCCGTTAACTATGCCAAGAACATTGCCGACCAGATCATCGACGGTAAGACGCCGGTGCATCCGTACATGGGCGCTACGCTTTCGAGCGTCAATGCGCTTAACGCCCGCACCAACAAGTTGAGCACCGATAGCGGCGCGTATGTGGCGAGTGTCGTTGAGGACGGTCCTGCCGCCAAGGCTGGCATTCAGGAGGGCGACGTCATCACCAAGCTGGGCGACGATGAGATTTCGAGCGCCGACGGCCTGATCATCGCGCTGCGCAGCCACGAGGTGGGCGAGAAGGTCGAGATCACGCTCATGCGCGGCAAAGAAGAGAAGAAGGTCACCGTCGAGCTGGGCTCCGACGAGGAACTGCAGAACCAGCGGCAGAACGACAGCGCAACCGACACTGGCAACGGCGGTATTACCGATGAGCAGCTGCGCCAGTACCTGGAGGAGCTGCTCGGCCAGCAGGGCCAGGGTCAGGGCAACGGCCAGGGTTTCTAACGAGCTGTATCGCACATATCGAAGCCAGAGGGGCTGTTCCGCCAGCGCGGGACAGCCCCTCTTTTCGCGAGGGACTGCGGACAAAAAGTTGGACCATCAGGTCCGGTTTGGAGTCCGCATGACAT
>CATYZI010000014.1 GCA_958415625.1 uncultured Collinsella sp. | reverse complement strand
GTGTTGAAAAATGGGGCGGTTCCCCATATTATTAATGACGTCGACAGGCGGGGTGGTTCCCCGCGTACGTGCCATCTGAGTAACCGAGGGGAGGGCGCACATGGGAATGACTGGTGCATACGAGCGCAATCTCGATGCAAAAGGTCGTCTGTCCCTGCCTGCACCCCTTCGCGAGGAGCTTGGAGAGCACGTTCGCGTGTTCAAAGCCCTGGATGTCGATGCTCTGTACGTGTTCTCTGCCGAGGCCTTCGATAAGTGGGTCGAAGGACTCTTCGCGGGTCGTGAGGGCCACGAGGGTTTTAACCCGCGTGACATTAATGACCAGAAGCTCATGAGGGCGATCAACAAGCGCACCACGTCGATGGACGTGGACAGCGCCGGTCGTATCGGTCTTTCCGAGTCTCTCCGCAAGCAGGCGAACCTCGACCGCGAGGTCACGGTTGTGGGCAACTACGACCACCTTGAGGTTTGGGATCGCGCCGCGGCCGATGAGGACGATGACGATGAGGCCCTGCTGGACCTCTTCTTCTCGTAAGGGCAAGGCACGGGTAACGGATGGAGCGTGGGATCTTGACACAAGAATATCGGCATGAACCTGTCATGCTCGGCGAAGTGCTTGAGTCGCTGCGGCTAAAGAGCGGCTCCGTTGTCTGCGATTGCACCCTTGGCGGTGCCGGCCATTCGGTAAAGATGGCTGCGCAGGTGGGGGAGACGGGTCTTTTGCTCGGCGTCGATCAGGACGACATGGCCCTCGAGGCCGCTGGCGCCCGTCTGGACCGCGAGGTTCCCGGCGTTCCGCACCAGCTGCTGAAGGGCAACTTCGGCGACTTGGACGAGCTGCTTTGCTCGGCCGAGGTGCCCGGGGTCGATGGCTTCCTGTTCGATTTGGGCGTTTCGTCACCGCAACTCGATATCCCTGGAAGGGGCTTTTCGTATAACGAGGACGCCCCATTGGACATGCGGATGGATCCGGGTAATAACACCTTAAACGCAGCTGAGGTCATCAACACCTATAACGAACACGACCTCGCTCGGATTCTACGCGTCTACGGCGAAGAGAAGTTCGCCTCGCAGATCGCGCGCGAGATCGTGCGCCGCCGCGAGCAAGAACCGATCGAAACCACCGGCCAATTTGTCGAGATCATCAAGGCGGGTATCCCGGCTGCCGCTCGTCGGCATGGCGGACACCCGGCCAAGAAAAGTTTCCAGGCCATTCGCATCGAGGTCAATCACGAGCTCGATGTGCTCGAACGAGGGCTTGATGCCGCCACCAGGTGGCTCAACCCGGGCGGACGTATCTGCGTCATCTCATATCACTCGCTCGAGGACCGTATCGTAAAGAACCACTTTAAGGAGATGAGCCAGGGGTGCACGTGTCCGCCGGAGATTCCGGTGTGCGTGTGCGGCAACGTGCCGATACTCAAGGTCATCACCCGCAAACCCTTGGTTGCACAGCCTGATGAGGTTGAGCGCAACCCTCGGGCGAGATCAGCCAAAATCCGCGTGGCGCAGCGTCTGTAGGCGCGACCGCGTGATATTGGACCTCCCGCTCGCACCATAAACGAAGCTTAAACACACTACCAACGTACTCGGGATGGGAGGCGGCATATCATGGGCTACAACACTTCAAGCGCAGCACTCGCCTATGATATGAACGCCATGCCCGCCTATCGTGAGACGCCGCAGGCCCCCGTTGCTCCCCGTGAGCAGCGCACGCCGCGCTTTGATGTCTACACGGGCGCGGGCCGTCAGGCAAACCAGGCGGTAAGCCCGGTTTTCATGAGCGTTCTTAAAACGTTTTGCATCATTGCGGCTATCTTCATGACGATCGGCGTCGCCCGCGTGGCGCTCGCCGGTGTTACGGCCCAGGTGCTCAACAGCAACGCCGAGCTTACCAATACGCTCGAAAAGGCGACCGATGAGAGCTCCGACCTGGAGGTCATGCATTCGGTCTATGGCGCCGACACGCGCATTCGCGACCTTGCGGGCGCTTATGGCATGGTGGAGCCCAGCGAGAGCGTTACACTTGACTTTTCGCAGGATGCAGCCGCGGGCGCCAACGCGACCGCGACCGCTCAGTAGCAAGACGGTAGCTGAGTATGACAAATGACTATCGCCGCGGTTCCGATGGGGGCCGCGGTTCTGGACGTCCCTCGTCGCGGGGACGTTCTGGTTATCAAGGAACGGGTCGGCAATCTTACAACGCCGGGCAGTCCCGTGGCAACGACCCGGCGTCGCGACTTCGCGGCTCGGGCGGCCCTCAAGTGCATAACACCAGGTCGCGCAAGAGTTCGTCGACCGAATGGCTCACGGGCACGCCTCTGCCTCGCCGCAAAGCCGTCATGGGCTTCATTGGGCTTGGCTTGGGCTTGGGCGTCTTTCGCCTTGGCGACTATCAAATTGTCGAAGCCGATAAACTGCGCGAGCGTGCCGATGCGCGCCGCCTGCTTGCGCAGACCCTCTATGCCAAACGTGGCACCATCTACGACCGCAACGGTAACGTGCTGGCGTCGTCGGCCGAATGTCGCAACATCGCCGTGAACCCCCAGCTTGTCGAGGATGTTGACAAGACGGTGTCGGCGCTGGTCAAGGCAACTGGAATCGATAAAAAGACCTGCCGCAAGCTCGTTGAGTCCGATGGAACCTGGGTGTATATCAAGCGCCAGGTGGACGAAGACGACGCTGCGGCGCTGGAGAAGAAGAACCTGCCCGGCGTGCTTTTTGAGCAGGCCATGAAGCGCGTATATCCATACGGCAATCTGGCATCGCAGGTGCTGGGTGTAGTGAATGTAGACAACGACGGCTTGACGGGTCTCGAAAAGCAATACAACAAGCTTCTGACCGGCACGAACGGTTCTCTCGTACGCGAGCGCGCGAGGGACGGCAGCTATATCGCGGGCGGTGCCTATAAAAAGGTGGCTGCGGTCGACGGCGTTGATATCGTGACGACGCTCGACGTCAATATCCAGCGTGCGGCCGAGGATGCCCTGGCAGAGGCTGTCGAGAAGACAAAGGCCAAGAACGGCTCGGCGCTGGTCACCGATCCTACGACAGGCGAGATCTTGGCAGCCTGCTCGTATCCGACCTACGACCAGACCAATTTGGAAAACGCCAAGACCGAGGATATGAACCTGCGCCTGGTCACCGACGCCTACGAGCCCGGCTCGGTCTTTAAGACGCTCGTGGCGGGCGCCGGCTTCGACTTGGGCGTCGTGCGGTCGAGTACGTCGTTTGAGGTGCCGGCGAGCATCAAGGTGGGCGACGATACCGTCACCGATGCCGACAAGCGCGACTACGCCATGACCATGGATGTGCGCGAGATGATGCGCCGTTCGTCCAACGTGGGATTTGTCCTGGTGGGGCGCAAGATCGGTGCCGACGACTTTGCTGCCTATGTGGACAAGTGGGGCATCGGTCACAGCTCTGGTGTCGATTTTCCGGGCGAGAGCCTGGGCATCGTCAAGGAGCGTGACCAGTATGACGGCGCCACGCTGGGCTCGATGAGCTTTGGACAGGCGCTGTCTGTCTCGCCGATTGAGATCGCACGTGCCGTGGGCGGCATCGCCAACGGCGGCGTGATGATGACCCCGCACTTCTATAAGTCCAGCAAAGGCGACGAGAAGGACTGGGGCGAAGGCGAGCGCGCGATTTCGGAGGATGCCGCATCCCAGGTGACATCGTGCATGCAGACGGTCGTGTCGGAGGGAACGGGCGTTGGCGGCGCGGTTGACGGCTATGACGTGGCGGGTAAGACCGGTACGGCCGAACGCGCCGACGAGAACGGCGGCTACCTCAAGGAGAACTACATGTCGTCCTTTATGGGCTTTGCACCGGCACAATCGCCCAAGGTGCTGTGCTATATCACGCTCGACGGAACGCCGAGCGGCTCAGATGCCGCTGCGGTGCCGTTCCAGTCCATTATGGCCAACGCGCTCGACGTGCTGGGTATCCCGCACACGAAGTAGGGGGTTACAATCTTTGGGGCGTGGTTTGTTGTCCCATATGAGGGGTGTTCACATGCCCTGCACCACGCATGCGCGGCGCTGGGATACAATACGCCGATAGCATTATTTAGGTTTACAGGGGAGCTGCAATGATAGAGATCGCCGTCAACAACCTCGCGGCCGCAACAGGGGCCCGAACCGTGACGGGAGAAGTCGATCGGGTATGCCGCGGGTGCGTTATCGACTCGCGCCAGGTCGAGGAAGGGACGATTTTCGTCGCCTTTCCCGGTGAAAACGTCGACGGCAATGATTTTGCTTCCCGTGCGGTCCAGTCGGGTGCCGGCGCCGTCGTGATGACGCGTGAGCCCGAGGCCGAGCTGGTCTCGCTGGCGCAGGACAAGGGCTGTGCCATCTTGCTGACCGATGATCCCGAGGAGTTTCTGCTGCGTTTGGCGCATGCGTATCGCCTGGAGCTTGGCTGCCTGGTCGTTGGCATTACCGGCTCTATCGGCAAGACAACGACCAAGGACGTGCTCGCCGCGGTGCTCGCCAAGCGCTATCGCGTTTGGGCAACCAAGGGTAACTACAACAACCTGATCGGTATGCCGCTCACGGTGCTGGCGGCCCCTGCCGACACCGAGGTTCTGGTGCTCGAGATGGGCATGAACCATTTCCACGAGATTGAGCGCATGTCTCAGTCCGCCAATCCCAACCTTGCCATCGTGAGCAAGATCGGCACCTCTCATATCGGCATTTTGGGCAGCCGCGAGAACATCGCCCGCGCTAAGGCCGAGATTGTACAGGGCATGTGCGCCGCCGGCGACTATTTGCCGCTGCTGGTTTTGGGCGGCGAGGACGATTTTACGCCGTTCATTCGCGATACGTTCGCCCAGCCTGCTGGTATCGACGTGATGCTGGCCGGTGTCTCTGACGATGATGAGGTCCGCGCCCGCGACGTTCGCGTTGATGACGAGGGCCGTCCGGTCTTTACGCTCGATTTTGGTCAGGGCGAGACAATCGATACCATGCTTGCCATCCCCGGCGTGCAGTCCGTTCCTAATGCCGTTAAGGCCGCCGCGGTTGCCTATCGCCTGGGCGTGACGCCCGAGCAGATCGATGCTGCCTTTAGGGGCCTCACGATCACCGGTCACCGCCAGGAGATCAAGCGCGCCAAGAGCGGTGCCCGCGTCATCGATGACTCCTATAACGCCAGCGCCGAATCGATGGCAGCCGGTCTCGACCTGCTGTGCTCGCTTTCGTGCACGGGGTCTCGCATGGCGATCCTGGGCGAGATGGGCGAGATGGGCGATGAGGCTCCTCGCATGCATGAGCTCGTGGGCGCTTATGCCGCCGCCAAGAAGCTCGACATGCTGGCGTGCGTGGGTGGTGAGCTGGCCCAGCTTATGGCCGATGCCGCACGCATGATGGGCATGGACGAGGACCGCATCCAGGTGTTCTCCGATTATCAGCAGGTGCTCGACCGCATGGGCGGCGCGCTTGAAAAACATGATGTTGTACTGGTCAAGGGTTCCCGCTTTGTTGAGCTCGACCGCTTTGTGGAAGGTGTGTGCTAGCCCATGTTCGGCAATCCCTCGTATCCAACGTATCAGGCTTTTTTGGGGCTTGGCATCGCCGCAGCCATCGCGCTGCTGCTCATGCCGTGGTGGATCAAGCTGCTCAAGGTCGAGGGTATCGGCCAACAGGTTCGTGCCGACGGCCCCAAGCGTCATTTGGTTAAGCAGGGAACGCCCACCATGGGTGGCGTTGTCATCCTCGTCGCGATCTCGCTGACCTGCCTGCTGATGGGCAAGCTCACCACCGAGCTCGTACTCGTGCTGCTCGCCACGCTGGCGACCGGCGTGCTGGGCCTGATCGACGACCTGACCTCCGTTACGCATGGGCGCTCGCTCGGTCTGACGCCCCATGCCAAGATGATCGGCCTAACCATTATCTGTGTCACCTTTACGGTACTTGCCGTCAACTGGTGCGGCGTCGCCCCCGAGATTCGTTTTCCCGGTGGGTTGACGATCGACCTTGGCGTGCTTTCGACCACCATCTGCGGCTATTCGTTCCCGTGGCTCTATATTGTCTTTTGCTGGTTGATGATTGCCGGTCTTTCTAATGCCGTGAACCTGACCGATGGCCTTGACGGTCTTGCTGGCGGCACCTCCATGATCGCCATGCTCGCCATGGCTGCCATGGCGTTTCTGCACGGAGACGTGAACCTGTCCATCTTCTGCACCGCGTGTGCCGGTGCCTGCTTGGGCTTTCTGTGGTTCAACTGCTATCCGGCGAGCATCTTTATGGGTGATACCGGCTCGCTTGCTCTGGGTGCCGCGTTTGCCTGTACGTCCATCATGACTAACACCGAGGTCGTCTCCCTCATCATCGGCGGCCTGTTTATCGTTGAGACCCTGTCGGTCATGATTCAGGTTGTCTACTTCCACTTTACGCACAAGCGCGTCTTCCTTATGGCGCCCATCCATCATCATTTCGAAAAGAAGGGTTGGGCCGAGACCAAGGTCGTCATCCGTTTTTGGATTATCGCTGCGGCATTTGGTGCCGTTGGCCTTGCTCTGTTCTTCCAGTTGGGATAGTGGTCTTTCATGCCTCTTGCTGAAGTCTTTAGCCTGCTCGTTTTGGGTCAGGGCAAATCCGGTCTCGATGTCGCCCGCTGGGCGCTGGCACATCCCGAGCGCGTAAGCGCCGTTACCGTGTATGGCGGCGGCACCTCTGAGCCCAATGACGCCACGCGTGCGCTCGAGGCTGCTGGTGCGTCGTTTGTCTATGGGACCGAACAGGTCGAGGGCGCCTATGACGCATGCGTGACGTGCCCGGGCATCTCGGAGTTCTCGGGCTTCTTTAAGGCCGGGCGCGAACATGCCGCCCAGATTATGGGTGAGCCAGAGTTTGCCTATCGCCTGTCGCCCGATAACTGGATTGCCATCACGGGCACCAACGGCAAGACGACCACCACGTCGCTGACCGATTATCTGCTCAAGGCTGCCGGCGAGGCCAGCGTAGCTGTCGGCAACATCGGCGAGCCGCCGGTCAACGAGATTGACGGCCGAGCCCGCAACGAGTGGTTTGTGGCTGAGCTCTCGAGCTATCAGATTGCTACGACCACCGAGCTCCACCCTCGTGTGGCGGTGCTGCTCAACATCACTCCCGACCACTTGGGCTGGCATAAGAGCCATAAGAACTATGCGCTTGCCAAGATCAAGCTGTTTGACAATATGGTCGATGACGATCTGGTGGTTGTCGACGTCGAAGACGCCGGCATTCACGAGTTCGATGAGTACATCTATACGCCGGGTCGCCGCATCTGCAAGGTCGCTTTTGACGAGCCCGAGGGTGCAGACGCCGCCTTTGTGCGCGACGGCAAAATGGTCGTGCGCCTGAAGGGCGTCGAGACTCAGCTTGTCGCCACGTCCGAACTCAAGATCTCGGGCCATCACAATGTTATCAATGCCCTGTGCGCTGCCACGGCTGCCCTGGCAGTCGGTGCCGATGTCAATGGTGTCTGCCGCGGTCTGGCCTCGTTCCAGCCGCTCGAGCACCGCGTGGAGCCGTGTGGCGAGATTGACGGCGTGCGCTACGTCAACGATTCCAAGGCGACCAACACCGATGCGGTCGAGAAGGCGCTGACGGCATTTCCCGATGACGACGTGATCTTGCTGCTCGGCGGCCACGATAAGGGCACGCCGCTCACGGACTTCGCGCGCGTTGTTATGGATAACGTACGCTCGGTCGTCTGCTTTGGCGATGCGCGCGAGCGCTTTACCGCCGCTATGGACGAGGCCGATGTCGATGGCGATGTGGATATTGCCCAGGCGGATGACCTGCGCGATGCCGTGGACGTCGCCCGTTCGCTGTCGAGCCGTGGCGACGTGATCTTACTTTCTCCTGCCTGCTCTTCGTTCGATGAGTTCTCGGGCTATGAGGAGCGCGGCCGCGTGTTTAAGGACTATGTGGCGCAGCTTGCCGCTGCGGCGAAATCGCAAATGGAATAGGGGTTGCCGGTGAGAGAGGAGAGCCCCCGACAAGGTATGAGGAGGCCCGACTCGGACCGTGCTTCCTCGCGGCGTAGCACACCGCGTTCCGGTCGCGGCGGGCAGTCGTTTAGCGAACGCTATATTGCCGGCGTTCCCGCCCGCATCATGCGCCCCCGTCTGATATTTATGGCCTGCCTGTTTACTTTGGTGTGCTTTGGTCTGCTGATGGTGTACTCGGCGTCTTCGGTCGAGGCGCTGCACGAGAATGGCTCGGCGACGTTTTTCCTGGGTCGACAGGCCGCGTTTGCCGTGGTTGGTGTTCTGGCGCTGATTGCCATCGTGCGCGTTTTGCCGGACAGCTGGTTTGGGGAGGATGTGCTTAGGATCTTCCTTATCGGCATGATAGGGCTACTGTTTCTGGTGTTCTTGGTGGGCAGCGGCAGCCGTGGCGCCACGCGCTGGCTCAACATCGCCGGTATTCAGTTCCAGCCTTCCGAGTTTTTAAAGCCATTTGCCATTGCGTATTCGGCCATCATGCTTGATCGCTTCTTTTCGCCCGGTGGCAACATAAACGAATTCCTTCGCAAGATGGGCATCTACCTGGGTATTTCGCTCTTTCTGATCTTTATCCAGCCCGATTTCGGTACTGTCCTGATCATCCTGTTGACCCTCATGTGCATGGCGTTGTTTGCGGGTCTCGACCCGAGATTTATCATCGGCGTGCTAATCTTCGGCATTCTCGTGATCGTGATTGCACTTGTCGCAGAGCCGTACCGTATGGTGCGTATTCAGGTTGCCTTGAACCCTTGGGCTGACGAGTATGGTGACGGCTATCAGGCCACGCTTGCCATCATGGCCTTTGCCTCGGGCGGTCTGTTCGGCCGTGGCATCGGCAACTCAACCATGAAGTACTCGTATCTGCCCGAGGCGCACAATGACTACATCCTGGCCATCATTGGCGAGGAAGTCGGCTTTGTCGGAACCGTGCTGTTCTTCTTGGTGTTTGCGATGCTGATCTACTCGGCGTTTCGCATTGCCGAGCAGGCGACCGATCGTCGGGGCGCGCTTATGGCGTCTGGCTCCGCGGTCATTCTCGCGGTGCAGTTTTTGATTAACGCGCTGGGCATCCTCAACGTGTTTCCCATGACGGGCAAACCGTTGCCGTTTATTAGCTACGGCGGTTCGTCGATTATTGTGTCGCTTATGCTTGCCGGGTTGATCCTGCGCGTTTCGTACGAGAGCGCCCGCCGCGATGAGTATGACCGCCGCCGTGAGAGCTTTGCCGTTATGGACGAGAGCACCGCCGGCGTGGCCCATGTGCGCGGTGAACGACCTTCGCGTAGCGGCTTTACCGTTCTGGATGGTTCTGCATCCGAGCCGGCAGCTCGTCCACGCTCGCGAACGGCTCCGCAAGGTCGTCCGCAGCGCCCCAGCCCTCGCAACGCGGGCGGCGGATATAATCGAATCGATTTGAACTCGGACCCGTCGGCGCGTCTGCGCACCGACGACCAGGGACCGCGTGTACGAAGGGACTACCATGACCGATAAAATGACCGTTGCTATTGCAGCCGGCGGCACGGCAGGACACATCAACCCCGCGCTCGCCTTGGCCGAAGAACTGCGTGACCGTGGCCACCACGTTGTGTTCGTGGGCCAGTCGCGCAAGCTCGAGGGTCGTTTGGTCCCCGAGGCTGGGTTTGATTTTGTGCCCATTACGGTCACGGGCTTCGACCGCTCCCGTCCTTGGACGGCGCTGACCTCGCTGTGGCGTGTCAATAAGGCCAAGCGTGCGCTCGCCAATCATTTCTCAAAGGTCGGCAAGCCCGATGCCGCCATCGGTTTTGGTGCCTATGTCGAGGTTCCGCTGTTGGGGTGGTGCAAGGGCGCAGGCGTTCCGTATCTGCTGCATGAGCAGAACTCTGTTCCGGGCCTGGCCAACAAGATGATGAACTCCCACGCCGCCCGCGTGTGCATCTCGGTGCCGGCAGCGCGTTCGGTCTTTGAGCGCGAAGGTGACCCTGACCACGTGCTCATGACCGGCAACCCCGTACGTCGCTCGGTGATCGAGGGCGATCGCGATCGTGGCCGCAAGGCACTTGGCGTTCCCGAGGACGCTACGCTGCTGCTCGTCTTTGGCGGTTCACTTGGCGCCCAGCACCTCAACGAGCGCGTGACTTCGCTCAAAAACGAGCTGCTTTCGCGCAAGAACCTCTATGTGTTGCATTCGACGGGTGCCGACGGCTTTGAGGAGACCGAGCGCGCTTTGGCGCTGACGCCCGAGGAGGCGAAGCGTTACCGCGTCCAGCCTTACATCGACAACATGGGCGATATGCTGGCTGCTGCCGATTTGGTGCTCTCGCGTTCGGGTGCATCGAGCGTGGCCGAGATCGCTGCGCTCGCCGTGCCCTCGGTGCTCGTGCCGTATCCGCATGCGACGGCCGACCACCAAACCACCAATGCTCGTTATCTGGTCGACGCCGGGGCCGGCGTGCTCTGCGCCGATGCCGATATCGACGGTTCTGCCTTTGCCGATGAGCTGCTGCACCTGGTCGATGACGCGGCGGCGCGCGACGCCATGCGTCAGGCGGCGCGTGGTCTGGCTCAGGATAGAGCCGCCGCTCTTCTGGCGGATGCGGTAGAGGGTTTGCGTTAGTTAGACGGGATATCTTCGGTCGCCCTCGCGCTGATGCGGTAGGTGCGGTACAGTTAACGGGTTACAGGCAGTGTTTACGCAAGGAGTACACGAGCACATGGCTGATTCCCAGACTGCAACCTCCGCGCCCGAGTTTAAGAGCGCCCACTTTATCGGTATCGGCGGCGCCGGCATGAGCGGCATCGCCCTCGTTCTGCACGAGCGCGGTTATGCCGTTACCGGCTCCGACCTTAAGACGTCACGTTATATCCGCCAGCTTACCCGCGCTGGTGTGAAGGTGCATGTGGGCCATGAGGCCGCCACGATCGACGAGGTCAAGCCCGACGTGGTTGTTGTCTCCACCGCTATTCCGGAGTCCAACCCTGAACTCGTGCGTGCTCGCGAGCTTGGTATTCCCGTGTGGCCCCGTGCCAAGATGCTCTCTGCTTTGGGCCACGGCTACACCACCGTCGCTGTTGCCGGCACGCATGGCAAGACCACCACGTCTTCGATGTGTGCCACCATGCTCGACCGCATGGGTCTGGATCCGAGCTTCCTGATCGGTGGCATCGTTGAGGGCTATGACACGAACGGCAAGAACGGCTCGGGCGACTACTTTGTCGCCGAGGCCGACGAGTCCGACAGCTCCTTCCTGTTCCTGAACCCCAACGTAGTCATTGTGACCAACGTCGAGGCCGACCACCTCGATCACTACTCGGGTATCGAGGAGATCGAGGCAACTTTCGCCAAATTCATGAGCCTGGTGGGCGAGGACGGCACCGTCATCGTCTGCGGTGAGGACCCGCATCTGGTCGAGCTCGCCAAGTCGACGGGCCGTCACGTGCTTTCCTACGGCTTTGCCGAGAGCAACGACATCGTCTGCATGCACCCGGATGTCAAGGGCATCCAGAGTGACTTTATCGTTCGCTTTGAGGACGGCACTGAGCGCGCTGTGGAGATCAAGAGCAATCCCGGTCGCCACAACATGCTCAACGCCACGGCGGTGCTCACCGTCGCCCATGTCCTGGGCCTTGACATCGACGCCGCCGCCAAGGCGCTCTCGAGCTTTGAGGGCGTCCGCCGTCGCTTTACCCACGTGGGCGATATCGATGGCATCACCGTGGTCGATGATTACGGCCATCACCCCACCGAGATCAAGGCGACGCTTGCTGCCGCTTCGTCGCTGGGTTACAAGCACGTCGACGTCGTGTTCCAGCCGCACCGCTATTCGCGCCTGCAGGCCCTGTGCGACGACTTTGCCGATGCATTTGCCAATGCCGATAAACTGCTGCTGATTGATGTGTTCTCGGCTGGCGAGATGCCCATTCCGGGTGTCACCTCTAAGATGCTCGCCGATACCGTGCGCGCCAAGCATCCTGGCAAGGAGGTCGTGTACTGCTCCAGCCGTCTTGAGCTCAATCAGGAGCTCGAGCAGATGGTGGGCGAGGGCGACCTGCTGCTCACCATGGGTGCCGGCGACGTTACGACCGTCGGTCCCGAGTTCATTGAGTATCTGACTGCCAAGAAAGACGCTTAAGTCTAATGGGTCTGTTTAACGCCGTCATGGCGCTCTCGGGCATGATCGACACGGATGTGATCGAGGACGAGCGCCTTGCGCGTCATACGAGCTATCGTATCGGCGGCAAGGCCGACCTCTTTGTGACGTGCCATAGCTATCATGCCCTCCGCCGCGCCGTGGCGGTGCTCGATCGCGAGCAGGTGCCGTGGGTCATCATCGGCAAGGGCTCCAATCTGCTGGTTGCCGATGGCGGTTATCGCGGTGCCGTCATTTCGCTCGGACGTGAGTTCCAGCGCACGGTTGTTGCCGATGACGGTTGTACGCTGACGGTCGGTGCGGGCGTGATGTTTGCGCGCCTGGTCAACGATGCCCTGTCGCGTAGCCTCTCGGGCCTTGAGTTTGCCGTTGGCATTCCCGGTTCGGTCGGCGGTGCGATATCTATGAATGCCGGCACGCGGACCGAGTGGATTGGCTCGCTGGTTGAGGATGTCGTAACGTTTGACCCGGCATCCGGTATCAAGCATTATGCGGGGTCCGAGATCTCTTGGGGCTACCGCGAATGTAGCCTTCCCCGCAATGAGATCATCCTCGAGTGCGTGCTCAAGCTTAAACCGGCGCCCAAGGCCGACATTCGCGAGCGCATGGAGCGGTACCTTACAAGGCGCAAGCGTACGCAGCCCATGGGTCGCGCATCCTGCGGGTCTGTCTTTCGCAACCCGCCCGATGCGAGTGTGGGCAAGCTTATCGAGGATTGTGGATTAAAGGGTTTTTCGATTGGCGGCGCGGAAGTTTCGCCCGTTCACGCTAATTTTATCGTTAATAACGGAACTGCCTCGGCCGATGACGTTGCCGCGGTTATCAGACATGTGCACGGAAAGGTGAGGGAGGCGTATGGCATCGAGCTCAGACCGGAAGTTAAATTCCTCGGCTTCTAGAGCATCGAAACCCACCTTCCGCCGCGCCGGAGGGCGTTCCGGCGCGCCTGCCAAACCTCAACGCAATACCGTCGCGCACTCTAAGTCTGTCGGGCATGCTCGACAGACCAGTCGTCCGGTCGTCGGCTCGCAGCTCGGTAATCGTCCGGCCGCAAAAAAGTCCTCGCGTCCCTCGGTGACGTCAAAGCCTGTTATGGGCGCCAAGCCTGCCCGTCCCATGGCAGCTCCCAAGCCCTCGACGGGAACTAAAGCGGCGCGTCCAGGTCTCACGCTGGGCGCATTGAAACCGCGCTCGCTGACATCGGTGCCGGCTACCGCCAAGAAGCCTTCGAGTAAAAAAGGTTTCAACCCGTTATCTTCACTTGGAGCGATGGCAAATAAAACATCAGACGCCGCTTCTGTCGTTACAGGCAAAGGCAAAATCGTGGGCGGCGTTCTGGCCGTCTTGGCCGTGCTCGTCGTCGTTGCCATCGTGGTGATCAACTCTGGACTGTTTACTGCCACTGATATTCAGATTCAAGGCAGCGAGCATGTGACGAAGCACGATGCTATCCAGCTGATCGACTTGCCCGAGGGAACGTCGCTTTTTAACGTCGATCCCGACCAGATTACCGAGGATCTCAAGCAGAACCCGTGGGTTTCGGGCGTGGATGTCCAGCGCCAGTTTCCCCATACGCTTATCATCACGCCGACGGAGCGTAAAGTTATCGCCATTGCGTATATCAGCTCCGACGACCTTGCCTGGGCTATCGGAGACGATGACACCTGGATCGCCCCGCTGTCGACGTCGGTCGAAGTGGACGACCAGGGCAACGTCATCACGACAGGGCAGGGCTCAAATACCTTGACCGGAATCGATGCCGCGCTGGCGCTCGCCAAGCATTATGGCGCGGTGTTGTTGACTGATGTCTCGGCGGATGTCGCTCCGGTTTCCGGCCAGGCGGTGAACTCCAAAGCCGTTAAGGCCGGCCTGGATTATGTGCGTGGTTTTTCGAGCGAGTTCTTGGGACAAGTCAAGGATATTTCCACGCCTTCGGTCGAAGCCATCTCGGCAAACCTCAATAACGGCATTGAGGTGTCGCTGGGCGATTCGGACGATATCGCCAAGAAGGAACGCGTAGTCACCAAGTTGCTTTCGCAGGTAGAGGGCGTAACGTATATCAATGTGCGCTCTCCGGGCAACTACACATTTAGGAATGCTCCGACCTCGTAGCGCTGGTTGATGCTTTGTTGAGGGGCCATACCACGCCGTTTATCTGGTTTGTTTGGTTTTCACGGTCAATTATTTGACTGATACGTTCATAATGTGCAAACATAATACGGTTTACCTTTGCATTTACTTTCAACCTGAAGGTTAATGTGCGCAGGGGTCGACCCATGCTATGGCTATAACCTTTGTTCGGAGGACCGACATGCACGAGACAGAGATCAACAACTACCTTGCCGTCATTAAGGTGGTCGGCGTCGGCGGCGGCGGTACCAACGCGGTCAATCGAATGATCGAAGAGGGCATCCGCGGCGTCGAGTTTGTTGCCATCAACACCGATGCTCAGGCACTCGCGATCTCTGATGCCGATATCAAGGTGCACATCGGCACCGACCTTACCCGCGGTCTGGGCGCCGGCGCCAATCCCGAGGTTGGCCGCAAGGCTGCCGATGAGTCCCGCGACGACATCGCCGAGGCGCTCGCTGGCGCCGACATGGTGTTTATCACCTGCGGCGAGGGCGGCGGCACCGGTACCGGCGCTGCTCCCATCGTTGCCGATATCGCGATGAACGAGGTCGGCGCACTGACCGTCGCCGTCGTGACCAAGCCCTTCACCTTCGAGGGCCGCAAGCGTAAGAAGAGCGCTGAGGAGGGCATCAAGACCCTCTCCGATTGCGTCGACACCATGATCGTCATTCCTAACGATAAGCTGCTCGACATCGCCGAGAAGAAGACCACCATGCTCGAGGCCTTCGCGATTGCCGATGGCGTCCTTTCCCAGGGCACCCAGGGCATCACCGACCTCATCACCGTCCCCGGTATCATCAACCTGGACTTCGCCGATGTTAAGACCATCATGAAGCAGGCCGGTACCGCCATGATGGGTATCGGTACCTCTTCTGGGGATACTCGTGCCGTCGACGCTGCCCAGCAGGCCATCTCCAGCCCGCTGCTCGAGAGCTCCATCGATGGTGCCACGCGCGTGCTGCTCTCCATCGCCGGTTCCAAGGACCTGGGCATCCAGGAGATCAGCGACGCCGCCGACGTTGTCGCCAACGCCGTCGACCCCGAGGCCAACATCATCTTCGGTACCGTTGTCGACGAGTCCCTGGGCGATCAGGTGCGTATCACCGTCATCGCTACGGGCTTCTCCGACTCCAACGTCAACCGTCAGGATGAGCTCTTTGCTGCTCAGCAGTCTCAGAGCAAGGCCGCTGCCTCCGCTGAGCCGCAGCGCACCGCTCCGGCTGCCAGCCCGGCTCAGGCCGCTCCGACCCGCAACGTCGGTGGTACCGAGCTGCCCAACTTTGGCAACGACCAGTTCGAGCTTCCCGACTTCCTGAAGCGCGGTAGCTTCTAGTTCGTTTTTCTCAACGACCTGCACGGGGTGTGTCCATTTGGATGCACCCCGTTTTGTTTCTCGTTTGTAAACGAAAGCCTCCAATCTCCTTACGTTCCCTTTACGTTTGGTCCCTACCGCTGCGGGTATCCTTTTAAGGAAGTATGACAGCCGTATAAACGCGGACTGCGCGGCGACGCCGCGGTACTTGTGTTATTAGGAGGCTTTAGTATGGCAGCACGTGCGGACAACGTTTCGCGTGTCGACCATGATGGAGTTACGTTGGTGGAGGGCGCGACATCCGATGTCCGCTTTGCCTTTACCGAGCGCACCGGTGGCGTTTCTGAAGATGCGTACTCCTCGCTCAACCTGGGCTCGCATGTAGGCGATGACCCCTTTGCTGTTCAAGAAAATCGTCGTCGAGCGCTCGAAGCTATGGGCGCCACTGAGTGCGAGCATAATCTGCTCGTGCCCAATCAGGTACATGGTGACCATATCGTTACGGTGACTTCGAACGGCGCCGACGATCTTGAGGCTGTTCGCGAGCAGATTGCCGAGGGCTGCGATGCCATCGTCTGTACGGCCCATGACGTGCCCGTGCTGCTCTGCTTTGCCGACTGCGTTCCCGTGGTGCTGGTGGCCCCTGGCGGATTTGCCGTGGTGCACTCCGGTTGGAAGGGCACGATTGCACGTATTTCTGCCAAGGCGTGCCAGGCGCTTTGCGATGCTGCCGGCTGCGATGCGAGCGACGTTTCCGCCTATATCGGCCCCCATATCTTGGCTGACGAATATGAGGTATCCCAGGAACTCATGGATCGCTTTGCCGTCGAGTTCTCTTGCATCGATGCGAGTGCCTCTCGCATGCTCGATCTTTCCGCTGCCATTTGTGAGGCGCTGGTAGATGCCGGTGTGGACGCGGATAATATCGTGGATACCCAGCTTTCGACTGTGCGTCAGAACGACCGCTTTTATTCCTACCGTAACGAGGACGGCACCTGTGGGCGCCATGCTGCGATCGGCGTGATGCTATGAGAAAGATCGTATCGGTCCTGAGCGCCGCTGTGCTTACGCTTACGCTGTGCGCCTGTTCTTCGGGATCTTCTACCTCTTCCATTACCGTGGCCGGCTCCACGACCTGCCTTCCTATCGCCGAAATTGCGGCAGAGGGCTTTAAGGAGGAGACCGGCATCGACGTGCTCGTTTCCGGTTTGGGCTCTTCCGCTGGCATCGAAGCCGTCAGCGCTGGCACGGCCGATATCGCCAGCTCCTCCCGTGGACTCAATGCCGACGAGCAGGATCTGGGCCTGACTCCCATCGTCATTGCCCACGACGGTATCGCGGTCATCGTGAACGAAGACAACCCCGTCGATAACCTCTCGACCGAGCAGCTCCGCGATATCTATGCCGGCAAGATCACCAACTGGAAAGAAGTCGGTGGCGAGGACCTGAGGATTCAGGTTATCAACCGAGATGAGGCGTCTGGCACGCGTGAAGCCTTCCGCACCATCGTGATGGACGGCACCCCGTTCGATCGCCGCTCCGCCGTTCTTTCGGGCACGGGCCAGGTGCGCGACGTGGTATCTCGTTCGCGCGGGGCTATCGGCTACATTTCGCTGGGCTTCGTCGATAGCCTCAACGCCAAGACCTCGGTCAAGGCCGTCTCGGTCAATCATGTTGAGGCGTCCGAGAAGACGGTTGCGAGTGGCGGCTATCCCATCTCGCGCGACCTTTACTTCTTTGTGAAGGGTGCGCCTTCGCAGCAGGCGCAGGATTACATCGACTACGTGACGTCCGAAAAGATGGACAAGCAGATTCGCGAGGCGGGCTTTATTCCCGTCACCAACGACGAGAAGGGGAGTGAGTAGCATGGAAGCACAGGAAAACTCCCAGACTGAGCAGAATGCTCAGGCGCCCAAGAAGCGCGAGCTGGCGCTCGTATCGCGCAGCACCTATATCAAGGAGAAGGCGCTGCAGTGGATTTTCTTTGCCTGCGCGTTCTTGGCGGTTGTTACCGTCATCCTGATTTTTGTCTTTACCACGTACTCGGCGCTGCCCGTCTTTACCGACATCGGTCTGGCGGACTTCTTTAGCTTTACGTGGGCGCCCTCTGAGGGCCACTACGGCATCGTGTCGCTGCTTGCCGGCTCGGGTCTGGTGACCGTCGGTGCGCTCGCCATGGGTGTGCCCCTAGGCGTGGGCACGGCCGTGTATCTGGTCGAGATCGCCAGCAAGCGCGTGCGCAAGCTCATCAGCCCTGCCGTTGACCTGTTGGCCGGCATCCCTTCTATCATCTATGGCTTCTTTGGCATGATCATCATCCGTCCGTTTATCGCGCAACTGACCGGTGGTCTTGGTTTTGGTGCGCTGACGGCGTGGTTCGTGCTTGCCATCATGATCGTCCCTACCATCACCACGCTCACCATCGATGCCCTCAATTCCATTCCCATGGGTATTCGCGAGGCATCGTATGCCATGGGTGCTACTAAGTGGCAGACCATCTATAAGGTCGTGCTACCTGCCGCCAAGCTGGGTATCGTGGATGCCATCGTGCTGGGTATGGGCCGTGCCATCGGCGAGACCATGGCCGTGCTCATGGTCGTGGGTAACGCCCCGGTTATTCCCGACAGCATTGCGAGCCCCATCTCGACGCTCACGAGCCAGATCGCGCTCGACATGAGCTATTCCTCGGGTCTGCACCGCTCGGCGCTGTTCGGCATGGGCGTGGTCCTGTTTATCATCTCCGCCACGCTGGTGGGCGTCGTCCGTCTGATTTCCAAGAAGAAGAGGGGGTAGGCTATGTCCGATTCCGTTGACACGACGGTCGATACGACCTCGTCGCGCGAGCGCATCAAGCGTGCCCTTTCCCATGGCAAGAAGGGCCGCATCAACAAGGACCTGTCCAACAAGATCATGCTTGGCGTGTTCCGTGCCGCGGCATACATCACCACGCTGGTGCTTGTCGCTATCATTGCCTATGTGGTCATTAACGGCCTGCCGCATATCTCGCTCGACTTTATCTTCGGTTGGCCCCAGGGCGTCAACGCCGAGGGCGGAATTTGGCCCACGATCGTCTCGACCGTCTATGTGACGGCGCTCGCCATGCTTATCTGCACGCCGATTGCTGTGCTGGCAGCCGTCTATCTGGCCGAGTACGCCAAGCAGGGCAAGGTCGTCGAGCTCATTCGCTACGCTGCTGACGCTTTGGCCTCGGTGCCCTCCATCGTTATGGGCCTGTTTGGCTACGCCTTGTTTGTCGAGGCCATGGGCCTGGGCCTTTCGATGGTCTCGGCCGCTCTGGCGCTCGCGCTCTTGATGCTTCCCATTGTCATGCGCACCACCGAAGAGGCCATTCGCGCCGTCCCGCGCTATATCCGTTGGGGCGCGTACGGCCTGGGCGCCACCAAGTGGCAGGTTGTCTCCAAGATTGTGCTTCCTTCTGCCTTTGGCCGTATTGCCACGGGCATCGTCCTCGCCATCGGCCGCGCCATTGGCGAGACCGCGGTGGTGCTCTACACCATGGGCCAAGCCATCAATCTGCCTATTTCGCCGCTCGATTCCGGCCGCCCCATGACGGTTCACCTGTACCTGCTTGCCAACGACGGCATCAACATGAACGCAGCCTACGGCACCGCGCTCTTGCTGATGGTGATCATTCTGGCCTTCAACCTGTTTGCGCGCTTCCTGTCGCGCAAGCGTCGCTAGTTAAGGAGTCCCATGTCCGTTTATCAGTCCGCTCCCACGCTGGAGCAAGCGGCCATTACGGCCAAGGATTTCAACTTTTGGTACGGTGACTTTCATGCGCTGACGGGGCTTGACCTCAACATCGCCAAAAACGCCATCACCGCCTTCATTGGCCCTTCGGGCTGCGGCAAGTCGACGTTTTTGCGCTGCATCAACCGCATGAATGATCTGATCGAGGGTACGCGCGTCGAGGGCACCATGACGCTCGACGGCAATGATATCTATGCCGAGGGCGTCGACCCGGTCGACCTCCGTCGTCGCGTGGGCATGATCTTTCAGCAGCCCAACCCGTTTCCCAAATCCATCTACGAGAATGTCGCCTTTGGCCCTCGTCTACAGGGTGTGACTAGCAAAAGCGACCTCGATGACATCGTGGAAGAATCGCTCAAGCGCGCCAACCTCTGGAAAGAGGTATCCAATCAGCTCAACAAGGATGGTTTGGCGCTCTCGGGCGGTCAGCAGCAGCGTCTGTGCATCGCGCGCGTGCTTGCGGTGCAACCCGATGTTCTCCTGATGGACGAGCCCTGCTCCGCCATCGACCCCACGTCCGTCTCTAAGGTCGAGGATCTGATGGCCGAGCTGGCGCCCGAGATGACGATCATCATCGTCACGCATTCAATGCAGCAGGCAGCTCGTATCAGCGACTACACCGCATTCTTCTTGCAGGAAGTTGCCGGCGAGCCCGCCACGCTCATCGAGTATGGTCAAACCGACGCGATCTTCACCAGCCCGGTGGACTCGCGGACGGAAGACTATATCACCGGCCGCTTTGGCTGATCGGTGCGACTAGTCCCAAGCCGATCGGACCTAGTCCGGTGCGTATTCACTGTGCGGGCGGCATGACCGCACCCAACTGATTGGAGTGAACCATGCGCAAACTGTTTTCCCGTCAGCTCGTCGAGGCCCGTCACGAGATGCTGAGCATCTATGAGGCCGTCGATCTGGCCCTCCACGATGCCGTGAAGGCCTATGTGACCGACGACCGCAAGCTCGCCACCAAGACCAAGAAGCGCACGCTTTCGATTGACGCGCGCTGCGCCAACCTGGAGGCCGTCTGCTACAACCTGATCGCCACGCAGTCACCGGTCGCCTCCGACTTCCGCCTGCTTCAGACGATCATCTACGTCGACTTTAACCTGCAGCGCATGACCGATAAGGTCCGTCAGATCTGCCGTGCCACGCGTCATATGATCAAGGCCGACATCTCGCTGCCCAAGGAGCTTGTCGGCACGGTTGAGGCCGAGGCTGAGGCCGTCTACCAGGTGCTAGGCTCGTCGCTTTCTGCGCTCGTCACCAACGACATGTCCATCATTTGCAACCTGGCCGTCGAGGACGAGCCGGTGCACGCCGCCTACGAGAAGTTCTTCCGCACCTTTAACCGTATGGATACGGGCGACTTTATGGACGACGACAGCAACTATGACGACCTGCGCCGCGCCATCATGGTTTCGCGCTACCTCGATCGCATCGCTTCCATTTCCATCGATGCCGCTTGCCGTCTGACCTTCCTGTTGACTGGTCAGCGTATGAACGCCGGCGATATCGCCCGTGTGGACGAGGATGAGCTCGAGAGCATGCGCGTGCCTTCGGGCGAGGGTGTTATCATGAGGCCCGCCGTCGACACGCGTTACGTTGCCAAGGTGCCCGCCCACGAGGTCAGCGAGGGTCTTCGCTACCTGCTCGATCATCTTGAGGACGAGGACGATGGCGAGGACGACGAGGAGTAAGTGACCCCGTTCGTCGAAAGATTGTAAATACCTAAGTGAGCGCGGCCTTGCACATGCGGGACCGCGCTCTTGCGTTAGCATGGGACTACTTGTTTGGCTGTCAGCGGAGGCGATTAGCAATGGATAACTATTTGGACTTGATGCGCGCTCGCCGCGAGCAGATTCTGGAACGTTTTTATGCGGCGCTCGATCGCGCGGGCCGCCCCCACGACGCCGCGCGCCTCATTGCCGTGTCCAAGACCGTTGGTGTCGATGAGACCGTTGCCGCCATCCAGGCGGGGTATCGCCATTTTGCCGAGAACCGCCCGCAGGAGCTGGTTCGCAAGCTCACGGGTCTGGCGGAGCATCCGGAGCTGCCCGAGGTGCGCTTCGATATGATCGGCAACCTGCAGACCAATAAGATCAATGCGGTGCTGGGCTCAGCCGAGCTGATTCACTCGGTGGGTTCGCTGCATCTGGCACAGGCGATCTCGAGCCGTGCTGTCCGCAAGATTGAGGCAGGCGAGCTCGCCGGTCCCCAGCGTGTGCTCATCGAGGTCAATGTGAGTGGTGAGGAGTCGAAGGGAGGCTTTTCGCCCGATGAGATTCGCGCCGCCGCGGGTGAGCTTGCGGAACTTGAGGGAATTTGCGTACAGGGGCTTATGACTATGGCGCCCCGGGGGAATAAGGATGTGGCACGCCGCACCTTTGCGGGGCTTCGTGAGCTGAGGGATGAGCTGGAGGCGGCGCATCCCGATTTGAACTTGCCTGAGCTTTCCTGCGGCATGAGCGAGGACTTTGAGCCTGCCCTTGAGGAGGGCTCTACGCTCGTTCGCCTGGGCAGGGTAGTATTTAGCCCGGAGTTTGCAGTAAAATAAGGCTCTGAAGTGCGCACTGATTATCGGGGCGCCTGCACTAAACCGCGAGAGGACACAACCATGGGCTTCCTTGACGAGATTAAAAATAAGATGCACCTGGGCGGCCAGCAGGGTTACGACCAGGGTTATGGCCAGGACGACGACTACGGCTACGATGACGGCTATGACGATGGTTATCAGGGCAACGGCTACAGCGGTGCTTCGGGCGAGGGCTTCTACACCCAAGACGAGCCGAGCAACGGCCTGCTTGGTCAGACGCGCCGTGGTGAAGCTGAGTCGGTTGCCGTGTATACGCGCTCCGGTCAGCTGGTCGGCGATGACTCCCGCCATGCCACGACGTATAACCCGCCTTCGCGCTCGCAGGACAGTGTTGCGAGCGGTTATCGTCCTGGTGCCTATGACACGCCGTCGAGCTACGCCGAGAACACCCGCGCCCGTGCCGCCGCTGCACCCGCGCCTGCACCGAGCGATGCCTCGGCCTATGCGAGCAATATCATCAACGCCACGCCGCAACTGCCGGCCTATGTCCTGCGCCCCGAGAGCTATGACGACGTGGAGACCGTGGTGCGCCGCGTTCGCACCAAGCAGCCTGTCGCACTGATTTTTGTGGGCGTACGCACCGAAGTTGCCAAGCGCGTCTTGGACTTCTCTTACGGCTTTGCCTGCGGTCTGGGCGCCACGGTCAAGGAGGTAGGCGACCGCGTGTTCATGGTGCTGCCCGCCGGTTGCGAGGTCAAAGATTCCGATCTCAAGAAGCTTCGTGCCGACGGCTACCTTAAGTAAAGACAAGACGAGGAGATTCCCATCAACATCTACACTATCGTCCAGCTGGTCAACACGCTGTTCAACTTCTATTCCACGCTCATTGTCGTCTACTGCTTTATGACGTGGATTCCCATGAAGCAGGGTGGTTTACTTCAGGATATTGCTGCGGTGCTCGATAGCGTGTGCGGTCCGTGGCTCAACCTGTTCCGTCGTTTCATTCCGCCGATGGGCGGTATCGATTTTTCGCCGGTCGTTGCGATTATTGCGTTGCAGTTGGTGCAGAGGCTGGTTCTGCAGCTTCTTATAGGTATACTCGTATAGAACTGACTTTGTAACTTACGTCGGGCGTGTAGCGCCGAGGCGATGAAAAAGGAGACTTGTTATGGCTATTACCCCTGCAGACATCCAGGCTCAGACTTTCTCTGAGGCCAAGCGTGGCTACGATCCTGCCGAGGTCGACGTCTTCTTGGAGACGCTGTCCTCTGAGGTTGACGCTATGCTCGCTAAGATCGTCGACCTTAAGGGTCGTCTGACTGCTACCGAGCAGCAGCTTGCCGATGCACAGGCTCAGCTTGCCCAGGCTCAGGATGCCACCGCCCAGGCCGTTCCTGCCGCCCCTGTGGCTGCTCCCGCCCCTGACTTCTCCGCTCAGGAGCGCCAGATTTCCGCTGCCCTGATCGCTGCCCAGCAGACCGCTGAGACCATCGTCAACGATGCCAACGAGAACGCTGAGCGTATCCGCAACGAGGCTGACGCCAAGGCCCGCGAGGTTATCCGCCAGGCTCTGACCGAGAAGCAGGCCGAGCTCGAGGAAATCGACCGTCTGAAGGCTTCCCGCGAGGAGTTCAAGGCCGAGTACCTCAAGCTCATCCAGCACTTTATGGACGAGGCCCAGAACTCCTTCCCGGCCGACCTCATGGCCTCCACGCCGGTCGGTTCTGCCGCTTCTCCCGCGGTGACCGTTCCCGCCGCCGAGCCGCTGCCCGTCGCCGATCCGGTTGTCCCCGTGGCCGATCCCTTCGCCCCGATCGACAACTTTGCCGCCGACGACCTGGACTAGCATTCGGCCTACAATTTAGTGCCTAGAAAGGACCCGCAGCTTGCGGGTCCTTTTTTATGACTGTGCCGGGGTGCGTAACATAAAAAACCGAGCCCTGCACATAGTGGCGCAGAACTCGGCGAACGGGTGAGCGGTCAAGGGTAGGTTTTAAGGCATGTCCCAAAAATCTACTTGAGGAGGAAGTTGGAGAGGGGAATGGTGCGGGCCTCGCGATGCTCGGGATCGGCGATGTGGTCGGCGGGATAGCCACAGACGAGCATGTGATAGGGATAGACGCCCTCGGGCAGGTTGAACTGCTCGCGGGCTAGCTCGGGCTTAAAATGGCATACCCAGCACGTTCCCAGACCTTGCTCCTCGGCCTCCATCATCATCTGATCGCAAACAATCGAGGTGTCGATGGCACTCGAGTTCATCTGGTCATAGGGGCGAACCCAAGCGTCGCCGGTAACGCTGCAAATAAGGAAGACAAGCGGAGCCCCAAAGATGGACCCATCACGAGCAAACCGAGGCTGACAAGCAGCAGCCTTCTCCAACAGCTCAGGCGTATCCAGCACCATCACACGGGCTGGATGATTATTACAAGCAGAAGGAGCAATACGCCCAGCCTCAACAATGGCATCCACAACAGTTTGCTCAACAGAACGATTCTCAAACTCGCGACAAGAATACCGAGACCGAGCCAGATCCAAATAAGACATACAAGCCCTCCAACAATTAAAAATCAAACAAACCCAAAGTAACCCAAACAGTACCCAAAGCAGCAATCAGCCAAACGCTCATCAAGGGCCAAAGTGTCCGAACGGGTACCAAAGGTCCCTTCAGCCAAACCCCCATCGCGCTACAACTATCAGCCAAAGTTCCCAATGGTGGTACGTAAGGCGAAGGGCCGGCCACGGTTTACTTTCGAACGACTCTGCAAAGCAGCCGGAGTGAGAAAGCAAACCGTGGCCGGCCCTTCGCCGCCGGGACACGTACCCCCAATTAACTGTTCTTCATGACGATCGAATCCACGACATCGGCCACATTCTCGCAGCAGTCGGCGCAGTACTCCAGAAAGGCGTACACGTCACGCCAAGCGATGACCTCGAGCGGGTCCTTGCCGTTAACGTGCAGGTTACGCATGGCGTTGATGTAGAGTTCGTCTGCCTCGGACTCGATGGTGTTGATCTGGATGACGAGCTCGCGCAGCGTTTTGGACTTGCGGTAGTTGGGAAGCTCGACCATAAGGTCCTTCATGGCGCGGCAGGCATCGGTTACCTTGTGGGCGATGACGATGGCGTCGGGATGGATGCTCTGAATGTTGGTGAAGTAGACGCGCTGCACGACGCCCTCGATGCGGTCGAGCACGGTGTCGAGTGAGCAGCTCATCAGATCCAGATCCTCGCGTTCGAGCGGGGTGATAAAGGCGGTGAGCAAGGCGTCTTCGAGCTCATGGTGCTTCTTGTCTGCCGCATGCTCAATCGCGTGCATCTCCTCGAGCATGTCGTGGATCTGCGCGGGGTCAAAGTTCTCAAAAATCTTGGTGAGCAGCTCGGCGGCCTGGACGGCAAGGTCGGCGCAGGCGACGTAGTTGTCAAAGTAGAACGAATCGGGTTTCTTTGCCATGAGTGGGTCCTTTCGAGGCGAAGACGGGTGGGCGAAGTTTTGCGGTCCGGATGGACGCTCGGTGTGGCTAGAGGAACATCATGAACAGCTTGGCCATGACAAAGCTGATGAGTCCGCAGGCGGGGAAGGTGAAGAACCAGGTGAACATCATGTCCTTGACCACGCCGAAGTTGATAGCCGAAAGGCGCTTGACGGCACCGACGCCCATGATGGCGCAGGTCTTGATGTGGGTGGAGGACACGGGGATGCCGGTAAGGGTGGCAAGCAGCAGGTTTGCGGCGCCCGCGAGGTCGGCGGAGAAGCCCTGGTACTTTTCGAGCTTGACCATGCTCTGGCCGACGGACTTGATGATGCGCTCGCCGCCCACACTGGTGCCGATGCCCATGGTGGCCGAGCACAGCAGCATGATCCAGATGGGGATGCCGGCGTCGCCGACGCTAGTCTGGCCGTTGGCGAAGGCGACACCTAAAAAGAGCACGCCGATGAACTTCTGTCCATCCTGCGCGCCGTGCATAAAGCTCATGGCCGCAGCACTCGCGATCTGAGCGTATTTAAAGAAGACATTGGCACGTCGCCTGTTGGCGGCGGCGAAAAGAATCGAGACGAGTTTGCACAGGATCCAGCCCATGACAAAGCCCAGACCGATGGAGAGCGCCAGGCCGTAGATGACCTTCATCCACTCGTGGACGTTGACGCTGTTCGCGCCGCCGAGGGCGATGGCAGCACCGGTCAGGCCGGCGATAAGGCTGTGGCTTTGCGAGGTGGGGATGCCAAAACGCGACGCTGTGGCGCCGTAGACGACGATGGAGAAGAGCGCCGCGCAGAGGCACGCGAGTGCCATGGTGCTGTTTCCGCCAAAGTCGACGATATGTGAGATGGTGTTGGCGACGCTCGCGTTAAAGTGCGTCATGATGAGCACGCCCAAGAAGTTGAATGCGGCGCTCATGAGGATGGCGGCGCGGGCGGGCATGCAGCGCGTGGTGACGCAGGTCGCGATGGCGTTGGGCGCGTCGGTCCATCCGTTGACGAAGATGGCGCCGAGCGCGAGGATCACGGTGACGGCAAGGACTGGGTTCGACACAAGCTGGCCGAGGAAGGTTGAGAACGTTACGTCCATATATGGGCTTTCTCGATATTTGCAGACTCGTTACAAAAACATGATAAATCGTATCACCTCCTGCGGGTTTCTTTACGGAGTTCTGATGGGAGAAGTGAATTTTTTGGTACTAACATTGAATATTAGCCCTGTTGACCGTGGTCGTTCTTTTTGCTAACACGCCATACGGACGCGTGCGTTCGCTCCGACACTCCAAAACCACAGTCTGTTCGCTTTACAACATGCAAACATGCGTTCGATAATAGGGCCATGGAATATCGACAGACAGACGGCAAAACTCGGCGCGTGCACAAGCAGTATGTGGACGTCGTGGCTCGCATTCTCGCGGGCGGACAGGTTGTGCCGGTTACCGTCTGCTGGGTTGACGGTCGCTGCTTTACGATTGACGAGATTGTCTCGTCCACCGGTTTTGGCCTGACGGTTCACGGCATTCGTACGGCAACCTATAAGGTACGTTTTGGCGGACATGCGACCGAGTTGTATCTAGAGGACCAAACGCGTGAGCGGGCGGACGGCTCGCAGGCGCACGTGATGCGTTGGTGGGTCTGGGCTTTTGATCGTACGCTCGAGGGCGAGCGCCGCAGGTAAGAGCGCGCGGCATTCGGGTACAATGGCAGGAATCTTGTCACCTACGGCGCTGTTGTGGCGCTTTTTGAAAGGACGAAGTATGAACGATATCCAGGGCTATCAGAACGGCCCCGTCGAGACCGGCGCAAGTCGCGCCAAGGAGATGTCGCCGCGCGCGTACAATCTCGCCATATCTGCCCTGATCTTCTTGGGCTTTTGCGCCATGGGTGCCGGCGCCTACTTTACGAGCACCATGTCGTTTGCGCGCATGATGATGAGCGGCGCCGCCCTGCCACTGGTCTTTGGCTCGTTTATTTTAACCATCGTCGGCATGGTCATGATGTCGGCTGCTGCGGGCAAGCAGTCCGTGGGTCTGTCCCTTGTGGGCTACGTAATCTTTGCGAGTACCTTTGGCCTGACGGCGTCGTTTGGTCTTGCCAACTACGACCTGCCTACCATTAACACCGCCTTTATCGCCACGGCCGCCATCACCTTTGTCTTTGGTGCGCTGGGCGTGACGTTCCCCAAGTTTTTCCAGCGCGTATATGGCATCGGCTTTGGCGTTCTGCTCGCCACTATTCTGGTTGAGATCGTGCTGATGTTCATGGGCGTCTCGCAGACCATCACCGACCTGATCGTGATCGTGGTGTTCGCCGGCTTCATCGGCTACGACACCTATGTGGCAACGACGGTGCCGCCCACGCTGCCCAACGCCGTGCTCATGGCATCCAACCTGTTCGTGGACATCATCAACGTGTTCCTGCGCATTCTGAACATCCTCGGCCGTCGCGATTAAAGCGCGGCATTGCGATGCTTCCTGCTGGACACGGTAAAACGATGCGAAAGGCGGTCCTTCGGGGCCGTCTTTTTTGTGCGCGGCGGGGTATCATGGATGGGAAAAGCCGATAGCGGCAGCGACAGGAAAGGTGGCCACGTATGGCAGACGTCGACAACAGGAACCGTAACCGCAGGTCCAACCGAGCGGGTCAGCCCAATCCCAAGCGCGAGGCCCGTGCCAAGGCCGCCGAGCGTCACGTGGCAACTGTGTCCGAAGC
Source organism: uncultured Collinsella sp. (assembly GCA_958415625.1). Classification (GTDB taxonomy): domain Bacteria; phylum Actinomycetota; class Coriobacteriia; order Coriobacteriales; family Coriobacteriaceae; genus Collinsella. The sequence goes on along the minus strand of CATYZI010000014.1, from coordinate 30,961 downwards.
GTGCGCCAAGGATATCGAGCGTTCGCTTGCCGGTGTTCGCGAGTTTGACGGTATGCCTGCCGGCTTTGTCGCGGCGATGAAGGCCAAGGTTCAGAGTGCTGTGGCCCCCGAAGAGCAGGTCGCCGAGGACGTCGAGAACGCGGAGACTGCCGAGGTCGAGGCGGCGCCCGAGACCGAGGCGGCGCCCGAGCCCGTCGAGGAGCCTGCCGAGGAAATCGCCGAAGCTGAGTCCGCGCCTGCTGAGGAGCCCGCTCCGGTCCTGCCCGAGGTCACTGTGCTTGATGCCTCCGCCACGCAGGCAATCCTCGATAACGGTCGCGGCTATGCGCAGTTCTGCGACATGGCCGTGCTCGCCTTTGCCTCGTTTACCAATCCGGGCGGTGGATATATTCAGGGTTATCTGGGCCAGGAGGCCACGCTGTGCGCCGATTCGTATCTGTACAACGTTCTCGATAGGCAGCGTAAGTGGTACGGCGAGAACCGTCGCCGCAACATCAACTGCGAGCTCTATCGTAACCGTGCCCTAGTGGTGCCTGCGGTGCGCTTCGACCGCAACCACGTGCATGCATACGCCGACGTGATCGTGGCCGCCGCGCCCAACGTTAAGCGCGCCCGCCAGGAGTATCGCGTGAGCGACGATGCTCTGCTGGATGCCCTGCGCGACCGCATTCGCTTTGTGCTCGCCATCTGCGACGAGTTGGGTCGCGAGAAGCTCGTGCTGGGCGCATGGGGCTGCGACAACAACGGCTTTGATGCCGAGGCCGTGGCCGAGCTCTTCCGCAAGGAGCTCGCATCGGGCGACTTCAAGGTCAAGCAGGTCTTCTTTGCCGTGCCCTCTACGCGCTGGGACGAGGACTTCGCCAAATTCGAGCACGTGCTGGCAAACTTCCCCGAGCGAAACGAGGAGTCCTATGCTCAGGTTGCCGCCCGCGCCGCAGCCGCCCGTGCCGCCGAGCAGGCTCAGGCCGCTGCCGAGGATGACGAGGATGACGACGACTGGCGCAAGTACCTGTAAACGGTGCTCGTGATGCGATATACCGAGCCGACGGGAGAGGCTGCTCCTGTCGGCTTTTTATTGAGTGGGGAGCTTACGATGAAAAACGTTCTGTGCTTTGGTGACAGCAACACCTATGGTTACGATCCGACGGGCATGCGCGACGGTACCGCGGTGCGCTATGCGCAGGATGTGCGCTGGTGTGGCGTGGTCCAACGTGACTTAGGCGAGGGCTGGCATGTAATTGAAGAAGGCCTCAACGGCCGCACGACGGTACGCGACGACATGTGCCATCTGGACACTAACCTCAACGGCATTCGCGCGCTTCCGATGCTGCTCGAGGCTCATAAGCCGCTGGACGCCATTGTGATCATGCTGGGCACCAACGACTGTAAGACGGTCTTTAACGTGACAGCTTCCGATATCGCCCGTGGCGCCATGGCGCTGATTCGCGCCGTCCGCGCGTTTCCGTGGACCGACGCTGCGCCTTGCCCGCGCATCCTGCTGATGGCTCCTATCAAGATCAAGCCGCAGATCGCCGATGTATATATGACCGATTTTGACGAGCGTTCCGTCGAGGCATCTGAACATTTTGGCGAGTACTATGCGCACGTGGCCGAGCAGTTTGGCTGCGACTTTTTGAATGCCGCCGAGTTTGCCGAGCCGGGCGATATCGACTATCTGCATATGATGCCCGAAAGCCACGAGAGCTTGGGACATGCCGTGGCAGCCAAGCTCAAAGAGATGCTCGGTGAGTAGCACGGCCCCAAACCACCACAGAGTTCCCCTTGCGGGGGCTTGTTTCGTTTGTTTGTCTTGATCTGTAACAGTTCCAAGGCCGAAAACGGGCTAGATGTTACAGATTAAGATTATTTAGGTCGATATCGATTGTTTGTCTTGATCTGTAACATCTAGGGTCGATTTTGCCGAGTTACTGTTACAGATCGAGATGTTTGTGGGAGCCACCGCAAAGGTGCCTGTCCCCTTTGCGGCGGTTTTGGGCTGCGAATCTTAATATTGCCACATGTGGTTGACGGGGCCGGAGCCTTTGCCCATGTTCAGGCCGGCGGCCAGAGCGCCTGTCAGGTATGCCTTGCCGGCGTTGACGGCATCGGCAAGATCCATGCCCTGGGCCAGCGCGCAGGCGATGGCGGACGAAAGCGTGCAGCCGGTGCCGTGTGTGTTGTCGGTCTCGATGCGCTTGTGGCGGAACCACGTGGTGAGCGGATCGCCCAGATGGTTGCCCTCGTCATCGAGTGGCGCGGGTTCGGCCAATACATCGTTGGCCTCGTTGACAAGATGCCCACCCTTAACGAGGGATGCGCAACCAAAGCGGCGGGTGAGGAGCATGGCAGCATTTTGCTGTGTGCGCTCGGAGTCGACCTCGTAGTCAAGCAGGGCCATGGCCTCGGGAATATTGGGCGTGATGACGGTTGCTAGTGGGAACAGGCGGCGGGTGAGCGCCTCGGCGGCATCTTCGGCAATCAGCCGTGCGCCCGAGGTGGCTACCATGACGGGGTCGACGACCACGTTTGTCGCGTTCCAGGCGCTCAGGCGGTCGGCGATAACCTCGATAATCTCGGCAGAGGAAACCATGCCGATCTTGACGGCGCTGGGGCGGATATCGTCAAATACGGCGTCGATCTGCGCAGCGACGATATCAGGGGAGATATTCTGCACGGCGGTGACACCGAGCGTGTTTTGTGCGGTGATGGCGGTGATGGCCGTCTCGGCATACAGGCGGTGCGCCGTGATGGTCTTGATGTCGGCCTGAATGCCGGCGCCGCCGCTGGAATCGGATCCTGCGATGGATAGAACGGCAGGTACCTTACTGCGATCCATGTTCGCTCCCTTGTTCGGTCGGAATCAAATGGGTCTTTAAGCCAGCATTATAAAGATGCCCGGGCCGGCTCTATGACGAACCCGGGCGAGCGATGCAATCTTTACGCAAATGTAAGCAAATGTTCACACGTCAACAATTGACGAACACCATGTTACCGATTGTGGCTCCGGTGACGAGTTAGTCCTCCATGCCGAGGTCGATCGTCGTGCCTTCGAACACCTTGTTAACGGTGCGGACGGCGCACATCTTGCCGCACATGGTGCAGGTGCCCTCGGTGGCGGCGGGGGATTCTTCGTAGCGTTTCTTGCCGGTGACCGGGTCGAGCGCACACTTCCACATGGCATCCCAGTCGAGCTTGCGGCGTGCCTGGCCCATCTTGTCGTCCATGTCGCGGGCGTGCGGCACCTTTTTGGCGATATCGGCGGCGTGTGCGGCGATCTTGGTGGCCATGAGGCCATCGAGCACGTCCTGGGCGTTGGGCAGGCACAGGTGCTCGGCCGGCGTCACGTAGCACAGGAAGTCGGCACCGGAGCTGGCGGAGATGGCGCCGCCGATGGCAGCGGTGATGTGGTCGTAACCCACGCCGATATCGGTCACCAGCGGCCCGAGCACATAGAACGGGGCATTGTGGCACAGGCGCTTCTGCAGTTTCATGTTGGCGGCGATCTCGTCGAGCGCCATGTGACCCGGGCCCTCGACCATGACCTGGACGCCGGCGGCCCAAGCGCGCTTGCACAGCTTGCCCAGCTCGATCATCTCAGCGGTCTCGGTGGCATCGTTGGAGTCGTAGAGGCAGCCCGGGCGGCAGGAGTCGCCGAGCGAAATCGTCACGTCGTACTCGTGGCAAATCTCGAGCAGCTCGTCAAAGTACTCGTAGAAGGGGTTTTCGTTGCCGGTGACCTCCATCCAGCCAAACAGCAGCGAGCCGCCGCGACTGACGATGTTCATCAGGCGGCCGGTCTCCTTAAAGGTCTTGGTGACCGACTTGTTGATGCCGCAGTGGATGGTCATAAAGTCCACGCCATCCTCGGCGTGCGCGCGCACGACCTCGAACAGGTCGTCCTTGGTCAGCTTGACCAGCGGCTTTTCCATGTAGCCGATGGCGTCGTACATGGGGACGGTGCCCACCATGAGCGGCGTCTCGTCGATGAGCTGCTGGCGGAACTGGCGCGTCTTGCCCGAGTTGGAAAGGTCCATGATGGCGTCGGCGCCAAAGTCCTCGGCGATCTTGACCTTCTTCCATTCCTCGGCGGCATCGGCTTTATCGCCCGAGATGCCCAGGTTGACGTTGACCTTAGTAGACAGGCCCTCGCCGACACCAAAGGCGCGCATGCCTTTTTTGATGTGCACGATGTTGGCGGGAATGGCGATGCGGCCGTCGGCCACGCGCTCGCGGATGTACTCGGGGTCGCGATGCTCGCGCTCGGCGACTTCCTTCATCTGCGGCGTGATCTGCCCGGCGCGGGCGAAGTCGATTTGCGTGACGAGCTTGGGCTCGGTCTGTGTGCTCATTGGCACGGCTCCCTTCGTTGGCATTACCCATATCAGGTTTGCGGGTCAGGGCGGGCGCGCCCAGTCTCAGCCTGCCGTCTTGTCCTGCAAGCTCCCCGTTTATGTAATGGGCTCAAGTATAGCTCGAATGGGTACGATTGGCCTAACGAGCGTGCCTGTGGGGAGGCGAACATGGAAGACAAGCATCTATATCGAGAGACGCAATGGGATGTATCGGCCGAGGAAAGCCGTGCGCACCATGGCCTTGTCGCGATTGGTTTTGCGGTGCTTGCCGTGCTGGTGATTGCCTTTTGTATCTGGACGTTTGGCGGTCACGGCGGCGCTGCATGGGAGTTCGAGGCCGACGATGCCCTGCCGATCATGACAGTGAAGGTTACGGGCGGCAATACCGTTGCCGCGCCGGGCGACTATTGGTATTCGCGCGATGGATTTGTCCAGCTTCAGCTGAGCGGTGGGTCTATTCCTGGTGAGGAAATCGAACGCGTGACGTATGATGCGGCGCTCAAAACGCTGACGGTGAAGCTCAAGAATCAGGGCGACGTGCCTACGACTATGGATATCGCGCTGACGGAATGGCGCTTGGAGCCCCCATCGGGTGTTGCGGTGTCCGAGGTAGAGCACGTTAAGATTACCTACCAAGATGGCTCGACAAACGAAGTTGCCAAAGCCGACGGCTTGGCGGAATAGACGCCGTGCCTAGGCAGCACATTCAAAAGTAGCGGTGGTCCTACAAGGCCCGTTCGTTCAGGAAGACCAAAGTGTTTTTATTTGAAAGTTCGGGAAAGTGACGATAACCAACGTCGAACGCGGTGAGCCCGCTTACATCCTCGAGCTTGTTTTCTGCCATCCAGCGCACCATGGAGCCGCGCGCCTTTTTGCTGGCGGTCGAGCGTTGGATGGGCTTGCCGTTGCGGATGCCTTCGCCAAAGAGACATGTGACGACCGTGACATCGGTGGTGAGGCGGGGCAGGACGGCTTTGGCGTATTCCGCGCTGGCGAGGTTGACGATCGTAGCGTTGGAGCCCGCCGGAGCGATGGCCCGTGCGAGCTTGTCGCCCCAAAACGCGTAGAGGTCTCGGGCATCGTCGACGGCAAGCTTTGCGCCCATCTCCAGCCGATACGGTTCAACGGCATGAAAGGGTCGTACGCATCCGTAAAGGCCCGAGAGGATCCACAGATGGTCTTGCAACCATGCGAGCTGCGCGGAATCCATCACCTCGGGCGCCATGCTCTGGTATTGAATGCCGTGATAGGACATGACGGCAGGGGAGAGGTGACGGGCGAGTTCGGGATTGTCGAGATCGCCGTTTTTCAGGATGGATCCGAACTCATGCAGGGTGTTGAGGCAAGGCCCCAGCAGTTTGTCACTCACGTTCCATAGCGCCTGCAGGCCGCCGCTGCCTTCATTTCGTTCGATATCTAGCAGTGCGCGGTGGAGGCGAGCCGTCTCGTGCGCAAAAGGTGGAATGCCCAGGACTTCAAAAGCATCTTGGGCCGCGCGCATCTGCTTGGCGGGCGAAATGATGACCTGCAGCATGGACTCTCCTCTGCCAAAAAGGAAGTTGCGGTGGAATACGGTCTGTTTTGGCCGTTTATGGGCCAGTTTAGTCCGTATTTCACCGCAACTGATGAAGGGGCTGGTTACGCGCGCTCGAGGAAGGCCTTGTAGCCGCGGTAGGCCTCGTAGATGTCGGCCTTGTTGGCGACCTCCCACAGGGCATGCATGGACAGGACGGCAACGCCGGAGTCGATGACGTTCATGCCGTACTTGGCCATGATGTAGGCGATGGTGCCGCCGCCGCCCGCGTTGACGCGACCGAGCTCGCAGGTCTGGAAGTCCACGCCGGCCTCGTCCATGATGTCGCGGATGAGGGCCACATACTCGGCGTCGGCGTCGTTAGAGCCGCCCTTGCCGCGGCTGCCCGTGTACTTGTTAAAGCACAGGCCGCGACCCATAAAGGCTGCGTTCTTGGTTTCGAACTTGCCGGCGTAGCCCGGGTCGAAGCCGGCGGACACGTCAGAGGAGAGCATGCGGCTGTGGGCGAGTGCGCGGCGCAGGGCCAGCGGGCTGTCCTCGCCGGCGAGCGTCATGATCTCGGCGACGGTGTTCTCGAAGAAGCGGCTCGTCATGCCGGTGGCGCCTACGGAGCCAATCTCCTCCTTGTCGACGATGAGTGTGATGCTCGTGCGCTCCACGTTGGCGACGTCGATCTGGGCGAGCATGGACGGATAGGCGCAGACACGGTCGTCGTGGCCATAGCCCAAAATCATGGAGCGGTCGAGGCCCATGTCGCGGGCCGGGCCGGCGGGCACGACCTCGATCTCGGCGGAGAGGAAGTCCTCCTCCTCGACGTCATACTGCTCCTTGAGGATGTCCAGGAACATCTGCTTGACGGGCTCCTTGGGGGCGTCCTTGTCGTCCTCATCAAACTTGACGGGACGGCCGCCCACGATCACGTCGAGGATCTCGGCGTCGACGGCGTCCTTGGCGGGCTTGGCCATCTGCTCGCTCGAGAGGTGGATCAGCAAGTCGGAGATGGTAAAGACCGGGTCGTCTGCCTTGTCGCCGATGTTGATGTCGACGGTGGTGCCGTCCTTTTTGCAGATGACGCCTACGAGTGCGAGCGGGGAGGCCACCCAGTGGTAGCTCTTGACGCCGCCATAGTAGTGCGTGTCGAGGTAGGCCATGTCGCCGGCCTCGAAGGCGGGGTTCTGCTTGAGGTCCAGGCGCGGCGAGTCCACGTGAGCGCCCAGGATGTTAAAGCCCTGCTCGAGCGGGGCGGTGCCCAGGTTGACGAGCATGAGGTCCTTGCCGTGGTTGGCGGCGTACACCTTGTCGCCGGCCTTGAGCGCGCGGCCCTCGGCGATCACGGTCTCCAGATTGACGTAGCCCGCCTCCTCGGCCATCTTGATACCGGTCTTGACGCACAAGCGCTCGGTCTTGTTCTCACTCAAAAACTGCTTATAGCCGCGGCAAAGCTCCTCGAGCTCCTCGATTTGCTGTGGCGTGTACTTTTTCCATGCGCAGGGACGCTCCATGACGCAGGCTCCTTTCGGATCGATCGTGCTGGTTGATGTACCGTGAGCCATCGTATCACGCGCGGGCCCGCGGCGGCGGGGAAGCCTGATGTGCGGTGGCCGTGGGGCGGGGAGCGTGTAAACTGGTGTGAGCAAACCGTGCCCAGCCCAAAGCGAGGTATTCAATATGTCTGACAAGCGCCGTACCTTTGCCGTTATCGACGGCAACTCGCTCATGCACCGCGCCTTCCACGCCGTGCCGCCCACCATGAACGCGCCGGACGGTCGCCCCACCAACGCGATCTTTGGCTTTTTGAATATGTTTCTCAAGATGATCGACGCCTTTAACCCCGATGGAGTCGTTGTGGCGTTTGACAAGGGCAAGCCGCGCGTGCGTATGGAGATGCTGCCGCAGTACAAGGCGCAGCGCCCACCCATGGACCCCGATCTGCACGCGCAGTTTCCGATGATCAAGGAGCTGCTCGGTGCGCTCAATGTGCCGATTCTGCAGTCCGAGGGCTGGGAAGGCGACGATATCCTGGGAACCATGGCGCGCTTGGGTGAGGAGGCCGGCTGCGACATGCTGCTGGTGACCGGTGATCGCGATATGTATCAGCTCGTGACTGAGCACGTCAACGTGGTCTCGACTCGTAAGGGCCTGTCCGACGTGGCGATCATGACGCCCGAGAGCGTGGACGATCTGTATCACGGCATCACGCCGGCGCTCGTGCCCGACTTTTATGGTCTGAAGGGCGACACGTCCGATAACATTCCCGGCGTGCCGGGCATCGGCCCCAAAAAGGCGAGCGCGCTCATCGCGCAGTACGGCAGCCTGGACGAGGTTATCGCACACGCCGATGAGGTCAAGGGCAAGATGGGCGAAAACCTGCGCGCGCACATCGACGACGCACTGCTGAGCCGCAAGGTGGCGACCATCCGCACCGATGCGCCTGTTGAGCTCGACTTTGAGGCGACGTCTTTCCCGGCGTTTTCTGCCGATGAGGTTTCCGCGGCGCTGGGTACGCTTGGTATCACCGCCATGCAGAACCGTTTCTTGGCGCTGATCGGCGGCGAGGGCGGGGCTGCTGCTTCCAGTGTGTTTGAGATACCTGCGATGGTTCGCGCAGCCGCCGGCGATGCTGGCGCGCTTGGTGCCGTTGCGGCTGAGGTCTCCCGCGCGATTGATGCCAGCGAGTGGGTCGCCGCCGTGGTGGACGACGACAAAGAAGAGGGCGCGCTCTTTGGACTGACGCGCACGCTGTGGTTGGCGACGTCCAAGGGCCTGTTCACGCTCGAGGAGGGCGACAACGGTGCGGCGGCTGAGGTTGAGGGCTTCAACTTCGTCCACGGCGTAATCCACGGTGTGCTTGCACGCCTGTTTATGGAGGGCCGCGTGGCGAGTCCGGATACGAAGGCGCTGCTGCATGAGCTTTCGCCCATCGATTCTTCCGAGCCCGAGCTCATGGACCCGCTGTCCGCTGATTCCACGCGCATCTTCGATACCGTTGTTGCCGCCTACCTGTTGGATTCCGACCGCTCCGAGTTTGACGAGGTGTATCTGGCCGATACGTATCTGCAGATGGCGCTGCCTGCGGCGCGCGGCGCAGAGGGTGCTGGCGAGGACGCTCCTGCGCCCGCCGCTCGCACGGCGGCCCTGACGCTGGCGCTCGTGGCGCCGTTGCGCGAGTGCATGGTCCGCGAGAATGCCGCCAACGTGTTCGATGGCATCGAGATGCCGCTCGTTCCGGTGCTTGCCAAGATGGAACGCGCGGGCATGCTCGTGGATCCCGACCGCCTGCACAGTCTGTCCGAGGGACTTGCTACCCAGATCACTGAGGTCGAGCGCAGCATTCGTGACCTGGCGGGTGACGAGACCTTTAACATCGGCAGCCCCATGCAGCTCTCGCACGTGCTGTTTGATGTTATGGGGCTTCCGACCAAGGGCCTCAAAAAGACCAAGCGCGGCTATTATTCGACCAACGCCAAGGTGCTGAGCGACCTTGCCCGCGACCACGAGATCGTGCGCCTGATTTTGGACTGGCGTGAGAAGTCCAAGATTAAGTCGACCTATCTGGACACGCTGGGCCCGCTGCGCCGTGGTGACGGGCGTGTGCACACCACGTACAACCAGACCATCACCGCGACGGGGCGTTTGTCTTCGAGCGACCCCAATCTGCAAAACATTCCGACGCGCTCGGAGCTGGGACGTACCGTCAAGACGGCGTTCTCGGCAGGCGAGGGCAGCGTCTTTTTGGCGGTGGACTACTCACAGATCGAGCTGCGCCTGCTCGCGCATCTTTCGGGCGACGAGCATCTGGTGCGCGCCTTTAACGAGGGCGAGGACTTCCATGCCGAGACGGCCGCGCGCGTATTTGGCGTGCCGGTGTCCGAGGTGACGCCCGACCTGCGTAGCCGCGCCAAGGCCGTGAACTTCGGCATCGTGTATGGTCAGCAGGCTTACGGTCTGTCGCAGTCGCTGCATATCTCGATGGCCGAGGCGCGCGACATGATTGACCGCTACTACGAGGCATACCCGGGCGTGCGCACGTTCCTCGACAACGTGGTGGCGCGTGCCAAGCAGACGGGTTACGCCGAGACCATGTATGGCCGCAGACGCCATATTCCCGAGCTCAAGGCCAAAAACCCGCAACTCCGCGGCTTTGGCGAGCGTACGGCCATGAACCACCCCATGCAGGGCACCGCCGCCGACATCATCAAGATCGCCATGGCCCGCGTAAGCCGCCGCCTGGAAGAAGAAGGCTTTGCCGCCCATATGATCCTGCAGGTACACGACGAACTGGACTTTGAGTGCCCCGTCAACGAAGTCGAGCGCCTAACCACCATGGTCCGCGACGTCATGGAACACGTAGTAGACCTCCGCGTCCCCCTAATCGCCGAAGCCAGCACCGGCATAACCTGGGCCGACGCCAAATAGGAAAGCGCTCGGTAAGGCAAGCTCGCCCAAGACGCAAGCCCCCACATACTTAAGATTTGGGACAAACACTACTGATTAATTTGTCCCTCAGTAACCAAAACAGAGGGGAGCCCCTTCCAACAAGGAGCTCCCCTCTGCTCAAATCATTTCAGCTAAGTATCTAGACACTCAAGACGCCATCTTGGCGGCAGGAAAGTAAGCCTAGGGCCTGGCCGGGCGGCACGGGTTAACTTTGCGTAGATTCCGCACGCAAAGAAAGCCACTTAATGTGGCTTTCGTCTTGCGCAGGACCTGACCGAGCGAAAAGTTATCCCGTGCCGCCCGGCCAGGCCCGATGGGACGGCTACCGAGCCGCCAAGATGGCGTCGATGAGCGTCAGTACGCCCCCGTCGTTGTTGCTCGGAATACGCCACTTGGCGTGCGCGTTCATGTGCTCCTCTGCATTGTCCACGATAAAGCTATGCCCGACGCGCTCGAGCATGGGAATATCGTTGTAGGTGTCGCCCACGGCGGCGGCGTCGGCGATATCGATGCCCAGGTGGTCGCACAGGTGCGCGACGCCCGACCCCTTGTCAACGCCCAGGTTCATAAAGTCGATCCACTCGCGGCCAGCATTGGTGACATAGAGCTGATCCGAGAACGCGGGGTTATAGGTCTCGCGGAACGCGGGCTCGGCGTCGTAGCCGGGGAAAAAGATCGAGATCTTATTGGACTCGATATCAAGGCCCTCAAAGGTGTCGACGTAGTTGATCGTGTTGTAGTAGACGCTGATCTCGTCGTGGTACTGATGGTCGCGGGCGAGCACATAGAACTCGTCGTAGCAGCACAAGACGGGAACGGCACGCGGGTCCTCCGAGGCACGGGCGAGCACCTGCTGATACAGCGCCACATCGATGTTGCTCTTATAGATATAGCTGCCGCGATAGATGACGCAGGCTCCGTTGTCGGGACAAAAAGCAAGGCGGTTCTTAATGCTCTCGAACATTTCCTCGAGTTTGGGGGCGGGGCGTCCGCTGGCGGGGCAGAATACAATGCCTGCGTCGGCGAGCTTGTCCAGGCGCTCATCAAGACCCTGCGGCAACACGCGCTTGTCGGTGAGCAGCGTCTTGTCCATGTCGACGGCGAGAATCTTAATGCTTCCGATATTGGTGTCCGATTCGTAAGTTTGCATAAAAGCGCGCCTTTCGTTTCGAAATTGTTTCAGACGTTATAACCATCAACCAGTAACTGAGCGTATTGTCGCAGGAACGGAGCGTATTTGCACCACGCTTCACAAAGTAATGAAAAAACTTTTCAGAAATTTGAATTTGTCGCTTGTGCTGCGGGCACTTTAGCGTAATATAGCGACCATCGAAAACGGAGACGGAAATACAACCGCTTACCGAAGAAAAGGTACCGTTTACGATATTAGAATTGCGCCCGGCGATAGGTGAAAGGAGAGGCAGATGCAGTTCGTAAAGATCATCACCACTGCAGATAATGCCATCCGACGCCAGCGCGCAATTTCCCGACGACGATAACAATCGTCTCTGTTCGTATGGGGTGAAATGCCCCAACAGAGTCATTTTGAGGTCGTTGGGTTTTAGCACGATATAAACGCATGTTTCTAGGGCATGCTGTGCTGCTTTTTGCTATTTAACCTGATATTGCACGGTTTTTTGACCTCGAAATGACTTGCAACTGACCGATGTTCTAACTAGCTACCAAGGGCGAAAGGAAACAGCCATGAGCAAGGAAAAAGTCGTTCTCGCATATTCCGGTGGTCTTGATACATCCGTATGTGTCAAGTGGCTCCAGGACGAGAAGAATCTCGATGTCGTTTGCGTCTGCGGCAACGTGGGCCAGGAGGAGACCGGCTTGGATGCCAAGAAGCAGAAGGCGCTTGACCTGGGCGTTCTCGATTGCCAGGTGCTCGACCTGCGCGACGAGTTCTCCGATGAGTTCCTGACTAAGGCCATCGCCGCAAACTCCATGTACGAGAACAAGTACCCGCTGCTCTCCGCGCTGTCTCGCCCGCTGCTCGCCAAGAAGCTTGTCGAGGTCGCTCACGAGTTTGGCGCGACCTACGCCGCCCACGGCTGCACCGGCAAGGGTAACGACCAGGTTCGTTTTGAGGCTGCCGTCAAGGCCCTCGACCCCGAGCTTAAGGTTATCGCCCCGGTTCGCGAGTGGGATCTGAAGTGCCGTCCCGATGAGGTTGCCTATGCTCACGCCCACAACGTGCCGGTTCCCGAGGGCGCCAACGACAACCCCTATTCCATCGACGACAACCTGTGGGGTCGCGCCATCGAGTGCGGTCACCTGGAGGATCCCTGGAACGAGCCGCTCGACGACGCCTGGGTTATGACCAAGAACCCCGAGGACACGCCGGACACCCCGACCTACACCGAGATTGAGTTTGAGGCGGGCAAGCCCGTCGCCGTCGATGGCAAGAAGATGAAACTCTCCGAGATCGTCATCGCCCTCAACAAGATTTCGGGTGACAACGGCTTTGGCCGTCTCGACCTGGTCGAGGATCGTCTGGTGGGCCTCAAGAGTCGCGAGTGCTACGAGGTTCCTGGCGCCCTGACGCTCATCACCGCCCACAAGGCGCTCGAGGACATCTGCGTCGAGGGCGACCTGCTCAAGACCAAGATTAAGCTCGAGCAGGATTGGGCCACCGCCGTGTACAACGGCCAGTGGTACAGCCCGCTCAAAAACGCGCTCGATGCCTTTATGGCCGACACCCAGAAGTTCGTGACCGGCACCGTCCGTCTGAAGTTCTTTAAGGGCAACTGCCATGTCGTCGGCCGCAAGAGCCCGTTTAGCCTGTATGACTACGGTCTGGCTACCTACGACCGCGACACTACGTTTGACGAGAAGGCCAGCGCCGGCTTTATCGAGATCGATACGCTGTCGCTCAAGACGTGGGCTAAGGTCCAGGGCCCCAGCTCTGCTGCCGCCCAGGCCTAGCGCCTCCTTCCTTTGGTATCCGCGCGGCCCATCCGCGTGATACATAACGGGCGCATGGGGTCCCTACCTTTCGTTATGCTTGCTGACACTTCTTAACATCGGTGGCCCCTACGTTCCGCCCGCATATATGATGCCGCGTCTGCGGCTGAGTCCGAGCCCCGCCGGGGTTGTCCGGCGGGGCTCCTCCTATCAATTTGACGGCCCTGCGCCTATATATATGGGGAGTATCCATTATGTTCAATGCTATCGCGCATGCTTTACTTGCCCTCGCGCCCGAGTTCGATGCTGCAAAGGTCGAGGACGTTCCTATGAGCCTAAAGGCCTGGATCGATGGTTCGCAGGGCAACATTCGGAGGGAGACGTTGGGCGCCAAGTGCATGGCGCGTCACTTCTTTGCAAATTAGCTATATGGCCTCGCACATGGTGGGGAATATGCAAAACTAGCGGTTGAGAAATCGCTTTAGCGACAGGGCGCATTGCTTTGGGCGCTTGTTTTGGGATTTGATGAAAGGGGACGGTTCCATGGCTCTTTGGGGCGGTCGTTTTGAGGCAGGCGTGGCCGAGGTCACGCAGGAGTTTGGCGCGTCGTTGCCGGTTGACAAACATCTCTATAAGCAGGATATCGCCGGATCTAAGGCACATGCCAAGATGCTGGCGGCCCAGGGCATTATCAGCGCCGAGGACGAGCAGGCGATTGCCGAGGGCCTGACCGGAATCGAACAGGATATCGATGCCGGCAACTTCACCTTTGATATCAACGACGAGGACATTCATATGTCCATCGAAAGCGAGCTGACGCGTCGTATCGGCGAGGCTGGCAAGCGCTTGCATACTGGGCGTTCGCGCAACGACCAGGTGGCGACCGATACGCGCCTGGGCGTCAAGGCGCTGGCCAAGGAGCTCATGGAGGCCAATCTTGAGCTGCGCCATGTGCTGGTGGATGCGGCCAAGAAGTACGACAAGGTGATTCTTCCGGGCTACACGCATATGCAGCACGCTCAGCCCGTGCTGCTCTCGCATCATCTGCTGGCGTATTCCTGGATGTTCGCGCGCGACTTTACGCGCCTGAAGGCCGCCTTTGATGCCGCCGACAACTGCCCGCTGGGTGCTGCCGCGCTTGCCGGTACGAGCTATCCGCTCGATCGCCAGATGACGGCTGCCGAACTTGGCTTTGCGGGTGTGATTCCCAACTCGCTCGATGCGGTTTCCGACCGTGATTTCCTGCTCGATCTGCATTACGCCGGCTCCGTCATGGCCATGCACCTGTCGCGTCTTTCCGAGGAGATCGTGCTGTGGTCGAGCTCCGAATTCGGCTTTATCACGCTTTCCGACTCGTATTCCACCGGCTCGTCTATCATGCCGCAGAAGAAGAACCCCGACTTTGCTGAGCTTATCCGCGGCAAGAGCGGTCGCGTGTACGGCAACCTGGTGCAGCTGCTCGTGACCATGAAGGGCCTGCCGCTTGCTTATAACAAGGACTTGCAGGAGGACAAGGAGGGTGCGCTCGATACCGCCCATACGCTCATGCAGTGCCTGTCGGTTATGGCCGGCATGATCTCGACCTGGACTGTCAACGAGGACGCCATGGCGCGCGAGTGTGGTGTGGGCCACTTGGCAGCCACTGATGCTGCCGATTACCTGGCAAAGCGCGGCCTGCCGTTCCGCGAGGCACATGCCGTGGTGGGTCATCTTGTCCTAATGTGTGAGAAGCGCGGCTGCAATCTTGAGGACCTGCCGTTTGAGGTGTTTCAGGAAGCAAGTCCGCTCTTTGAGCGCGACATTACCGAGGCACTCGACATCCCGTCGATTGTCGCCGCGCGCACGACCGAGGGTGGTACCGCCCCTGCTGCCGTTGCCGTGCAGTTGGGAAGAGCCGAGGCGCAGCTCGCGGCCGATGAGGGTGTGTTTGGCTCGTTATCCAAGGTCGTCGAGATGGGCCACGGAGCTAATTAGCTTATTGGATGCGTCTGTCTGGTGTGTTCATCATATTTTGCCTTTACGGGTGCCCGCTACGGTGGGCACCCGTTTTGTTATAGAGAAGGAAGGAGCTTGTCGAGAACTTCTGTAGGACATTTGCGCAGGTTGTGAAGGGGGTGCGTTCACGGGCGACAATCGACCGCCCGTTCTGTTCGTTGCAGTTGAAAGTGGGACGGATGGTACTCTAGTCGGGCTTCGAAACAGAAGTGACACATATGGAGCGCTTTAATAAATATTAACGCTTCAATAAACGGCTTTTTGTTTAACTGCAGCTAGAACTCTGTTACGATGCAGTCCAGGCGGGTGCCGGAATGGGACTTGGGCACGCGCGAACCTACTTGAAAGGCTACCTTATGGCTATCGAGAAGACCTTCATCATGATTAAGCCCGACGCCGTGCGCGATCGCAAGATCGGCGAGATCGTTGCTCGCATTGAGCGCAGCGGCCTTGTTATCGAGCGCATGGAGATGACCACGCTCGAGCGCGCTACCGTCGAGGAGCACTACGCCCATCTGGCCGACAAGCCCTTCTTTGGCGGTCTCTGCGACTTTATGACGAGCGGTCCGGTCGTCAAGATGGTCGTTTCCGGCCTCTCCGCTGTCTCCAAGATGCGCACCCTTATGGGCGCCACCAACCCGCTTGATGCTGCCCCCGGCACCATTCGCGGCGACTTTGCTGTCGATGTCAACGCCAACGTGATCCACGGCTCCGACTGCCTGGAGAACGCCGAGATCGAGATCAAGCGCTTTTTTGGCTAAACCAGCTTTGACTCCTTAAAGCTGTTAGCGTGTGGCTTGGGCGCCGCG
This sequence comes from uncultured Collinsella sp., assembly GCA_958415625.1. Classification (GTDB taxonomy): domain Bacteria; phylum Actinomycetota; class Coriobacteriia; order Coriobacteriales; family Coriobacteriaceae; genus Collinsella. Next base: position 14,924 of record CATYZI010000014.1, on the reverse strand, counting down.
GAACTTCATCCGCGGCGCCCTTTTTATTCCAGTAGACTTTTGGTAAACCCCCACAAATCTACTAAAGAGCCCCCGTCCGGATGTTTCTTCCGGGCGGGGGCTGGCGTTAGCGTCGTATGGCTTTGTGAATCTTTAGGCCTCGTCGACGATCTTAAGGCTGCGCGTGTGGTCGATCTCGTTGAGGAGGTTAACGCGACGCTCGTGACGGCCGCCCTCAAACTCGGCGTCGAGCCACTCGTCGACGATCATCTTGGCGAGCTCGGAGCCAACGACGCGGGCGCCAAAGGCGAGCACGTTGGTGTTGTTGTGCATGCGCGAGAGCTTGGCGCTGAAGGGCTCGGAGCACACGACGGCGCGTACGCCCTCGACCTTGTTGGCAGCCAGGCTGATCCCGACGCCGGTGCCGCAGATCAGGATACCCAGGTCAACGTCGCCGTTGGCAACGGCCTTGCCCACTTTGTAACCGGCGATGGGGTAGTCGAAGCTCTCGGAGGTGTCGGTGCCAAAGTTCACGACCTCGCAGCCGCGTTCCTTCAGGTGCTCGGAAATGATGTTCTTGAGCTCGACGGCGGCGTGGTCGTTACCGATACCGATCTTCATGGATGGTTCCTCTCTGGTCTGTGCGGCGCAAATGCTAAAGGTGTTTACCGCGTTCGACTGCATGATAGCGCGACTTTTGCGTAAACGCTCGGGCGTTTTTTGGTCAAACGCTTTAGCAGGCAACAAGACCGGCCTCTCATGAATAATGCCGCCAATTTGTGCTTGAGCGCCGTCCGCCGGAACCGTGGTTGCGGTTTTTGATGCATTGTTATCAAATAAAGGAGCCAACTATTTTGAGAGTCCAGCCCGTTATGCAAGCAGGAGATACCTATGCCTACCGATTCCATCCGTGATGCCGCGTTTTGCGATGTTTTGAACCGCGAGCTTGTCTGTGCACTCGGCTGCACCGAGCCCATTGCCGTTGCCTATGCAGCGGCGCTGGCGAGCCAGACGCTCGGTTGCGAACCCGATCATATGGATGTTGCCTGCTCGGGCAACATTATCAAGAACGTTAAGAGCGTGACCGTGCCCAACTCGGGCGGTATGCACGGTATTGAAGCCGCGGCCGTGCTGGGTGCCGTGGGCGGCGACGCTAAGAGCGCGCTCGAGGTGCTCGAGAGCGTTAACGATGAAGACCGCGCTCGCGTGGCCGAGCTCCTCGCCGACGCCGGCTACTGCGATGTGTCGCTTGTCGAGGGTGTGCCCAACCTCTACATCAAGGTGACTGCGACGTCCGGGGGCCATACCGCGGTCGTCGAGATTACCGATCACCACACTAATGTCACGTGCCATACGCTCGATGGTATTCCGGTATGCGGCAAGTCGGCGGGGGAGTGCGCCGCCTGCGCCGAGCGCGTGGTGGCCGAGCGTGCGGCAGATAACGCCGATACGCCCATGTCCATTGATTCCATCATCGACTTTATCGAGGACGGTGACATTGAGGGCGCCCGCGCTGCCGTTGAGCGTCAGATTGAGCTGAATGGCGCAATCAGTGCCGAGGGCCTTGCGCACGCTTGGGGCGCCGAGGTGGGTCGTACGCTGCTGGGTGCTCGTGCCGATGACGTCGCCTGCCGTGCCCGTGCCCGTGCGGCCGCCGGGTCCGACGCCCGCATGAACGGTTGCGCGCTGCCGGTCGCCATTGTGTGCGGCTCGGGCAATCAGGGCATTACCTGCGCACTGCCCGTCATGGAGTATGCCGAGTACCTGCGCTGCGACCACGAGCGCCTGGTGCGTGCCGTGATGCTGTCCGATCTCATTGCCGTGCATATCAAGAGCTACATTGGTGCGCTCTCGGCGTTTTGCGGCGCTATTTGCGCTGCGTGCGGTGCCGGTGCCGCGATTACCTGGCTGTGCGGTGGCACGCGCGAGCAAATCGGTGCGACGGTCTCCAATACGCTCGGCAATGTGGGCGGCATCGTGTGCGATGGCGCCAAGGCGAGCTGTGCCGCCAAGATCTCGGCTGCCGTCGATGCAGCGATCCTGGGCCATGATATGGCCATGCAGGGTCGCGGCTTCCGCGCCGGCGAGGGCCTGATCCAAGATACCGTTGAGCAGACAATCGCCAGTATGGGCTACGTAGGCCGTGTGGGCATGAAAGATACCGACGTCGAGATCCTCAACATCATGATCGGCAAAACCCAAGTGTGCTAGGACAGTTCGTCGGCTACTTGGTGCTCGTAGAAGGCCTCTACTACGGCGTTAAAGTCGCGGGCGAAGTCTTCCATGGTTCCGCGCCAGGTGGCGAGTCCCGGCTTTCCCTGGCCAACATAGGCAGTTTGGATACCGCAGGCGGGACTGGGGAAGTCGCGCTTGGGGTCGTTGCCTACCATAAGGACCTCGTGCGGCTCGAGCCCCATTGCCTGCAGCTGCTCGAGGTAATAGGTGGCATCGGGCTTGCAGCGGGTGGCATTTCCCATGTGCGTCACGAGCTCAAAGGGGGCGTCGGCCAGGTCGCCCCAGCCCATACGGCACTCAATAGCCCCCTGGGGAAAGCTGGGGTTGGTGAAGAGCGCACAGCGCAGCCCTGCGTCCTGTACGGCCTGGAGTGCGGCGTGTGCGCCCGGCATGGCATGGGCGTTGATGACGTCGTCATTCTTGTACGGAAGAATCTCACGGTCGTAGTAGGTAAACGCCTCGTAGATGAGGGGGTCGGAGAGGCATATGCCACACCTGCGCTCGACCTCGGTCTGGTAAAACTCAAGATTGGTGCGGTTGTCCGTGCCGCTGCGGCGATTGGCGTTGAGGTCGACCAGGATGGTGCCGAGGCGTGCCATCGTGCCACCGCGGCTGCGGCGCCCGATATCCGCGAGCATCGAAGAGACATCCTTAAAATAGCGAAGGATGAACGCGTTGAGGTTGATGCTAAGAAGCGTTTCGTCCATATCGAAAACGACTGCTTTGAGCACGCGGGCACCTTTCTCGAAAAATCGATCTAGAATCGTTGGCTCCGGATACTTTACCCCAAAGCCGAATGCCTGGCTGGTTATCGTAAAGTTGCGGAGACGTGTGTTCATAAGATTACGAAAAAGTCTCCACACGAGTAAAAAATCGCAGTTCACGCTTGAAATCGAACTCATTTCCCCGTAACCTATACGAACGTGATTGCATAAGCGTCACATTAGTATCTGTCGGCTCCCGAGTGTTCCTAAACGTTGTGTGCTTGTCGCACCCTTCTGTAGGTCCTAGCAATCGGGGCCCCGTAGTTCGAAAGGGGTCCACCTTTGAGTGAGATTCAGAACTCGTCCATTTTCTCTCTTGACGATGTCAACGAGGAGGAGATGAACAACCTCATCGACGGTACGATTACCGACTTTGATGAGGGCGATCTCGTTAACGGCACTGTCGTTAAGATCGAGCATGACGAGGTGCTCGTTGACATCGGATTCAAGTCCGAGGGCGTTATCCCGGTCCGCGAGCTGTCCATCCGCAAGGACGCTAACCCTGCAGACATCGTTGCACTCGGTGATCCCATCGAGGCTCTGGTTCTCCAGAAGGAGGACAAGGACGGTCGTCTGGTCCTGTCCAAGAAGCGTGCCGAGTACGAGCGTGCTTGGAACCGCATCGAGGAGAAGTTCAACTCCGGCGAGAACGTCGAGGGCGAGGTTATCGAGGTTGTCAAGGGCGGCCTGATCCTCGACATCGGCCTGCGCGGCTTCCTGCCCGCTTCCCTCGTCGACCTCCGTCGCGTCAAGGACCTCACCTCCTACATGGGCACCCGCATCGAGGCCCGCGTCATCGAGATGGACCGCAACCGCAACAACGTTGTCCTTTCCCGTCGCGTCGTGCTCGAGGAGTCCCGTAAGGCCGAGCGCTCCGAGATCCTGTCCAAGCTCAAGTCTGGCATGCGTCTCCAGGGCACCGTTTCCTCCATCGTCGACTTCGGCGCCTTCGTCGACCTCGGCGGTATCGACGGCCTCATCCACATCTCCGAGCTCTCCTGGAACCACGTCAACCATCCTTCCGAGGTTGTCAAGGTCGGCCAGGAGGTCGAGGTCGAGGTTCTCGACGTCGACCTCAACCGCGAGCGCATCTCCCTGGGTCTCAAGCAGACCACCGAGGATCCGTGGCGCGCACTGGTCAAGAAGTACCCCGTCGGCGCTATCGTCGAGGGCACTGTGACCAAGCTTGTCCCGTTCGGCGCTTTCGTCGACCTGGGCGAGGGCATCGAGGGCCTGGTGCACATCTCCGAGATGGCCAACAAGCACGTCGACCAGCCTTCTCAGGTCACCCACGTGGGCGACAAGGTTCAGGTCAAGGTCATGGAGATCGACCTCGACCGTCGTCGTATCTCCCTGTCCATGAAGTCTGCTGCTGAGACTCTGGGCGTCGAGATCGAGGTTACCCCGCTGCCTTCTGAGAAGAAGGACGAGGAGACCGACGCCGAGTAATTCGGTTTGACGATCACTTGTTTTAAGGGATCCGTCCGTAATGGACGGGTCCCTTTTTGCATTTGGCGCCGAGATGCGCAACGCTGCCGGGCGTCCACAGGCTATTGGATTGTCGGTGCATGAAAAAAGCCGACATCCCGCCTCGGGGAGGAGGCGGGAACACACCGAGTAGACGGAGGGGTGCGGAGCGCGGTCGCGTCTCGACTGACGACGTTGCCCATCGACAGGACCATTGTAGCGCATGGCGGTTCTTGGTTTATCGTGTCGAGCGTTTGCGTTGTGCCATTGCCTGCGGTAACGGTGTGCTACACTCTTGCACTGCTGAGTGGGCCAGACGGTCGCGCGATGTGCTGCTTGCAGTACGCGTGAGGAAAGTCCGGGCTCCAGAGGGCGGGATGCCGGCTAACGGCCGGGCGGAGTGATCCGACGGAAAGCGCCGCAGAAAAGAAGACTCCCACCTGCGCCGCAAGGCGTAAAGGGAAAAGCTGAAACGGTGGTGTAAGAGACCACCAGCGTCGTGGCAACACGGCGGCTTGGCAAGCCCCATCCGGAGCAAGCGCGAATAGGAACGCTATGGGCCGGCCCGGTCCGCGTTCGGGTAGCGTGCGTGGAGCTGCATGGTAACGTGCAGACAAGATAAATGACCGTTCACGACAGAACCCGGCTTACAGGCCCACTTGGCATTTTTGTTACCCTGACAATCGGTACGGCCTTTGCCGTATTATTGAAGCTGTTCGTTGCTGCGCTTTATTTTGTTGAGGGGCTTTGTTGGACAGCTATTTTACTCTGCAATCGAATATTGAGGCTTCGGGCGAGTTTGTGGACCGCAAGAGCCGGTTTATTGCCCAGCTGGTCCATATTGAGTCCGAGGACGAGGCGAATGCCTTTATCGAGATGGTTCGCAAACGTCATTACGACGCTCGACACAATGTTCCCGCGTGGATTTTGGTCGATGGACGCGAGCGCCAGAGCGATGATGGTGAGCCGAGCCGCACGAGCGGTATGCCGACGCTCGAGGTGTTGCGCGGTGCGGAGCTCAAAAATGTTTGCTGCGTAGTGACGCGCTATTTTGGCGGCACGCTGTTGGGGCCGGGCGGCCTGGTTCGCGCCTATACTGCGGCGACGCAAGCGGCGGTGGCCGCGGCTCAGGAGGCCGGGCAGATCGTCGAGATGACGAGTGTCGTGCCTGTTGACGTGCATGTGGCCTATCCGCAGTATGAGCAGGTGCTTCGCTTGGCCCAGGATTCCGGTGCCAAGGTTTCGGATACCGAGTACGCGGATGCCGTGACACTTCATTTGGTGTTTAAGGCGGGGGAGCAGGAGTCGTTTTGCGCTAAGATGCGCGAGCTTATGGCGGGGCGTGAGGAGATTGAGGTCGGCGCTCCCGAATTTGCCGAGTTCTAACGGCGACGGCCGGCGTGCTTTTGGATGGATCCTAAGCGCGCCGGCCGTCGTTTTACTGTTGCTGTCGATTACTCGGCGAGCTGCTTTAGCACATCACAGGCGATTTCGACGGCATCGTCGATGCAACCGGGACAGCTGCGGAGCGGACCCTTGTCCGATCCGATGCCCTTGAGCGTGCCGCAGACGGTCGTCGTGTTCTTCTCGCCAAAGCGCTTGGCAATCTCGCGCGACAGTTTGTAGGTCTGGCCCTTGGTCTTGGGGTTTTCCATGCCATCGCTCATTACAAAGCCCATGATGGCCACGGCGCCCGAGATGGCACCGCAAGTTTCGGTCATGCCGCCCATGCCGGCGCCAAAGCCCTCGGTGAGGGTAAAGGCGACCTGGGGGTCGAGCCCGACGGCGGGCGCGAGCGTGCAGGCGACGGCCTGCGCGCAGTTAAAGCCGCGGGCGTGGTATTCGGCAGCCTGAGCCTGGCAGGTGGCAGTGTTGAGCTGAGTGGTATCAATCTGCTTCATCGGTGTCTCCTTGATTGCGGTGTACCCGCCTATGGTACCCTTGCTGGCGCATTCGCTTATCGAGACCGCAGTGCATATCTCATTGTTTTTCGCCATCGAACACTTTCTTAAGATTTGGGACAAATAAACCTGATTAATTTGTCCCATAACCTATCGGCGGGATGGGTTGAGAGGGGTGCGGGGTAGCGGTATCGTGAACCGAATAAAACAAAACCCAAGTAAGGGAGTTGGATATGAGCGAGCAGACCATCGGTACTACATGTGTTCAGGGCGGCTATCACCCGGGAGATGCGGAGCCGCGCCAGGTGCCCATCTACCAGTCCACCACGTGGAAATACGACACGTCCGAGCACATGGGCAAGCTGTTTGACCTGGAGGAGTCGGGCTACTTCTACAGCCGTCTGCAGAATCCCACGTGTGATCTGGTTGCTGCCAAGATCTGCGAGATGGAGGGCGGCACCGCTGCGATGCTCACGAGTTCGGGCATGGCCGCAAACTTCCTCGCGATCTTTAACGTGGCCGGTGCCGGTGATCACGTGGTCGCGAGCTCTGCTATCTACGGCGGTACCTACAACCTGCTTGCCCATACCATGGGCCGCATGGGCGTGACTTGCACGTTCGTTGCCCCCGACTGCACCGATGAGGAGCTCGAGGCAGCCTTTGAGCCCAATACCAAGCTTGTCTTTGGCGAGACGATTGCCAACCCCGCCCTTGCCGTGCTCGATATTGAGCGCTTTGCCAAGGCCGCGCATGACCACGGTGTGCCGCTGATGGTCGACAACACCTTCCCGACGCCCGTGATGTGCCGTCCCTTTGAGTGGGGTGCCGACATCGTTACGCACTCCACCACCAAGTACATGGATGGACATGCCGCCTACCTGGGCGGCGTGATCGTCGACCACGGCCAGTTTGACTGGATGGCCCATGCAGACAAGTTCCCGGGTCTCACCACGCCTGACGAGAGCTACCACGGCGTGACCTATGCCGAGAAGTTCGGCCGTGAGGGCGCCTTTATTACCAAGGCCACCGCGCAGCTCATGCGCGACCTCGGCCCCATGCAGAACCCGCAGGCGGCATTCTTCTTGAACAGCTCGCTCGAGAGCCTGCATATGCGCATGCCGCGTCATTGCGAGAACGGCTTGGCCGTTGCCAAATTCCTGCAGAGCCATCCCAAGGTGCGCTTCGTGAGCTATCCGGGCCTGGAGGGCGATAAGTACTATGACCTGGCTCAGAAGTACATGCCCAACGGTACTTGCGGCGTTGTGAGCTTTGGCTTTAACGGTGGTCGCGCGGCGGCCGAGACCTTTATGAAGAGCCTCAAGCTCGCCCAGATCGCCACGCATGTGGCCGACGCCCGCACTTGCTGCCTGCATCCCGCTAACGCTACGCATCGCCAGATGAACGATGAGGAGCTCATCGCCTGCGGCATCTCCGCCGACATGGTGCGCCTGTCGTGCGGCCTCGAGGACACGGCCGATCTGATTGCCGACCTTGAGCAGGCGCTCGAGCAGTGCTAGGCTAGCTCCGTTCAAGGTGCCGATGCTGGCAGAAAGCTTCGGTGACCTTTCGTTTCGATTCCGTAGGCGGGGCCCCAATCGCGACTGTTCGCAGGCGATTGGGGCCCCGTTTTTGCGTTGCACCACTCGAAAGGATGGATATGGAGAAAACTGCAGAGCAGCTGCGCCGCGAGCACATTGCCCTTGAGGGCGATACCCATGGCAAGAACAAATGGGCGATTCTGTTTACCGTGCTCATCATGACGTTTATGGTGTGTCTGGATTCGACCGTCGTGACCGTGGCGCTGCCCGTGATGCAAAAGGAGCTGGGCGTGGGCCTCGATCGCATTCAGCTGGTAAGCTCGGTGTATCTGCTTGCGACGTGCGTGGCTATGTTGCCGTTTGGCCGTCTGGGCGACGTGCGCGGCAAGGTGAATGTGTTCCAGCTGGGCGTCATCGTCTTTTCGGTCGGTTCGCTGCTGTGCGGCCTTTCGGCCTCGCTCGAGGTTCTTATCCTGGCACGCATTGTTCAGGGCGTCGGTTGCGCGGCAGCCATGGCTAACAACATGGGCATCATCACCGAGTCGTTTCCAGCGCGCGAACGAGGCCGTGCCATGGGTATTCTCGCGACCTTTGTGGCCCTCGGCATGATGTGTGGCCCCGTGCTCGGCGGCATGCTGGTGGCAAGCTTTCCCTGGGAGAGCATCTTCCTCATCAACCTGCCCATTGGCGTCATCTCGTTTATCGTGGGGCTCTATACGCTACCGCATGTTAAGCCGGAGGCCGGCGAGCGCCCCATGTCCCTGATCGAGGCTGCTCGTCGCTGCTTTGCAAATTCGGCCTTCACCATCAACCTTGCCTGCATGCTCATCGTGTTCGTTGGTATTGGCGCATCCGAGTTTATCCTGCCGTTCTATTTTCAGGACGCCCACGGCTTTGGTTCCGACATCTCCGGACTGCTCTTTTTGGCACTGCCGATGGTAAATGCCTTTATCGGCCCGCTTTCGGGTACGGTTTCCGACCGTGTTGGCTGCGAGGGCCCCACGGCCGTGGGCCTGGGCGTGTACGTGTGCGGCCTCTTTGCGGTTAGCACGCTCGATGAGCACTCTTCTATCCCTGTGATTGTGTGCTGCGTCGCGTTTATGTCGTGCGGCACGTCGATTTTCCAGAGCCCCAACAACTCCCTGTATATGGGCTCGGCTCCGCGCGAAGCGCTCGGCTTTGCGGGCAGCCTGGGTAGCCTGGCGCGCTATGCGGGTATGGCAGTGGGTATTACGGCGGCGTCGCATATCCTGTATGGGCAGATGAGCGTGGCGATGGGCGAGGCCGTGACCAGTATTGTTGCAGGTCGTCCGGATGTGTTCCTGTACGGCTTTCGCTCGGTGTTCTACGTGCTCATGGCTGTGGCCGCTGTGGGCTTTGCGCTCGCCATGGTGCGTTTGGTGAGGATGCGCGCCCGCCATTAGCGTGTTGGGAGGCTGTCTGCCACGATTCGCGCCGTCCCAAAAAGACTGGTTTGTGGTGCGATGCGGCTTGTGGGGCGGGCGGGGGTCGGTCCGTGGTAGACTATCGAACAACGTTTATTAATCGCGCGGTATCGTTGCCGCGAGAAGGGGTTGCGCCATGCAGGAGCTTGAGGATCGTATTCGCCATGACGGCATCGTAAAGGCCGGTAACGTCCTTAAGGTTGATGCCTTCCTCAACCACCAATGCGACGTTGAGCTGTTCGACCACATGGGCGCCGAGTGGGCTCGTCTGTTCGAGGGTGTCGAGATCAACAAGATCCTGACGATTGAGGCTTCGGGCATTGGCATGGCTTGCATCGCAGCCCAGCATTTTGGCGGCGTGCCGGTGGTCTTTGCTAAGAAGGCACAGTCCATCAACCTCGACGGCGAGCAGTATGCCACGACCATCTACTCCTTCACCAAGCAAAAGGAGTACCCGGTCATCGTTGGCAAGCGCTTCCTGTCCGAGGGCGACAAGGTCCTGATTATCGACGACTTCCTGGCCAACGGCTGCGCGCTCGAGGGCCTTATCAAGATCTGCGAGGCTGCGGGTGCCGAGGTGTCCGGTATTGGCATTGCCGTGGAGAAGGGCTTCCAGGGCGGCGGCGATAAGCTCCGCGAGCGCGGCTTCCGCGTTGAGAGCCTGGCCCGTATCGCCGATATGGACTGCGAGACCGGCGAGATTACCTTCGCCTAAGCGCGCAACACAAGCGATTGGTGTGCGATGTGACAAAGGGACCGTCCCTTTGTCACATTTTTTGTATGAAGGGAGGTGTTGATATGGACGAGAATAAGATGGGATGGCGCGAGTATGCGCGCTATGCCGCGATGTCGGCCGAGGAGTTGGCGCGCGATTGCGAGGTGCAGGTGTTTCGCGCGACGGGTCCGGGCGGACAGGGCGTCAACACGACGGACTCGGCGGTACGTATGAAACATATCCCTTCGGGAATTACCGTGACGGCGCGCGAGAGCCGCAGTCAGTTCCAAAATCGCGCGAGTTGCCTGCGTAAACTGCGCGCTGAGCTTGAACGTCGCGGGCGTCCACCGCGCCGACGCGTAAAGACTAAGGTGCCTCAGCGCTCTCGCCAGCGCAGGCTCAATGACAAGCACTTCAATGCGATTAAAAAGGCCAACCGTCGCAAGCCGGGGAGCGACGAGTAGCCGATTGTTTCGCTGGTCTTGCTAGCGGGTGGGGCGCCAGACCTGGAGGGCGCCGCCGAGGACGTCGACCTCGATGCGCGAGGCGACAACGGGCTCGCCGTCGGCTTGGATGGGGTAGTCGGGCTCCTCAAAGGTGAGCTCGGCATGGCGGCAGCGGCGCATGCGAATCGGCGGCAGTTTGGTATGGTGGCCGTCTTTGGCCGAAAGGAACATGGGCAGGGCAACCGCGCGTGGGACGGGGCCGCAGGCGTAGCAGACGTCGAGTATGCCGTCGCAGGGATCGGCATCGGGACAGATGCGATAGCCCGAGCCATAGGTGGGGCCCAGCTGAATTGCCATGATGATCGCCCTCACGCGCTCGGCGGGCGCGCCGTCAAAGCTGACTGTCATGGGGTAGTTGCGATAGCGCAGACCAAACTGCTCAAGTCCCGAGAGGGTGTAGAGCGGCGCGCCCGTCAAGCCGGTCTTTTTGCGCAGCTCGGTGGTGCCAAGGCCGATGGCAGCGTCGATGCCGACCGAGAGCGTCTGGTCGTAGTACTCAACGGTAGCCTCGCCGCTGCCGCTCGCAGGGCTCCACGAGCGAATGCGTCCGATATCCTGACGCTGCAGCTCGCAGGTGAGCAGCGCGCCAAAATCCTTGCCGGAGAAATCGTCGATGCCGAGCGTCTGGGCAAAATCGTTTCCGGAGCCCACGGGCAGGACGGCAAGAGCGGGGCGGGCGTCCTCCTTTTGCGTCATAAGCCCGTTGACGACCTCGTGAATCACGCCGTCGCCGCCAAGGGCGATAACGGTGCGATAGCCCTGAGCCTGCGCGGCCAGCTCCTTGGCGTGTCCCATACGCTCGGTCAACACCAGGTCAAACTGGGATGCGCGTGCAGTCATGTCCAAAAAGCGTTGCAGGCGCTCGGCAACTTCGCGTGCCGCACCCGACTGGGCGGCTGGGTTGGCGATGATGAGCGTGCGACCAAAATCAGTTGCGTGCATGGGGCGACTCCCGGCGTGTGACATGACAGTGCGGTCGCGCTCAGGTCGAATTGCCCCCGATTGTGGCTGCACGGCGATTATTACATCTACTCTATCAGGTCGTTGTGGCGCTCGATAGCATCCGCTACCGTACCGCCCTCATCCACAATAAGCGAACGGCGCTTGGGTGAGATGATACGCTGGGCGGGGTACACGCCGCGGTGTCCGCCGGTCAGGTAGCTGATAAAGGCCACGATGACAAAGAACCCGGCGGCCGTGCCGTGGAACAGATCGATGGCCATCATACAGGTGGTGATGGGCACGTTGAGGCCGGCGCAGAACACGCCGAGCATGCCGAGAGCCGCCAGAAAACTGGGGTCGAGCCCGGTAAGGCAACCGATCCAGCCACCGAGTGCCGCACCGATGCCAAACAGGGGCGTGACCTCGCCGCCTTGGAAGCCCGCGCCCAGGGTAAGCGCTGTGACGACCAGCTTGATGGCTGCGTCCGCCAAGGTGGTGTTGCCTGCAAATCCGGCGCCCGAAAGCCACGTGGAAAGGCCGGCATAGTCCCAGGCATCGAGGAGGGCATAGGCGGCCAAAACCACGAGTGCGCCTATGAGTGCGCGAACGAGGTAATTGGTGATAAGGCGACCGTACAGGCTCTTGACGGTTCGAACCGACCAGGCAAAGAGGCGTGCCGTCAGACCGAAGATAATGGCGCTGATAACAACGATGACAACCGTCCGTGGTGTCATGTTGGGAACGCTGGCGATAACATTCGCTTCGTACTCGGTACCCAGAGCGAGTGATGTGAAGTAGCCGGTAAACGAGGCGACTAGGCAGTAGATGCCCGCGGTGTAGTCGATCTTGCCGATAAAGCACATCTCCATGCCAAAGAAAGCTCCGGCAAGGGGCGAGCCAAATACGGCGCCAAAGGCCGACGAGATGCCGGCGAGCATGAGGTCGTGGTGGTCATGCTTTTTGAGGTGGGCGAGGTTCGAGATGTTGCTGGCGATGGTGCCGCCAATCTGCACCGCAGCTCCCTCGCGACCGGCCGAACCGCCCGTTAGGTGCGTGAGCGTGGAGCAGACGAAGGTGAGAACGGCCATGCGCATATGGATGAGGCGTGTGCCCAGAGCGGAGTCGATGACCAGGTTGTTTCCGCGTTTGGCGGCAAGGCCGTGGTTTTTGTACACCCATGCGGTGGCAATGCCCACAACGGGAAGCAGCGCGTAGACCCACGCATGGTGCTCGCGATAGTCGGTCGCGATATTCAGCGAGGTCAAAAACGCCCAGGCGGCAACGCCCATGGCGAGCGAGACGATGACGACGAGTGTGAGCAACTTGGCGCTCGCGAGTAGGTTGCGGGCGTTGCGGCGCGTGTCGGCGGCCAAGAGATGCTCGGAGCGGGTGAGCTGATGCCTGCCGGCCATGATGACGTCGTTCAGGGAGAAAAAGCCGCCGTCGTCGAGCGACTGAGAATGATCCTGCGCTTCGTTTGCGCTTTCGGGTTTGTCGGTAAAAGTCATACGTTCCTCTTTTGGGTTGCAACACGAGCATTATAAAACGCGGTAAACGCGACGAGCCGGTGGGTTGGTTTTGGTTTTGTTTCGCGGCTTGCGGCCGACAGATGTATTTGCGGGTACAGGCCAAGTCGCGGTCGCGCGTCGAGGGATTATACTGAGAGAAACATAAAGAATCGGCGCTTTTGTTGCGCGCCGCAGCATGCTAGAGGTGTATATGGCTGAGAAACTCATTCCGTTGGAGGACGCGCAGGCGATCGTCTTGTCGCGCGTGAATCGCACCGAAGTCGTCGAGATTCCCGTGTGGCAGGCCGCCGGTCTTCCCTTGGCAGAGGATGCGGTGGCCGATATCGACATCTCGCCGTTTGCCAACAGCGCTATGGACGGATATGCCGTGCGCTCGGCGGACTTGGCGCAGGCATCTGGCGAGGCGCCGGTGACGCTCGACGTTATCGGACACGAGGCTGCGGGCCATGTGTTTGAGGGCACAATCGGCGCGGGCGAGACGGTCCGTATCATGACGGGTGCACCGGTGCCCGAAGGTGCCGATGCCGTGGTGAAATACGAGATCGTCGAGGTGCTTGACGGCGACGGCAACGAGGGCTCGCACGTGAGCTTCTCGGCGCCTGCTAAAGTGGGGGAGAACGTTCGCTCTGCCGCCGAGGAGGCCCATGCCGGCGATGTTGTGATGCACGCTGGCGAGGTTGTGGCCCCGGCCGGCGCCGGTTTGCTGGCGAGCGCCGGTTACGCGAACGTTAGAGTGCACGCCGCCCCGCGTGTGGGCGTTATCTCGCTGGGCACGGAGCTGGTCGCGCCCGACCAACTGCCGGCGCGTGGGCAGATTCGCGATTCCAATTCCTCGGCGTTAATGGCCGAGGCACTCGATGCTGGGGCCGACCCGGTGTTCTACGGCATTGCGCCCGACGACGAGCGGGCGATTGCCGAGCTTGTGCACCGCGCCGCGCAAGAGTGCGATTTTGTCATTACGAGCGGTGGCGCCTCGGCTGGCGACTACGACTACGTGACAGCGCTGGTTCGGCGCGAGGGCGAGGTGCTGTTCGATCGCATTTCGTTGCGTCCCGGCAAAGCCATTACGTTTGGCCTGCTCGGCGGCAAGCCCTATCTGGGGCTTTCGGGCAACCCCGCGGCGGCATACGTGGGCTTTGAGATGCTCGCCCGCCCGGCGATTCGCAAGATGCGCGGCTTTGCCGAGGGTGCGCGTCCCGTGCAGCAGGCGGTTCTTACCCACGGCGTGAAGAAGCGACAGGACCGACGCTTCTATGATCGCGCCACGGTTGCGCGCGATGCGCAGACGGGTGAGCTTACGGTCACCGAGGCGCACGGCCAGAACTCGGCGCTGCTCGGAACCATGCAGCGTGCGAACTGCCTGTTGCGCATCAACGAGGGTCCGTGCGATCTTGAGCCGGGCGACGTCGTGGATGTCGTCCGTGTCGATCTGCCCGAGGGCGCCGTGCTGTAGGAGGAATGCTATGGAGTTGAAGATTTCGATCGTGACGTGCTCGGATACGCGCGATCTTGCCCAGGACGAAGCAGGCGCTGTGCTCGAGGAGCTCATCGCGGCGCAGGGCTGGATGGTTGCCTCGCATACGGTGGTGCATGACGATGTTGACGAGATCGGTGCTGCCATTGTAGCTGCGGCCGACGATTGCCAGGCCAACGTGGTCATCACCTGCGGCGGCACGGGGCTTTCGATGCGCGATGTGACGCCCGAGGCGACGCGTACCGTCTGCGATCGCGATGTGCCGGGTATTGCCGAGGCGATCCGTGCGTACTCCATGACCAAGACGCGCCGCGCCATGCTCTCGCGCGCCGTGTGCATGCAGCGTGGGCATACGCTTGTCATCAATTTTCCGGGATCCACGAAAGCGGCCCGCGAAAGCTGGGAGGCCGTGAGCGATCAGCTTGAGCA
>CATYZI010000013.1 GCA_958415625.1 uncultured Collinsella sp. | reverse complement strand
GGCGGTCTATCTCTTGTTTTCGGTTGCTTGCTTCCTTACCGTACATGAGCATTGAGAGAAGGAGACAAGCAGATGTTGGGTTACGAAGAAAAGATATAGCGCCTCGAACTGCTCGACGCGGTGGCAGATGCCGGGAGGCTGGCGAGGGGCCTGGACCAGCTGCTCGAGTCCCTGGCTCACGCCGACCAGCTGGACCCGCTCGACGTCGAGGGGGTCCTGGCCCTGAGGTCTATAAGCGAGAGGTGTGCCGAGCGCATCGGCGACGCGGCGCGCATCCTGGAGGCTCAGAACGAGGTCCTCTATGCGGAGGAGCGGGCCAAAGTCAAACCGCGCGATAACTGAGGAACGAAACCCGGTCCGGAAACTGTTCCTTGATTCCGGCCGGATGATCTTCTCCGCCGCCCGGTGTCGCATTGTGTCCGAGCGGCTGATGTCCCCCTATTCCCAGTGCCGCGGCGTACCGCTGCGTTATAATTCAGAAAACGCATTTGTATTGCATTTCGAGGGATAGAGGCGCGAATGTCTAACGGCTATAAGGAGCTCATCAAGGGTAACCCCGGCGAGACCGAGATCAGGAGCTTCCTGGTAAACGGCGACCAGGTATCTGTGACCCTGCGCATCCCCGACACCCTGCGCGACGCGGCGAAGGAGGAGGCTGCCCTTCGCGGCATGAGCTTCTCCGCCTTTGTGCGCACTTGCATGATCGAAGAGCTCGCGAAGAAGGGACAATAGCCCGTGACGGAGCCAATGCACGACATCTCGGTCGAAGGCTTCATAGAGTCCTTCGACCGCCGATACCCGACTTTCATTCTCAAGACGTTGCTGTGCGACCGCACTACGGGGCGCAACATCATATGGGCCGACAACGAATACGAGGCCCTAGGCGACGGCTACATGGGCGATGACGAGATGACCGTCGAGAAGATCACGGGCATGAACTCCGGCGTCATCAAGCCGCGCATCGCCAAAGAGCAGGAGAAGCAATCCCAGCGCACCAAGAGCCGCGCCGAGGTGTTCACCCCGTCATGGCTGTGCAATCAGATGAACAACGACTTGGACGAGGCTTGGTTCGGCCGGCGCGATGTCTTCAACACCGAGATCGTTGCGGATGATGGCGCCAATACATGGACGCCGACTAGTGATCCAATCGAATTTCCAAAGTCAAAGGGACACGGCTGGCGCGCATACGTGGAGGCTACGCGGCTCGAGATCACGTGTGGCGAGGCGCCGTTTGTGTGCTCGCGCTACGACACCGTGACGGGAGACGAGCTACCCGTAAGCGAGCGCGTAGGCTTCCTTGACCGCAAGCTTCGCGTTGTGACCGAGAAGACCAAGACTCGCAAGGAATGGGTGCGCCGGGCCCTCGACGCGCTGCGCGCGACGTACGGCTTCGAGTACCAGGGCGACAACCTGCTTATTGCTCGCGTCAATGTGCTCGAGACGTTCGTCGAGCATCTCCGCAATCGCTGGGGGTCGGGCCCCCAACAGGACGAGCTCGAGCAGGCGGCATGGATCGTTTCCTGGAACTTCTGGCAGATGAACGGCTTCACAGACGCCGTGCCCACCAACAAGATGGGCGCCGAGGTGGAGTCGACCCTGGGGACGTTCGAGGAGCCCGAGCCGGAGCCGATGCAACCGTCGCTTTTCGACCTGTTCGATGACGTATTCCCCGACGAGACAACCGAAGAGACCAAAGAAGAGGAGCCAAGGGAAACGGTTCCCCTCTGCGTGATATACGACTGGCAGAACGGCGAGCCCTTCGAGTTCGCCGCATTGAAAGGTGAGGCAGCAATTATGGGAAAGAAGTTCTATGCGGTAATCGGTAATCCCCATATCAGCTTTCAGTGGCGGAACAAGATTCTGGCAATAAGACCTATGCACCGCCCATCTATCACGAGTTTATGGACTCGGCGTTCAAGGTTTCCGACAAGGTGGAGCTTGTCACTCCCGCTAGATTCCTATTTGACGCCGGCTCAACCCCAAAGGCCTGGAACAGGAAGATGCTTAACGACCCCCATTTCAAAGTGATGAGCTATAAAGCGGATGCGTCCAGCGCCTTTCCGAATACCGACATCAAGGGCGGTGTTGCCGTTACCTATCGAGATGCTGATCGGGATTTCGGTGCGATAGAAGTGTTCACACATTTCGATGAGCTTCGTACCATCAAAGAGAAGGTTGTAAAACATGGCATCCAACCCCTCGGCGATATCATCTTCGCGGCCGATAGCTACCACTTCACTGAAGCCATGCACGAAGACCATCCCGAGATTCGTTATGTTGACGACGACCATGGTCTGTTGAGCAAGAACCACGACTATGACCTTAAGACAAACGTTCTCGACAACCTTAACAATGTAGTTTTCTTTGACGAGATGCCTGGCGACGGAGATAGTTGCATCAGAATCTTTGGCAGAGGTCGCGCCGGAAGAGCTTACAAGTTCATTTCCGCCAGATATATCGCTCCGCATCCGAACCTCGACAAATGGAAAGTACTTGTTCCTGCCGCCAACGGATCGGGCGCGCTTGGAGAAGTGCTTTCTACGCCCTTAATAGGGCGGCCCTTAATAGGGCATACGCAGTCCTTCATAAGCATTGGCAGTTTCAATTCCGAAGCGGAAGCTACGGCTCTCCTCAAATACATAAAATCGAAGTTCGCTCGGACCATGCTCGGAATTCTGAAGATTACGCAGCACAATCCCGCACCAAAATGGAAGTATGTCCCCCTACAGGACTTTACTTCTGACTCCGACATCGATTGGTCGCAGTCTGTTGCTGACATCGACCGTCAGCTCTATGCGAAGTACGGCCTCGACGACGAGGAGATTCAGTTCATCGAATCCCATGTGAAGGAGATGGACTAGCAATGGCGAGCATCGACATCTCCCAGATCATCGAGACCACCGCTCCCGCGGTGCCGCAGATCTATGCCTACACCACGCCCGAGATCGTCCGCCACAACGGCTGGACCAAGATCGGCTACACCGAGCAGGACGTGCGCGAGCGAATCAAACAGCAAACGCACACCGCCGACGTGCAGTGGCATCTGGAGTGGAGCGGCAACGCCACGTGGGAGCACCGTGCGGGCACGTTCCATGACACCGACTTCCACGCCTACCTCGAGAAGCAGGGCGTCGAGCGCGAACCCAAGAAGGAATGGTTCAAGATTAGCGGCGAGGAGTCTCACCAGCAGTTCTACCGGTTCCGCGACACCGACGGCGTGCTGGACGCACCCGGCGCTGCCTCCTACACCCTGCGCGCCGAGCAGCAGCGCGCAGTGGAGCAGACGGGAGCCTTCGCCCGCGCCCATTGGGACGAGGGCGGCGCGCACGGCGGCGAGTTCCTGTGGAACGCCAAGCCGCGCTTCGGCAAGACGCTCACCGCATACGACCTGTGCCGCAGTATCGGCGCGCAGAAGGTGCTCATCGTCACCAACCGCCCTGCCATCGCCAACTCCTGGTACGACGACTACGTGAAGTTCGTGGGCTTGGAGGGCGGCTACCGCTTCATCAGCGGCGTGGACGCTCTGACCGGCAAGCCCTACTGCCTCAGCCGCGAGGAGTACCTGCGCGCCATCCGCAACGACCCGGAAGGCCCCAAGGGGTTCATCGAGTTCGTGAGCCTTCAGGACCTCAAGGGCTCCATCCGCTTCGGCGGCGTGTACCAGAAGCTCGACGAGGTGGCCGACCTCACCTGGGACGTGCTCATCATCGACGAGGCACACGAGGGCGTGGACACCTTCAAGACCGACGTGGCATTCGACCACATCAAGCGCCGCTTCACGCTGCACCTCTCTGGCACGCCCTTCAAGGCCATCGCAAACGAGAAGTTCGCCGACGACGCCATCTACAACTGGACCTATGCCGACGAGCAGCAGGCCAAGCGTGACTGGCCTGCCGACTCTGAGCAGCCGAACCCCTACGCCAACCTCCCCAAGCTCAACCTGCTCACCTACCAGATGAGCGACATCGTCGAGCAGGAGGCCCGCGGCGGCATGGAGATTGATGGCGAGCAGACCGAGTTCGCCTTCGACCTCAACGAGTTCTTCTCGACCAAGCACAACGGCGGCTTCGTGCACGACGCCGACGTGGATAAGTTCCTCGACGCGCTCACCACGCAGGAGAAGTTCCCGTTCTCGACACCCGGGCTGCGCGACGAGCTGCGTCACACGTTCTGGATGCTCAACCGCGTCGACTCCGCCCGCGCCCTCGCCAAGAAGCTGCAGGCGCACCCCGTCTTCAAGGATTACGAGGTGGTACTCGCTGCTGGCGACGGCAAGATCGACGCCGATGACGAGAACGAGAAATCGCTCGACAAGGTACGCCGCGCGATCAAGGACCACGACAGGACCATCACCCTTTCGGTCGGCCAGCTGACCACGGGCGTGACCGTGCCGGAGTGGACCGCCGTGCTCATGCTCTCGAACATGGCGAGCCCCGCACTGTACATGCAGGCGGCCTTCCGCAGCCAGAACCCGTGCCTGTTCGACCTGGGCGGCGGCAACTACGCGCGCAAGGAGAACGCCTACGTCTTCGACTTCGACCCGGCGCGCACGCTTACTATCTTTGAGCAGTTCGCCAACGACCTGTACGGCGAGACCGCGCGCGGCGGCGGCGATGTCGAAACGCGCGAGCGCCATATCCGTCAGTTGCTGAACTTCTTCCCCGTCTACGGCGAGGACGAAGAGGGGCAGATGGTCGAGCTCGACGCCGAGCAGGTGCTCAGCGTGCCGAGGCGCATCCATGCCCGCGAGGTGGTCAGGCGCGGCTTTATGAGCAACTTCCTGTTCCAGAACATCGCGAGCGTCTTCCGCGCGCCGGCAGAGGTCGTGGAGATCATCCAGCGCTTCGATCCCTACGAGCAGGGCAAGGCACAGAACGCCGAGAAGAACAAGGTCGAGATCGATGAGGGCACGGCCGACGAGCTCTCCATCAACGACGAGGGCGAGGTGGAGATTCCCGACGAGCAGGTCGTAGGCAAGGCTGCGGACATCTTCGGGCCGAAGGTCTACGGCGACATCGCCGTCGAATTCTCAGGCCACATGGACGACATCGCGAAAGCCCACGAGGCCGATGACGACGATCGGGTGATGCTCGACAACCTCAAGGAGGCCTTCAAGCAGAGCGTGACCGCGCCTCTGGTACAGGCCGCCAAGGAGAGCTACGGCAGCGAGCTCAAGCCGCGCCAGCAGCAGCAGATCGAGCGCAAGGTCCAGGCGGACGCCGACATCCAACTCAACCGCCAGGTCGGCGACTACCAGATTCAGGCGCGCCGCATCGAGCAGTCGCGCAAGGACGAGCTCAAGGCGGCGACAAGCGAGACCGAGCGCGCCGAGGTGAACAAGCGCCATGACGAGCAGAAAGCGGAGGCGTTCCAGACGCTCGCCCAGAAGCTCGAGGACTCCCGCGAGGAGCTCGTGCAACGCGCCGGCGAGACCGTGGTGCGCGAGGTGGAGACGGCGAAGAAAGAGGACGAGAAGCAGGGCATCGAGGACAAGGTGCGCGCTCATCTGCGCGGCTTCTCGCGTACCATCCCGTCGTTCCTCATGGCCTACGGCGAAGAGGGCACGACGCTCGCGAACTTCGACACCGTGATCCCCGCTGACGTCTTCCAGGACGTCACGAGCATCACCGTTGATGAGTTCCGCTTTTTGCGTGATGGCGGCGACTACACCGATGGCGAGACCGGCGAGGTAAAGCGCTTCGTTGGGCACCTCTTCGACGAGGTCGTATTCAACGACTCCGTGAGCGAGTTCATCAAGCTGCGCGAACGCCTGGCCAATTACTTCGACGAGTCCCAGACAGAGGACATCTTCGACTACGTGCCGCCCCAGAAGACCAATCAGATCTTCACGCCGCGCAACGTCGTGGTTCAGATGGTGGACCTCTTCGAGAAGGAGAACCCGGGCTGCTTCGATGACCCGAGCCACACCTTCGCCGACCTGTATATGAAGTCTGGCCTCTACATCACCGAGATCATCAAGCGCCTGTACCGAAGCGAGGGCATGAAGGCCGCCTTCCCGGACGACCGCGAGCGTTTGGACCACATCCTGGAGCATCAGGTGTTCGGCATCGCGCCCACCAAGATTATCTACGAGATTGCCACCCACTTCATCCTGGGTTTCCACGACGAGGTCGGCCAAGGATGTGACTCTAACTTCGAGCTCGCGGACGCCGCGGAGCTCGCCAAGGAGGGCACGCTGGAGGCATACGTCGAGCGCGTCTTCGGGCCCAAGCTGGGCGAGGCGTAGCGCGTGGCGGAAGTAGTCGACAGCAAACAGGATGGGCGTGCAGAGGCTGCGCGAGCGGCGGTGAGTGCGGCACGGCGTGAGGATACCGAACTTTGCGCCCGTCTAGTCTTTCGCGTCTCGCGCAATGAGCTAAGGCGCGTGGGGATCACCACGCCCATCGCTCTCTACGATGAGCTGAAGCAGGTCTTCTGGAACGCAGACGAGGGCGTCACCCTGGGCGACCACCTCTCTGTCGGGTTCGGCAAGGTCGACCGCCGCCGTCAGGTGCGCGCCTTCGCCGAGCGCCATGCGGACGAGCCCAGAAACGTCGCCGCGAAAGCCTACGAGCGCGAATACGGCTTCAGCGCAGGCATCGCCGCGATATGGCTCGACCTGTTCGCCGAGCCCGCGGACGTGAGCTTCTCGGAGTGGCTTGGCGTCGAGGTCGCTGAATGCCCGACGGGCGCCCCGGCCTCCCGTGCGGATGTGCCCGTAGCGCACGACACCGAGCGCGAGGCACCCACCCTCGAGGGCTTCCTTGCCCGGGAGCTTGCCGGCCGCATCTGCGACGAAGGCCTCGTGCGTCGGCGCTTCGCCTTCGAGTTTCCCGACGATCCGCCCGAAGCGCTCGACCGCGGCATCGAGGATGCGGGCTACTACGAGGACCGCGGCTTGCTCTTCCGAGAAGGGAGCACCCCGAACGACCACTTCACGCGGCTGCTGGCCGAGCATCCGTCTTTCGCGAAGGGCGACGCCGGCTTCGAGAACGCCGTGTGGCAGCACCCCGCCTTCCGCCAGGTGCTGCGCCAGGCGCTTTCGGACCACCGCTTACTTCTCTACGAGGGCGACAGCTACATCTCGTTCTCGCGGCTGCACGACGTGCTAGGCGCGCGCATGGCGGACATCGAGTCGTACGCGCCCGCGGTGAGCGTGGATGCGCCCGAAGGCGAGCCCTTCACCGTGGCGAGCCTGCGCGCGGGCGGCGCCACTCCGCATCCGCTGTACGGGCTGGACATGCCCGACGACTTCTACGAGGGACTGCTCGACGCGGGAGGGCTCCTGCGCAGCTGCACGCTCGCCGGAACCAAGGTGTTCGTCGCCGGAGGCGAGGGGCGGCTTTCCGCAGCCGACCCCATCGAGTGGATCGTCGCCCACCATGAGGGAATCGAGCGCGATGACCTGCCGAGACTGCTCGCGAACGATCTGGGCATCACGTGCCCGGCACCGCTTCTGACGACGACCATTTACAACTCCGACGTCTACTACGACGACATCGGGGACGCATATTACTCATCCATGGAGGCATGGAAGAAGGAGGCACGAAATGAGCTTGCTTGAGGAAGGGATCGCGACTGGCAACGTCCTGCCGACGGGTCGCAAGGAGAAGCACTCCATCGACAACGTGACGCGCGACTTCGACATCTACCGCATCAAGTGCGATCTGCTGTTCTACAACGACCAGAACGACCGCATCGCCACTTGGGTAAGCGAGTACAACTCCGCGCAGGGCGCGGATCTGCTCGCCCTTGGCCGCGACGAGTACAACGGCGTCATCGAGGACTTCATCGTCGAGAGCAACCCCGGCGCGCTCAGGAAGACCGAGAAGAGCATCGCCCTTCGCGGCCAGCTTAGGCCGGGCATCGTGCTCAACGACGGACGCGTCATCGACGGCAACCGACGCCTGACCTGCGTCCGCCGCCTCGCGCGGGCGAACAACGAGGCGGGCTGGTTCGAGGCCGCCATCCTCGACGACGCCACAGGCAGCGACCCCAAGCGCATCAAGCTGCTCGAGCTCGCCATCCAAATCGGCGAAGAGGAGAAGGTGGCGTACGATCCCGTCGACCGCCTCGTCGGCGTATACCGCGACGTGGTTAAGAACCACCTCATAACCCCTGCGGAGTACGGCAACGCGACGGGCATGACCGAGGCGGAGGTGAAAAAACTCGTCGACCGCGCCCAGTACATGGAGGAGTTCCTCGAATTCTGCCAGGCCCCCGAGCAGTACCACCTCGCCCGCGCCCTCAAGGTCGATGGCCCCTTGGGCGAGTTCAGCCGCGTGCTGAAGAAGTACGACAACAGGCGCGACAAACAGCTTGTCAAACGACTCATGTTCGCCAACATGGTGGTGCAGCCCGAGGGCGACATCACCCGATACGTGAGAGACTTCGGCAGCGTGGCAGGCACGGATGCGGAGGCCGACTTCAAGG
The DNA here is from genome assembly GCA_958415625.1 of uncultured Collinsella sp. Classification (GTDB taxonomy): domain Bacteria; phylum Actinomycetota; class Coriobacteriia; order Coriobacteriales; family Coriobacteriaceae; genus Collinsella. Next base: position 51,449 of record CATYZI010000013.1, on the reverse strand, counting down.
CCGCCGAGCTGCAGGCCATGTCCGAGCTCCTCGAGAAGATGGGTCCCGACGCCCTCACGCGCGAGAAGGTGAGCGAGCTGCGCTCGGACGGCAACCTCGTCGACGGCTTCAAGCGCGCAGGCGACCGCGCAAGAGAGACCGTGCGCCGCGTCAAGCTCATGGACACGCCCGCCAAGAAATCCGCCGACTGCCTCTCCGAGCTCGAGAAGATCCTTCCCGAGATGCTCGACGTGCTGGGACCCGACGAGCTCGAGAAGGTGCGCCGCAACCTCGTTGCCGTCGCCGACAAGGTGGAAGAGCTGATCGGTGAGATCGATGAGCGCGCCTAGGGCCGTCGTCTGCTACGACGAGGCGCGCCCCGGCATGTACCTGCGCATCGAGGGGCAAGACATCGCCTCGTTCATGGCCTCGGCCGCATGGCGCGCCTGGCTGTACTACCCGGCGAGCGCCGTCGACGGCACCGATCGCGACCGCATCCTACTCGACGGCGGCATGGGCCTTCGCGAGTGCCAGGACATGCTCGAGGCGATCATGGAGGCCGACGGCCACGGCGTCGAGGTCGCGGTTGACCCGAGCTTCGGCGCCTTCGTGAACGCCGGCGAGACCTACATCCGCGAGCGCTCCGAGGTGGGGTTGGCCATCAAGGCGCAGACCGCCGAGGGCATCGCCGACGACCCCCAGCTGGGGCCGCGCTTCCGGGAGTTCCGCGACGTAGTGAACGCCTCGATGGTGCGTCCCCTGCGCGACCGGCAGATGCTCGACGCCTTCTTCATGGCGACGGTTGGGCGCGCGGCCGACTTCTCGGTGCCCGGCGCCGGCAAGACCGCGACGGTGCTCGGCGTGTTCGCCTACCTTCGCCATTTGGGGCTCGCGCGCCGCATCGTGGTGGTTTGCCCCAAGAACGGCTTCGAGTCGTGGGAGAAGGAGTGGGTCGCCACCTTCGGGGATAAGCTGCCTTTGAGCTGCTTCTCGCTGGGAGACCCCGCCATAGCGGCGATGTCGACCGAGCGCAGGCGCAACGCGCTGTCGCTCGACAGCGGCGCGTGCAACCTGTTCACGTTCAACTACGAGTCGCTCTCGGGCTACGTGCGGGAGCTGCATGCCATCATCCCCGACCAGACCCTGCTCGTCTTCGACGAGGTGCACCGGGTGAAGGCCATCGGCGGCAGGCGCGCGGAAGCCGCGCTCGAGGCGGCCGACGGCGCGAAGTTCGTGATCGCCCTTACGGGAACGCCCATCCCGAACACCTACCAGGACATCTACAACCTGCTGCACATCCTGTACCCCGAGGACTACGACACGTTCTTCGGCTACGAGCCGGGCGAGCTCCGCGCGCCCGATGCGGACCTCCAGGCAAGCCTCAACGACAGCCTGGCGCCCTTCTTCTGCCGAACGAACAAGGACGAGCTCGGCGTGCCGCGCCCGGAGCCCGACGAGATCGTGGAGGTCGAGGCGACGCCCGATGAGGACACATTGCTGCGAGTCCTGTACGCGTCTTGCCCCAACGCGCTCGCGAGGATCATACGCACCCTGCAGCTCGAGAGCGACCCCGAGATGCTCTGCTCTGCAGTGGACCCAGGCGACCTCGAGTACGTGCTCGACCAGGTCGGCGATGACTACTCGGATATCGACTACGTCGACTTCTCGCAGACGTTCTACGAGGCCATCGAGCGAAGCCGCCCGAGCTCGAAGCTCGTGGCGTGCGAGCGGCTCGTGGAGCGCATCGTCGCCGAAGGCCGCCCCGTCATAGTATGGTGCATCTTCGTACGCAGCATCAGCAACCTCCGCCGCGACCTCGCCGCCATGGGGATTCCGGCAGAGGCGATCTACGGCGCCACGCCACAGGAAGAGAGACGCGAGATTCTGGACGACTTCCGCGCGGGGCGCTTCAGGGTGCTCGTGACCAACCCGCAGACGCTTGCCGAGTCGGTCTCTCTGCACAGCGTCTGCCACGACGCGGTGTATTTCGAGTACAGCTACAACTTGGTGCACCTGCTGCAGTCAAAGGACCGCATACACCGTCTGGGCCTGCCCGACGACCAGAAGACGCGCTACTACTTCATGCGCGAGAAGTTCATGCGCGACGGCAGGGAGCTATCCCTCGACGCCGTGATCTACGACCGCTTGAAGGAGAAGGAGCAGACGATGCTCGACGCCATCGACCGCGGCTGCCTTGAGGGCGGCTACCTCGATGACGAGGACCTGCGTATCGTCTTCGAGCGCCTGCTGGGAGAAGATGCCAAGAGCCTGGAATACTAAGAGGCCGAACGGCGCACTGACGATATTGGCTCATAAGTAACAACTGCGAAGGAAAGATAGGGCTTTAAGGATGGATGCAGGAAAATCTACGATAAGCGGCGTGTTCAACGGATCGCGCCTGCTCGAAATACCTTTCTACCAAAGGGCGTACGTCTGGGGAGAAGAGCAATGGGAGCGCTTCCTCGGCGACATGGAGTTCGTCACGGCTTCGAAGCGACCTTATTTCCTGGGCTCGATCATCCTGAAGCAAGCCTCCTCCGGCAACACTTGGTCCGAGGTGTCCGAGGTTCGCACAGTCATCGACGGCCAGCAGCGCCTCACGACCATGGTCATCTTCTTCAAGGCACTCTGCGCGAGAATCGACGCCGATAGGCTGTTCGAGCGAGATTTCGTCCTGGAGACCGGCGAAGTCGCCTTGAGACATGGCAAGTACGACCGGCAGGATTTCGAGAAGGTCGTCAGCGCCACGGGCTGCGAGCCTGTCGAGGGCTCCTCGTCCATCGTCCTTGCCTACAACTATTTCCTCAAGAACATCGACCCAGAGAAGGTCGACAGGAACACGATCAAGTCGAACGTCCAGTTCGTCTGCATCGATCTCACCGAGGGCGAGGACGAGCAGCAGATATTCGACACCATCAACTCGCTCGGGGTGCGCCTGACGACGGCGGAGCTCCTCAAGAACTACTTCTTCAACCGCGAGAACGAGCAGGCGTTCAAGGAGTGCTGGGAAGACGTCTTCGAGCCCACGGCTGAGAAGAGGGAGTATTGGGAGCAGGAGATCGTTACCGGGCGCATCAAGCGCACGCTCGTCGACCTCTTCTTCGACGCGTTCCTCCAGATTCTGGTCCAGGACAAGAGGCGTGGCGTCACGACCGAGGACAAGCTCTTCTATTCGCGCACGTCCAACCTCTTCCAGTCCTACAAGGACTTCATCGGCAGGTACTGCAACGGAGACAAGGACGAGATCCTCGACAGCATGAAGGCGTATGCCGAGGTGTTCGAGTCCACGTTCGACCCCGGCTACTGCGACGCGGACATCCCCTCCGCTCCCGGCGTCGAGCGCCTGAACGTGCTGATATTCGGCCTCAAGAACTCGACGCTCATCCCGTACGTGCTCTACGTTCGCAAGAACGCGGAGTCTTCGGGCGAGGAATCCGAGGTCTTCGCCCTGCTTGAGAGCTACATCGTCCGCCGAACGCTGGTTCAGGCGACCACGAAGAACTACAACAGGCTGTTCACCTCGCTGATCCTGAACGAGGTGAAGGACGCGGAGACGCTGAGGAAGGCTCTTGAAGCAAACGAAGAGGCGACGACGTACATGCCCGGCGATGACGAGGTTCGAAGGGCGTTCGAGGAATCGTGTCTGTACAACCTTCAGTCCAAGGGCGTTCTCTATCTGCTGGAAAGCGCCATTCGCCCAGGCATGAGCAGCACGGCCCTGCTCGGGTTCAACCAGTACACCCTCGAACACATGATGCCCAAGAAGTGGCGCAACAAATGGGGAGCCCTCGACGATGAGGCTGCCACGCGAAGGGACAGGAAGCTCCTCACGCTCGGCAACCTCGCCATCATCACGCATTCGCTCAACGCCTCCATCCGCGATGCCGATTGGCCCACCAAGAAGCAGGGAAAGGGATACAAGGACGGTCTTGCCCTCTGCGCCGCCGGCCTTGCGACCATGGCCGGCGCCCTGGAGAAGGAGTCTTGGGACGAGGGCGATATCGCCGATCGCGCCGAATGGCTTGCGGACAAGGCGTTGGAGGTCTGGCGTTAAACCTTACATGCGCCCCATCTCGAAGATGCTTGCGGTGTCGGAGCCCGCATCCATGACGGATGTTGTCGGCTCTTCCAAATGCGAGGTTTGCGGTGGCGCTTCCGTCACTGGTGCCTCAACCCCCTCGCCGAGCGCCAGGAAGAACCTCATCACGAGCTCGATCCTCTGCTGCAGGGACTCGCTCAGCTCGCCGTAGGAGGCCGCCAGCCGTACTTCCTTGGACAACTCCGCCATCGAGTCCTTCAACGCCTTCTGCACGCTTACAGAGGGCCTCACCTCGACCTGGGTATCGGTGAGCTTGGCGATGATGTAGTCCTGCCTGCTCATGCCGCTCCAGGCTGCCATCTCGCATATGAGCTTGTGCTCCTCGGGCGTGCAGCGAAACGCCATCGTCTTGCTGCGCTTGCGGGCGCTGTTCTCGCACGGCATCTTGCTTACCCCCTCGCTCCATCGAGCGCGGCGGCCATCTCGTCCTGCTTCGTGGGGAACAGGTGCGCGTAGCGGTAGGTGATGTCCACCGCCTCGTGGCCCATGCGCTCGGCGATGGCCAGCGCGGAGAAGCCCATCTCGATCAGCAGGCTCACGTGGCTGTGGCGTATGTCGTGTATGCGGATGCGCTTCACGCCCGACGCCTTGCACCCGCGCTCCATCTCGTGGGCCAGGAAGTGCTTGGTCACGGCGAACAGGCGCTCGTCGGGGGCGACGTCGTCGCGCATCTCGATGAAGTCCGCCATCTCGTCGCGAAGGAAGGCGGGCATGACGATCGTGCGCACGGACTTGGGCGTCTTGGGGTCGGTCACGGTGTCCACGCCGTGGAGGCTCTGGTACGACTTGTTGATGCGCAGCCGCGAGCTATCCAGCATGAAGTCGGACGGCGTGAGCGCCAGGAGCTCGCCGCAGCGTATGCCCGTCCAGTACAGCAGCTCGAAGGCGTGGAACGACAGCGGCTTGTCCATGACCGCCTCGCTGAACCTCAGGTACTCGTCCTTGGTCCAGAACTGCATCTCGCCGCCCTTCTTCGAGCCTATCTTGTCGACCCTGCGCACCGGGTTGTCGGTGAGGCCGTAGTAGCGCTCGGCGTGGTTGAAGATGGCGTTCAGTTGGTTGTTCACCGTGCGCAGGTACGTCGGCGCCCAGGGCTTCCCGTCGGCGTCCCGGTGCTCGGTGAGCTCGTTTTGCCACCTGATGAGGTCGATCGGCCTCACGTCGCACATGCGCATGTCTCCGAAGAACGGCACGAGCTTGTCGTTGATGATGTACTCCTTGGTGATCCACGTGTGCTCGCGTACGCGCGGCTTCACCTCGGAGGCGTACACCTCGACGAACTCGGAGAACGTCATGTCCATGGCCCCGCCGTTAAGGCTCTTGAACTGGCTCTCCCACACTGCGGCCTCCACCTCGGAGGAGAAGCCGCGCTTCGTCTTGTGGCGCTTCGAGCCGCGGGCGTCGCGGTAGTAGCACTGCACGTAGAACGTGCCGTTGTTGCCATCCTTGTACACGGGCATGTCAGTCCACCTCCGGGAAGTACAGGGCGTCGAAGACGTCGCTCCGGACGCGTCCGCGGATAACCACGCGCCCGCGCGCCTCCTGCTCGGCGTTTATCTTCCTGATCACCTCGTAGGCGCTGCCTTTCTTGATCCTCAGCAGCTCCGCGACCTCGTCGGCGTCCAGCATGTGCGGCCTCGGCGTCTTCGCCACCTTCTCGTCCATGGCTCCTCCAATCAATGGCGTACGAATACGTACGGTTTACAGATTCAGAGTAAACGTACGTATCTGTACTGTCAATAGAATTGCGTACATTTACGTACGCTGATAAGATGTGCTGATACGTAATTCCAGGAGGAGGGCGCATGTCCGTAGGCAAAAACATAAGGCGGTACCGCAAGTCGCGCGGCATGACGCAGGCTCAACTCGCCGAGGCCGTCGGCCTGACCGAGGGGGCCGTGCGCCACTACGAGAGCGGCGTCCGCGCCGTCAAGCCCGAGCTGCTCGAGTCCATCTCCGCGGCGCTCGGCGTGTCCGTCAACGCCCTCAAGGACTATGGCGTCGAGACCGCGGGCGACCTCATGTCGCTGCTCGTGCGGCTCGAGGACTCGTTCGGCATCGTTCCCTCCGCCGACGGCACGGGCCTCTCCCTGAACCCCAAGGCTCCGCACGCGCCCAAAGCCGCGACGGCGATCGAGCTGTGGGCAGAGAAGCGCGCGCAGCTCGAGAACGGCGAGATCGACGCCGACGAATACGAGGACTGGAAAGCCTCGCTGTAGCGGCTCCCCGCATTTCGCAACCAGCGCAACCGAATCAGGACGCCAAGCTAGGCGGTGAGCGCCGCTCACGCCTGCGTATGTTGAGTTTTTACTCCCCATTGCATGCAAAGGCATTTTCGGCGCACCTGGGGAGTAAATGACGCGGTGGCTTACATGGCGGCACACGGCGGTACCCCGCGGCATTTCCCCTGATTACTCCCGCTTTCCTTGAGACGGTGAGATTCTTTACTCCCCATTAACGACCTGGGAAAACGCCGCACAGAGACCGTCAAAAGGCCTATTGAGTTCGATTTGAGTTTCAAAGGACCTAAAACGGCCCCTTTTCGTTCTCGGGGACAAAAATCGCGCGTCTACTCACTCGGGATAAATCCTTACTCCCATTCCTCCGAATACCGCCCCGTGCCTTGCCGTCTCGAAACACGGGGAGTAAATCGCGAAATTGCAGGTGAAAGGGAGTAAATAGCCAAAGAAAAAGCCTCCGTTCCGACGCGGGAACAGAGGCTCGATAATCGGATTTACTCACCAATGTCGCTGGCGGCTTTGCCGTGACTCTCGTACAAAACGAAACTCAGCAGCACAGTGCGGCACTCAAAAATACAGGTCAGAACCCTGTCAGACTACTCCCACTCAATCGTCGCGGGCGGCTTGGACGTGATGTCGTAGCACACGCGGTTGGCGCCGGGGACCTCGGCAACGATGCGGCCGGAAATGCGGGCCAGCACGTCGTAGGGCAGCTTGGCCCAGTCGGCGGTCATGGCGTCGCTGGACTCGACGGCGCGCAGGATGATCGGGCGCTGATAGGTGCGCTCGTCGCCCATAACGCCGACGGACTTAATGTCGGGCAGGACCGCGAAATACTGCCAGCAGCTGTGCTCGGAGTTGCGCTCGCCGGTCTGCTCAAACAGACGCTGGTTGTAGGCGTCGAGCTCCTCGCGCACGATAGCGTCGGCATTCTTGAGGATCTCGAGCTTCTCCTTGTCGACCGCGCCGATGATGCGGATGGCCAGACCCGGGCCCGGGAAAGGCTGGCGGAACACGATGTGACCCGGCAGGCCGAGCGCCAAACCAAGCGCGCGGACCTCGTCCTTAAAGAAGTGATCGAGCGGCTCAATAAGGTCGAAGTGCACGCCCTCGGGGAACGGGATCAGGTTGTGATGGCTCTTGATGGTGGCCGTCTTGCCGCCCGTCTTGCGAGCGCCAGACTCGATGATGTCGGGGTAGATGGTGCCCTGAGCCAGGTACTTGACCGGCTTGCCATCGGTCTCGAGCTGCTGCGCCACGGCGAAGAACTCTTTCCAGAACTGCGTACCGATGATGCGGCGCTTCTCCTCGGGCTCGGTCACGCCGGCCAGAAGCTCGGCATAACGGTCCTCGGCGTGGACGTGGATAAAGTCGACATCGAACTGCTTGGTGAAGACCTCCTCCACCTGCTCGGGCTCACCCTTGCGCAGCAGACCGTGGTTGATGAACACGCAGGTCATCTGCTTGCCCACGGCGCGGGCGCCCAGCGCAGCCACGACGGAGGAGTCGACGCCACCGGACAGGGCCAGAATCACGCGGTCGTCGCCGACCTTCTCGCGGAACTCGGCCGTCATGGTCTCGACCAGGTTGTCCATGCTCCAGTTGGGCTCCAGGCCGCAGATCTCAAACAGGAAGTTGCTCAGCAGCTGCTGACCGTACTCGGAGTGCTTGACCTCGGGGTGGAACTGCGTGGTGAAGATCTTGCGCTCGACGCATTCCATGGCGGCAACCGGGCACACGTCGGTGCTGGCGGTAACGGTAAAGCCCTCGGGCACCTCGGACACGGCGTCGCGGTGGCTCATCCACACGGTCTGCTCCATGGGCGTGGAGTTGAAGAGCTTGGCGCCGGCCGTACGCGTGATGGTGGCGCGGCCGTACTCGCCCACCTCGGAGTGGCCGACCTTGCCGCCGAGCGTCACGGCCGTGATCTGATGGCCGTAGCAAAAGCCCAGGACGGGAAGGCCAAGGTCAAAGATGGCGGGATCGATGGACGGAGCGTCCTCGGCGTACACGGAGGCCGGGCCGCCGGAAAGGATGAGCGCAGAGGCGTTCATCTCGCGAATCTCATCGGCCGAAATGTCGCAGGGAACGATCTCGGAATACACGTTGAGGTCGCGGACGCGACGGGCAATGAGCTGACCGTACTGCGCACCAAAGTCGAGTACGAGGACCTTTGCGGAAGCCTTTTGATCCATGGTTTCCCCTCCTGTTGGCGGGGAGCCGGTGCCCACCCGCGTGAATGAACGAAAATAACTTTCATAGTGTACACGTTATATGGGGTTTCTCGTCCGTCGCAGCCATCAGCGCACGGCAAACGCACGACCTGGGCCCTATTTGACGGCAATTGGAGTGTTACCAAACGTTACAGATGATGTAATACGTTTGAACATTGGACGCCCTGTGCCACAATACTGCCGAACGACTCCGCCTCTGCGGCGGCAAATACGATAGGAATACCAGCATGAAGCGCATCCTTCTCATCGCCACGGGCGGCACCATCGCGTCGACCGAGGACGGCAACGGCCTCTCCCCCGCCCTGACCGGTGAGGAGCTCGCCCAGAGCGTCCCCGAGATCTCGGGCCTCTGCGAGCTCGACGTGGTGCAGCCCATGAACATCGACAGCACCAATATGCGCCCCAGTGACTGGATGCGTATCCGCGACGTCATCGTCGAGGGTTATGCCGACCACGACGGCTTCGTGATTCTGCACGGCACCGACACCATGAGCTACACCGCGGCGGCGCTTTCCTACCTGATTCAGGACAGCCCCAAGCCCATCGTACTCACCGGCTCGCAAAAGCCCATGGGCAATCCCTTTACCGACGCCAAGCTCAACCTGTACCAGAGCCTGCTCTATGCGCTCGACGAACACTCGCACGACGTCTCGATCGTGTTTGGCGGCGTAGCCATTGCCGGCACGCGTGCCCGCAAGCAGCGCACCATGAGCTTTAACGCGTTCATTAGCGTCAACTATCCGCCCATCGCCTATATCCGCAATGACCGCATCGTGCGCAACGGGCTTCACGGCACGCATCAGGGCGAAAACCCGGTGCGTTTCTACGACAGCATCGACCCGCGCGTATTTGTACTCAAGCTCACGCCCGGCGTGAACCCAGGCATTCTGGACGCCCTTGCCGATAGCTACGACGCTGTAATCCTTGAGACCTTTGGCATTGGCGGTATCCCCGAGTTTGGTGAGTCGGGCGAGTCGTTCCAAGAGGCAATTTTCCGCTGGGTCGATTCGGGCCGCACCGTCGTTATGACCACGCAGGTCCCCGAAGAGGGTCTCGATCTGGGCGTTTATGAGGTCGGCCGTGCTTACGCCGATCATCCGGGCATTCTGCGCGGCGACGACATGACCACCGAGACGCTCGTAGCCAAGACCATGTGGGCCCTCGGCCAGTCACGCGATGCCGCCGAGATCCAGCGCCTGTTCTACAGCCAAGTCAACCACGACCGCATCCCGATGGCGTAATTCAGTTGTCGACGGGTATCCCCTATTCGATGCCCTCGAGAAGCTCTGATACCGTCATGCCGAGTGCGGGCGCGATCTTAAATAGAACCTTGAGCGTGAAATTTGCCGTTCCATCTTCGATTCGGTCGAGGTAGGGTCGGCTGATTCCTGTCGCCACACAAAAATCAACCTTGGAGATACCAAGGTCTCTGCGTGTCTCTTCGACCCGCCTGCCAAGAATCTGTTTCGCACGTTCGTCCATGCAGCCGAGTTTGAAATGGAGCCGAACATAAACGTAAACTATAGTTTACGTTTTGCCGAATACACAGGAGTTTTCTATGTCGGGTTCTTCGGTCCGCATGTACCGAGCCACGCTTCGCACAAACAGCGTACCGCCCAAGCTCGTCGTCGTTGAAGCCGAATGCCTTTCGCCCGATGAGCGCACAGCATTTGCATTGCTATCAAGTCGCGTCGCCGCCGTTCTGGTCCCTTGCCCGGCGCAAGGTGAACTTGCCATCCAATGCCAAACGCATAGCTGCTCGCTCAATCAGGCTGCCGTAATCGCAACCAGCCAACGCGGTCTGCCCCTTCTCCTGGAAGCCGGTATCGCGCTCGCCCTTCGCGGCGCCGGATACGAAAACGAGGCCGCCGCCGATATGGTCTTTAAACCACGATCGAGCGGCGGCCTCGCAGCAGCCATTGAATATGCGTGCAGGCTCGTTGCCTAAAAGGACAAGCTAGAAACCAAAGCCAAAGCCCGTTCCGGTAATCGCCGAGTACATAAAGTAAACGTTAATCACGTTGAGGAACACACCCGTGATGCAACCATTACGCAGGTAGCGCTCGCACACGATGCGCGCCATGGCGGCGGAATCATCATTGTTTTTAGCCTGGCGTCCTGCCGTAAAGTACGTCGCCACGCTCAGCAACAGGTTGAGCACCGGCAGTGCCAGCAGCTCGTAGCTCTTGCCCCAGCGCGTCACCTCGCCGGCTGCGTTAAACTTCGTTGCCACCTCGGGACCAATGTTGGGGATAACAAACGCTGCGACCACCAGCGGAAGCACCGCAAGCACCAGCAGCGCGACGCCCATGTAGCCGGCTTTTTTGCCATATTTAAACATGCGCGTCGTCCTTACACGTTAAAGCGGAAGTGCACGACGTCGCCATCGGCCATGACATAGTCCTTGCCCTCAATACGCAGCTTGCCGGCGGCCTTGGCGCCCTGCTCGCCGCCGAGCTCGATATAGTCGTCATAGCCAATGACCTCGGCCTTAATAAAGCCGCGTTCAAAGTCGGTGTGGATGACACCGGCAGCCTGCGGAGCGGTCGCGCCCTGGCGAACCGTCCAGGCCTTGACCTCCATCTCGCCAGCCGTAAAGAACGACTGCAGGCCGAGCAGCTTATAGGCCGCCTGCGCGAGCACGTCCAGGCCGGGCTGCTCCAGGCCCAAGCTCTCCAGGTAGTCGGCCGCGTCCTCGGGATCGAGCTCGGAAAGCTCGGCCTCGATCTTGGCGCAGATAGGCAGCGGCTTGACGCCGTCGATGGGCGCCAGGTCCTCGTTGAGCATGTCCTCGTCTACGTTGGCCACATACAGGATGGGCTTCATGGTGAGCAGGAACAAGCCCTTGGCGGCGGCGCGCTCCTCATCGGTCATCTCCATGGATGCGGCGCGCTTGCCCTCGTTGAGCCAGGCAAGCAGACGCTTGGCCACCTCGAACTTGGGCATGAGCTCCTTGTCGCGCTTGGCCTCCTTCTCGAGCTTGGGCAGCTGCTTCTCGAGCGTGCCCATGTCGGCCAGGATAAGCTCGGTCATGATGGTGTCGGCGTCACCGGCGGGATCGACGAACTCGCCCGTGCGGCCCACCTCGCGCATAACGTTGGGGTCCTTAAAGTAGCGCACGACCTCGCAGATGGCGTCGGTCTCGCGAATGTTGGCCAGGAACTGGTTACCCAGACCCTCGCCCTCGTTAGCGCCCTTCACCAGACCTGCGATGTCGACGAACTCGACCGTCGCCGGCACAATGCGACCCGGGTTGACGATGTCGGCGAGCTTTTGCAGACGGCTATCGGGCACATCGACGATACCCACGTTGGGGTCGATCGTGGCGAACGGGTAGTTGGCGGCAAGGCCGGTCTTTTTGGTAAGCGCGGTGAACAGCGTCGACTTGCCTACGTTGGGCAGGCCCACGATACCGATGGAAAGGGACACGACAGCTCCTTTTGGTACAAGCATTTCAAACTGCATAAGTATAGCGCCGCCGCAGCATCTGGGCGAACCCGGACGCCACGGCGGCACGAATGAAGCAGAGATAGAGGTCGCTGACTAGTCCGCGAGCTTTTCCACCTGGTCGAGCATCTTGTCAAGCTTGGCCTTTGCCTCGGCCTTGACCTTCTCAGCTTCTTCGTGAGCCTTCGCCTTCTGGGCGGCCTTTTCCTCGGCTTCGGGATCGACGACGACCAGATTGGACGCGTCATGCTTAACTAACTTGAGCGCATGCTCGGGGCACACCTTGACGCAGGCACCGCAGCCCAAACAATACGTGGACTCCAACGCAAAGCGGCCGCTTCCCACCAAATCGCAGGCGAACGTGGGACATACATTGACACACTCGCCACACGACGTGCACTTGTCAAAATCGCACTCCGGCGTGCTCACCTGCATGTTCTGGGCAAGCTCGGGGTGGTTTTGCAGCGTCGAGAGCACCAGCTGCCGCCCGTGCGTGAGCGAACGGCGACGCTTGGTCGTCGTGGTGCCGCACATGGTGTTGAGCGTACGCTCCAACTGGGTAATCTGATGGCGATGGGCTTTGAGCTTCTGCGTCACCGAGGCCAGTGCCGCCGTTGCCGGATTGAGCTTTGTCACGGTAAGGCCCGTGGTGCGGGCGATCTTTTCCATGTACTCCTTGCGCTCGTACTCGCGGCGCTTATGACATTTGAGGCTCTTGGGATCGACCTCCAGACCCATGCCCGTGCCGGCCCACTCCTCGGCCTTCGCAATCGCCTCGCCCAGGATGTCCTCACCGCCGGTGTTGCGGCACTTATCGCACACGCCCAGCGGCAGGTACACGCTCACGTTGGGATAGTCCGCCAGTACCGAGAACCAGGTCTCGGCCGTAATATCGCCCACGCAGGCGACAACAACCTCGTTCTCGCGCGGCATGCGCTTAAGGGCACGCGTGCAGGTAACGTAGGCGGTCTCGTGGCTCGTAGCCGCCGAGACAATGTCGTCGTAAAGGTTTTTGGGCGCCAGACGCGGCGAAATAATCGCCTCAGTCGGACAGGCGGCAGCGCACAGGCCGCACTTGCGGCAGGTATCGAGGATCTCGATGGCGTCTTCCTCGACCTCGATGGCGTTGACCGGGCACACGTCCATGCACGCGGTGCAGCCGCTCTTTTCGTTTTTGCAGGTCAGACACGGAATCGTGTTGCCGCGCGGACGCTCCTTGTAGTCGGCAGGATTCCACTGCGGCGCCGACGGATCGAGCGCGTCGGTCACGCCGCCAAGCGGGTTTTTAAGAAAGTCGAAACCCTTGCTGATCTCGATAATGTCATCAAACAGATCGTGTTCCTGCGCCATGCGCGGCCCCTCCCTGAGCAGTGCAAACAAGCAAGAGATAATAATACGCTATCGGCCCGTGCCTCGGGCAAATTACACGCGGAGCACCTTTGCGGCAAATAGCCTATGGCCTATCGCCGCCCCGATGGCACAAGGTCGATCAAGCGCCAAGCTATGCCTCGCGCATGAGCTCGACGAGCTTTTGCTTGGTCACCTTGGCCTGCTCGTTGGCCATATTGCGTTCGTTTCTAAAGGCCGCATCCGCAACGCTCATCAGGTCGGCATCGGAAATCTCGCCAAGGCCCAGTTCCTCGAGCGTCGTCGGCAGACTGACGCGCTGACAAAACTCGAGCACCTGTTCAAGCTCGGGCGCACGCTCCAGACGAAGCTGGACCACCAGACCAAACGCCACGGCCTCGCCGTGCATAGCCTTGCACTCGGGCAAAATCGTCAGGCCGTTGGCGATGGCATGCGCCAACGCCAAGCCACCGCTCTCAAAGCCAACGCCCGAAAGCAGGATGTTGCACTCGATCAGGCGTTCAACCGCCGGCGATGTACGCCCCTTTTTGAGATCGCGCTTGGCAGCGACGCCGCATTCCATAAGCGTGTCGTAGCAGGCACGTGCCGCGACCAGTGCCAAGTGCCCCGGCGCGCCACCGTGCTCGTTCGCACCTCTCGCCGCGGCGCACGAACGCGCCTCGAAGTACGTTGCCAGCGCATCGCCCATACCAGCGACCGTCATACGCAGTGGGGCCGCCGCGACCACGTTGGTATCGACCACGACCAGGTCCGGATTCTTCTCGAGCATCAGATAGCGATCGAACGACCCATCCTCGTGATACAGCACCGAAATCGCGCTGCACGGACCGTCCATCGAAGCCGCCGTGGGGCATACACACAACGGCAGCTCAGCATAAAACGCAACGGCCTTTGCGATATCGAGCATCTTGCCGCCGCCAATGCCCACCACCATGTCGCAATACTCGGCCTGGGCTTCCTTGGCCATTTCGACAACGGCATCTTCCGTACACGGACCGTTGTAAATCTTAAAGAACGGCTCGCTTAGATCTTCATCCAGAAATCCATCGACGATCTGCCTGCACAGCCGATCCTCGGTGCCCTGGTCAAACAAGACATAGGCAGCGCAGCCCAACCATGACAAATACCTGCCCTGACGCGAAAGTTCGCCCGGCCCCTGAACATACCGGCCGGGACCGCCGTAAACCATAGGAAGCGCCATACGAGAATCCGCCCTTCATCAAACAACGATTGGTGCAAAGTAACCTGACCCCTTTGCACCAACTTGGTGCGATGGGGTCAGGTTAGTTTGCACCATAACAAAAAGGGGCAAAGCCGTCTGCTGGCTTTGCCCTTCCTTAGCTTGATTTACTCATCCATGAGATAGTAGTGTCCCAGCGCGTCGGCACCCAGGATGGCGTTTGCGACCATCTCGGGCGTCACCTCAAACGGCATATTGCACATGGTGTCATCGGGCGCGCAGGCGGCCTCGGCAACAATCATGGCCTGTTCGCGCGTAAGCTCGGCAACGCCAAGTTCCTTCATCGTGACCGGCAGGCCCAGCTCAATGCAGAAGCCCAAGACTTCCTCGAGTTTCTCAGTCGGAGCATCCTCGAGTACCAGCTGAACGATGGTGCCAAAGGCGACCTTCTCGCCGTGATACATGCCGTGGCACTCGGGCAGCATCGTCAGGCCATTGTGGATGGCATGAGCAGCAGCAAGGCCTGAGCTCTCAAAGCCAATGCCCGAAAGCAGCGTATTGGCCTCGATGATATGCTCGACTGCAGGCGTGAGCGCACCCTTCTCCAGCGCGACCTTGGCCTTGACGCCATCGGCCATAAGCGTCTCGTAGCAGAGCTTGGCGAGCGCCAGACCGGCCATGCCGCCCTTGCCGCCAGCGCAGGTGCCACCGTCGGCATCATGCGTCGCCTGGGCCTCAAAGTAGGTTGCGAGCGCATCGCCCATACCGGAAACCGTCAGGCGCACCGGGCTCGCCGCGATAACCGTCGTATCCATCAGGACAATGTTGGGGTTTGCCTTAAGGAAGAGATATTTATCGAACTGGCCATCGTCGGTGTAGAGCACCGAAAGTGCCGAACACGGGGCATCGGTCGAAGCAATGGTGGGGCAAATGATAACCGGGGACTCCAGGTAATAGGCGACGGCCTTCGCGGTGTCGAGGATCTTGCCGCCACCGACGCCGACGATGATGTCGCAACCGTTGTCGCGAGCGAGCGCAACCAGGCGATCGACCTCGCCCTTGGAGCACTCGCCGTTAAAGTCCTCAAACAGCAGCTCGGCCTTAGCCTCGGCAAAGCCGCCCTCGATCTTGGCACCGACGCGCTTCTTGCCCGAAGGCGTCACGATGACGAGGGCCTTAGCGCCGAGCGGCTCGACATAGGAGCCGAGCTTGGCGAGCTCATCCGGACCCTGGATGTACTTGCTGGGGCTATTGAAAATTGCAGCCATAACTATCCCATTCTCTAAAAGAAAAAAGAAAGGGGCTCCGTACAGATACGTGCGGAGCCCCTCGTTACGATAACAAGAGTCGATTAGAAATCGATGTCGGTGTCGTAGTAGCAGGCCTTGAGGATCTTCTCGAAGTCGGCAGCCTTGGTCTCACGCGGGTTCTCGGGCGTGCAGGCGTCGGTCTCGGCGTTCGCAGCGATCTCGGGCAGCTTGGCGAGGAACTCCTCCTCGGAAACCATCTGCGGGTTCTCGGCGTCGACCTTCACGCCACCATTCGCGTAATCCTTGATGGACTGCGGAATGTTGAGCTGGTCGTTGAGATCGCGAATCTTCTGGACGAGCGCAGCGATGAGCTCCTCGTTGGTCTCGCCGGGAAGGTGCAGGATCTCCTTGGCCACGTAAGCGTAACGCTCAGCAGCACGCGGGTCCTTGGAGTTCCACTGGATGACCTTGCCCAGGTACATGGCGTTAGCGGCACCGTGGATGATGTGACCGTTCTCGAAGGCAGCACCGGTCTTGTGAGCCATGGAGTGAACGATGCCGAGCAGGCCCGAGGAGAAGGCGATACCGGCGATGCACTGAGCCTCGTGCATGTGCTGACGGGCCTCATGGTCGCCAGCATAGGACTTGGGCAGCCACTCGACGATCTCGCGGATGCCGTGCAGGGCGTTGGCGTCGGTGAACATAGAGGCGCAGGTGGAAACGTAGGCCTCCATGCAGTGGGTCAGAGCATCCATGCCGGTGTGAGCGCACAGCTTGGCGGGCATGGTGTAGGTGAGCTCGGGGTCGACGATGGCGACATCAGGGGTGATGTTGAAGTCGGCCAGCGGGTACTTGATGCCCTTGGCGTAGTCGGTGATGACGGAGAAGGCAGTGACCTCGGTAGCGGTACCGGAGGTGGAGGAAATGGCGCAGAAATGAGCCTTCTGACGCAGCTCAGGGAAGCTGAACGGCTGGATGATGTTGTCGAAGGACTCCTCGGGATACTCGTAGAAGACCCACATGGCCTTAGCGGCATCGATGGGCGAGCCGCCGCCGATGGCGATAATCCAGTCGGGCTCGAACTCGCGCATGGCCTCGGCGCCCTTCATGACCGTCTCGATGGACGGATCGGACTCGACGCCCTCGAACAGCTTGACCTCGAAACCGCCTTCCTTAAGGTCGGCCTCAACGTCCTGCAAGAACCCGCCGCGGCGCATAGAGTTACCACCAGAAACGATGATGGCCTTCTTGCCCTTGAGGTTCTTCACCTCGTGGCGAGCGCCCTCACCAAAGTACAGATCGCGAGGATTGGTAAAACGTCCCATACTGTGCCTCCTAAACAAGCCCCTCTTAGACTTGTGTATATAACGGAGCACCCGATTGGCTCCGTTAGGACCGTTTTGCGCGTTGCCGGCGATGACAATGCGCGATGTCTAAACGTCTCAACGCTCAGACAAACACTATTCTACCGTTCTGGTTGGTCAGTTATTCACCTAAAGCCGACAATGATGAAACGTTTTTTCTATCCCTGAAGACCCTTGTGGGGCATTCATACTCCCAAGCTGGGCAAACGTTTTATCAAGGTTGACCACATATCCCGGGCAGGACGGTGCTCCTCCAAAATGTGCCCCGTTCGCCGCCAAAAATCGACCGTTTGCGGCACCGTGATACCACTCGGTCGTCCAAGGTGCCGACATTTGTGCGACATCCGTCTTCGTGGTGCAAAGGTGCAAGTCCAAGTGCGGCACCCCCGGTGTGCCACATGCGGGTAAACTAGAACCTTATATAGAGACATTTGAACCCTAACCGCAGCAAAGGAGGCCCCATGGCATTCGATCCCATTCAAGAGGATTGCCATCGCCTCGTTCTTGAGGCCTTGCGCCGCGACAATATCCCGCTCACCGACGGTGCCGCCGTAGAGCGTCTGATGGAACAATTCACCCGCAACCCTGCACCGCTCATCGTGCACGACCGCGACCGCGCCGGGCACCTCATTGCCAAGGTGGTCGAGGCTGTCGACTACCGCATTCCCTTTATCCCCGACGATACCCAAGCCGAGCAGGAAGAGGCCGCTGCCGAGAACATGCTTCGCGAGGCCGCCGCACTCGATCCGGCCAACTGGGATGCGCAGCGCATGCTGACGGCCCTCACCGCTGACTCCAACGAGGAATACGTACAGTACTTGGTATCCAAGTGCGATGAAGTCGAACACGACCTGGCGCTCAAGATCGCCTCGGCGCAGGACCCCTACGAGCGTGAAGCCGCAGGCGACCTTATGCGCCGCCCCTACCTGCGCTGGCTTGCCGCCTTGGCATCGCGCGCGCTCATTAGCGGCCGCTACCGCATGTCGCTCGAAGCCGCAAACCGCAGCCTCGACTTTGCCCCCAACGATCCTGCCGGCGTCCGCCACACCGCAATGCTCGCCATGGCAAAGCTCGAATACCCCGCTGAGGAGCTCAAGCGCTTTCGCTCTGCCCACTCCGTCCCCTATCTCGCCAACACGCCGCTGCGCCGTCGTCCCAAGGATGCAGAACGCGACTTGGACCCGTGGACGCTCATCGCGCTGATGAGCGCTGCTTGGCGCGAGCTGGACTACGAGGGCGCCGAGCACTACTTGCGCATCCTTGCGCGCTCGTGTCCGCACGCAGCCGAGGCGCTCTACTTCCAAACCGAGTTTCCCGATGGCGTCTATGCCCGCGTCAACGTGGGTGCAGGCTCCACCGACGAGCTTGTCCTTGCGCTGTCCGAGGCGACGCCGGTACTGCAGGAGGGCCTGGGCGCCCCCGACAACGCCAGCTTTGCCGCCTGGATCGCCACCAACGACATCGTGCGCTCCCAGATCGACGAGCGCATCCTGCGCGCGGCCGAGCAGGGGCTTCCATTTAAGGGAGGGGACCTCTAATGGATCCGAGCGTCTACATCCCCGCCTACCTGGAGCGCACCTATCTGGCGTCGCACCCCGAGCTCACCGATGCAGCACGCGAGCTTGTCCATAACGACATTAGCGCGAATCCTCAAAAGTATGCGCAGGCCGAGCATGCCCAGGCACTGCTGTCCTATGCCGGCGTTCATCGCCACCTGCTCGACGAGCTCCATCGCATCGAGGACATGGGCAGCGACGAGGAGTTTGAGCAGACGCGCAACCGCCTGTTCGACGACATGCGCGACGAGCTGCTCAAGATCGTCCGCGTCGATGCGCTGGCCGTCGACGCGCAGCTGCTCGCCATCATCCTGGCCGACACGCCCGTTGACGCCTGCCTGGGCGACCTGATGAAGCTCGAGGCGACCACGGCCGATTACCTGCAGCAAAGCGTGCCCGGGTTCGACATGGAAGCCCCGCACTACTGGGCCAATAATGTTTTGGCCGACGGTGTCACCGCAGCAGACCTTACCGTGAGCGAGCCGGCTCTTATCGGGTGGCTTCACACACTCGAGGCCATCTCGCAGCTGTGCATGGCGAGCGCCCGCTACCGCGCTGCTGCCAACTACGCCCGCCGCGTCCTTAAGGCAGAAGGCTATCCCACCCGAGCTGCCGGCACCGTGTTGCTCGCCCTCGCTCGCCTGGAAGACCAGGACGGCTTTTTCGCTCTAGCGCACCAGCTCGAGGAACAGGCGGGAGCCGATGCACTCGAGAACTCTCCTTGGTACCTGCTCGCCCGCACAATCCTATTGTTCAAAACGAACAAGATGCGTCCGGCGGTGCGTGCGCTGCGTGAGTTCGCTAACCGCTGCGAGGGCGGCGCGTTCTTCTTGCTGAATCCCATGTACCAGACACCGTACCTTCCCTGCCGGCCCGAGCCACGCGATCCCTGGGATCTTTCGCACCAGGCCGTTTGGGAAGCGGACGGCATTATCTCGGACACTCCAGACTTTGCCCCCTGGGCCAATGCCTGCGAAGACGTGTCGCAGCTTGCCCAGGAATTTGCGCGCCGCTACGGTTTTTAGTGACGCACTCGACCCGACCATATCGTTTACGTTAGGAACGGTTTCATGAATCTCCGCTCATCTCTTGCCTGCACCTCGAGCGATATCGCCCGCTGGGGGCTGCGCTCCGTCCTTAAGCGCCAGGGCGGCGTACTTCCCGGCCGCATCGCCATGAAGATCGACCCCGAGCTGCTAAGCGACCTCGCGAGCCTGGTCGACCGCAGCGTGGTGATCACCGGTACTAATGGCAAGACCACCACCTCCAACCTCATCGCCGACGCCGTTGCCGCCAGCGGCGCCACCGTGGTGTGCAACCGCGCTGGCAACAACATGGAGCCGGGCGTGGTGGGCGCGTTGCTCGAGGCGCGCGGCAACCTTAAGCGAACGGCCAGCAGCAAGCGCGTAGGCGTCTTTGAGTGCGACGAGCTCTACACGGTGCGCGTCCTGCCCAAGCTCAAGCCGACCTACTTTGTGCTGCTCAACCTGTTCCGCGACCAGCTGGACCGCTACGGCGAGATCGACCATACCCAGGACGTCATCGCCCATGCGTTGGAGCTCTCTCCGACGACAACGCTCATCTACAACGCCGACGATCCGCTGTGCGCCTCGATCGCCGCGCGCGTCCCCAACACGAGCATCGCCTTTGGCATCGACGGCGCCACGGGCACCGAGTCCGACCGCATTAGCGACTCGCGTTTTTGCTCGCAGTGCAACGCCCCGCTGGAATACGACTATGTGCAGTACGGACAGCTGGGCGCCTATCATTGCCCTTCGTGCGGCTGGGGTCGCCCCGCGCTGCTCCGCCGCGTGACGGGCGTTGAGCTCGGCTGCGACGGCTACGGCTTTGACCTGGCCTTTGGACCTGAGGCCAACGCGCCCGCCGTGCACATCGCCACGCGCTACAACGGCCTGTACATGGTCTATAACGTCGCCGCCGCCTTCTTTGCGGCGCACGAGCTGGGCGTGGACGCGGCGCACCTGCAGCCCACGCTTAATGCCTACGTGCCCGCCGGCGGACGCATGGGCCGCTGGGATATTGCCGGCCGCACCGTCGAGGCCAACCTGGCCAAGAATCCCGTGGGCTTCGATCGCCAGATCCAGTCCATTAAAACGGCAGGTGGCAGGCTCTGCGCCTTCTTCCTAAACGATAACGATGCCGACGGCCACGATGTCTCGTGGATCTACGATGTCGACTTCGAGCGCATCGCCGACACGCCGGGTCTTGTCGCCTTTGCCGGAGGCACGCGTGCGCACGACATGCAGGTACGCCTCAAGTACGCCGGCATCGATGCCGCGATTATCTCGGACGTCGCGCAGGCGATCGGCGCCGTGGCAGACGAGGCCGCCGATGACACCTTCTACGCCGTCGCCAACTACACGGCCTTCCCGCCGTTAGTCAAGGAGCTCGACGGGCTTAAAGACGACGATGCAAGCTCGATTGTCTCCCACGCCGTAACGCGCGCCGATGGTAGCGCTGTCCCCACCGATATTGCGCCGGTCGAGCTTTCGCGCCCCCTGCGCATCGTCTACCTGTATCCCGATGCGCTCAACCTCTACGCCGACGGCGGCAACGTTATCGCGCTCGAACGCCGCTGCGCCTGGCGCGGCATTCCCGTGCGTGTGGACGAAGTCCACATGGGCGAGACGCTCGACCTGACCGACGCCGACATCGTTATGATGGGCGGCGGCTCCGATCGCGACCAGCTGGCCGTGGCACACGAACTGCTCGCTCAAAAAGACAAGGTCGCGGCCTATGTTGAGGACGGCGGCACACTGCTTGCTATCTGTGGCGGCTATCAGCTGCTCGGCCGTTCGTACTATATGGGCGAAGATCGCATCGAGGGCCTGGGCGTCATTGCCGCCGAAACCGTACGCGGCTCCGACCGCCTGATCGGCAACGTCGCCGTCAAGACCGACCTGTCACCCGAGCCCTTTGTGGGATTCGAGAACCACGGCGGCCGCACGCTTTTGGACGCCGATGCCACGCCGCTCGGAACGTCCGTCGTCACTGGCACCGGCAACAACGGCGACGACGGCCTTGAGGGTCTGATCTACAAGGGCGTGATCGGCACGTACCTGCACGGGCCGGCGCTGCCCAAAAACCCCGAACTCGCCGACTGGCTGATCGCGCACGCCCTCGAGCGCCGCGGCGATGCGCAGGCCACAGCCCTGCTGCCGCTCAAGCCCCTCGACGACACCTACGAGCGTGCCGCCCACGACGCCGCCATGAAGCTCCTCCCCTAGCACCCCACCACCACAAAGGGGACAGGTACCTTTGTGGTGGTTTTCCAGTTTGCCAACGATATACGCGCCGGCAAAAAAGTCTGCTATACTCTTTCCCGCTGTCCCCATCGTCTAGCGGCCAAGGACGCCACCCTTTCAAGGTGGATATCGCGGGTTCGAATCCCGCTGGGGGCACCATTTGAAATGCAAAGCCCGTTACCCTTGTGGTGACGGGCTTTTTTCTTCTCCAACGCCGGGATTCGAACCCGACAGGGTGCGGAGCTGAGGAAACGCGTAAGCGTTTTCCAGCGCAGCACGCAAGGAGCGGAGCGACGCAGCGAAAGCGGGCGGCGCCAGCCGCACGCGGACATCCCGCTGGGGGCACCACAGAATCTGAGAAGCCCGTTACCAATTCGGTGACGGGCTTTTTGCTACCCATACGCCGGGATTCGAACCCCGAAGGCATAAAATCACACTGTCATCCAAGGGCCCGTGGACAAAAAATAGCAAATATGAGTACTGTTACCAATTTAGTAACAGCGATTTCATGCCATCAGAAGGCGATTTTGACACAAGGCGTCCTATGGCGGAGGAATTGCAGGTATTTATCAGCTAAGTACTTGGACATATGTTGCGTAACACTGCATATTTTGCAAAAAGATAATGCTACAGGGCTTGTGACAGTACTCATATTTGACGTTTTTTGCCCACGACCCCTTATTGCGTGGGCGAATCAGTTGCAAAGCGGGATCCAAAGCGTCCTTCGCAAACAAATAGCCGGGGCCCGCGCGATGCGGACCCCGGCTCAATACCGTGACGATATGTCAGCTACGCTCTACACGTAGAACAGGATGTCGTCGTAGGTCGGGACCGGCCAGTAGTCGGCGGCCACGATCTCCTCCATGGCATCCACGGCGCCGCGCAGCGTATCCATAGCGGGAACGACCTCGTGCGCGTACACGTTGGCCTGCTCCTGGCCATCGAGAGCCTCGGCCTTCTGATGTACGGCGTCGAGCGCCTTGATGGAGTCGTTGATGGCGGTGATACCGTTGCAGAGCTTGTTGAGCGTGTTCTGCTCGCACTGCATGGCGGCCTCAGCACCGGCGGCACGAATAGTCTCAAGGCCCTTAGCGACCTTGGTGGCATAGGCGGTAATGACCGGGCGATAGGTACGACGCGCCTCGCGAACCATCGTGGTAGCCTCGATGTTCATGAGCTTGTTGTACTTCTCGAGCTTGCAGTCATAGCGGCACTGAGCCTCGGCCTTGGTCAGGACGCCCGTCTCCTCAAAGAGCGCAATGGCCTTATCGGAAACAAAGGCGGGAAGAGCGTCGGCCGTGGTCTTGTTGTTGGCAAGGCCGCGCTTCTCGGCCTCGATGGGCCACTCGTCGGAGTAACCGTCGCCGGAGAACAGGATGCGCTGGTGATCGGTCAGCACCTTCTTGCAGTACTCGAGCGCGGCGTCCTGGAACTTATCCTCGGGCGTACCCTCGAGCGCATCGGCGAAGGACTTGAGCGACTTGGCAACGGCGGCATCGAGCACCAGGTTGGAGTCGGAAACGTTTTGCTCGGAGCCGCAGGCACGGAACTCGAACTTGTTGCCGGTGAAGGCGAACGGGGAGGTGCGGTTGCGGTCGGTGTTGTCCTGCATCAGCTTGGGCAGGGTGTCGGCGCCCAGGTCGAGCACGCCGCGCGTGGCATGGACGGAAGCCTTGCCATCGATGATCTTCTCGACAACCTCGGTAAGCTGGTCGCCCAGGAAGATGGACATAATCGCCGGAGGGGCCTCGTTGGCGCCCAGACGATGGTCGTTGCCGGCCGAGGCAACGGAGGCACGCAGGAGCTCCTGATAGTTATCGACGGCCTCGATCACCGCGGTGAGGAAGACGATGAACTGCAGGTTGTCGAGCGGGGTGTCGCCCGGGTCGAGCAGGTTCTCGGACTCGGTGCCAAGCGACCAGTTGTTGTGCTTGCCCGAACCGTTGATGCCCTCGAAGGGCTTCTCGTGCAGCAGGCAGACCAAGTCGTGGCGGGAGGCGATGAGCTTCATCTTCTCCATCATGACCAGATTCTGGTCGATGGCCTCGTTGACCTCGCCGTAGACAGGGGCGAGCTCATGCTGGCAGGGAGCGACCTCGTTGTGCTTGGTCTTGGCGGGAATGCCAAGCGCCCACAGTTCATCGTCCAGGTCCTTCATATAGGACGAGACGGTGGGGCGGATAGCGCCAAAGTAGTGCTCCTCGAGCTCCTGGCCCTTGCAGGGAGCAGCACCAAAGAGGGTGCGCCCGGTGATGACCAGGTCCCTGCGCTTGCGGTAAGCGTCCTTCTTGATCAGGAAGTACTCCTGCTCATCGCCCACGGAAGGAACGACCTTCTTGGGGGTCTTGCCAAACAGCGCCAAAACGCGCTTGGACTCACGCGAGAGTGCGGTCATGGAGCGCAGCAGCGGGGTCTTCTTGTCCAGGGCCTCGCCCGTGTAGGAGCAAAAAGCCGTGGGGATGCACAGGACATCGTCCTTAATGAATGCGGGGCTGGTGGGATCCCAAGCGGTGTAGCCACGGGCCTCGAAGGTGGCACGCAGGCCGCCGTTGGGGAAGCTCGAGGCATCGGGCTCGCCCTGGATGAGGTTCTTGCCCGTAAACTTGGTAATGGCGGTGCCGTCGTGGTTGGGCTCGAGGAAGCTGTCGTGCTTCTCGGAAGTAATGCCCGAAAGCGGCTGGAACCAGTGCGCGTAGTGCGTCGCGCCCTTGGAGATGGCCCAGACCTTCATGGCGTGGGCAACGGCGTTGGCCACATCCAGGTCGAGCGGCTCACCGTCCTCGAGGGTTGCAGCAAGGCGCTTCCAAATGTCCTTGGGGAGGTAGTCCTTCATGACTTCCTCAGAGAACACCATGGTCCCGAAGCGGTCAGTAAGTTCGGCCATACGGAACTCCCTTCGTATCGGCACCGCGTGAGAAGCGGTGTTGATTACTAACGAACGAGTCATAGATTAGGCTCGTCGTGTTTCCGCAACATTACCGTTATGTTGCTGTCACGAAACCAATCAATGAGGTTACCGCATCGCAGCGGTATTGCCACCCTCAACAGCCAACGAACTGCATAAATTGCAGACCTCCCCGCATGGTTTAAGGGTAGTCAATCTGGGATGGGGCTCTATTAACTGGTATTTTGCATCAGATACCAGTCTTTATAGCCCCGTCCCAAATTTACTGTCCCGTTATAGGCAATGCCGATAGCAAGGCATCTTTGATTGGTATCCCTAAATCGCGAGTAAAACTCCACCGTGGCACAGTGGTGCTGTAGAATCCTTACAACACATCACACTATTTAAGTATCTAAAGGAGCACGATATGCGCGTCGACGAGGTTTTTAAGCAGGCAGCATCCCAGGGCACCGCACCCGTTTCGTTTGAGATGTTCCCGCCCAAGGGCGAGCTGACCCTCGACACGGCTCGCGAAGTGGCAGGCAATCTGTGCAAGCTTTCGCCGAGCTTTGTCTCGGTCACCTGCTCGGCCGGCGGCTCTGGCAACGGTGCCACCACCGCCCCCATCGCGCATATGATTACGAGCGAATTCGATACGCCCTCGGTAGCGCACCTCACCTGTGTGGGCCGTACCCACGCCGATATCGCCGCCAAGATCGACGAATACCGCACCGCCGGCGTAGAAAACATCCTGGCCCTGCGCGGTGATCTGCCCGCTGGCGCGACCGAGGACGACAAGCCCGCCTCCGACTACGCCTACGCCCGCGACCTCATCCCCGAGCTCGTCGACGCCGGCTTTTGCGTGGGCGCCGCAGCCTACCCCGAGGGCCACATTGCCTGTGAGGACCTCAACCTCTCGGTCGAGCACCTCAAGCAAAAACAGGACGCCGGCGCGAGCTTCTTTGTGACGCAGCTCTTCTTTGATAACGAGTGCTTCTACCGTTTTCGCGAGCTTGCCGACAAGGCCGGCATCACCGTGCCCATTACCGCAGGCATCATGCCGTTTATGGGCAAGTCGCAGATCAGCCGCATGGTCTTTATGTGCGGCGCGTCGCTGCCCTCCCCCGTCATCAAGATTCTCGCCAAGTACGAGAACGACCCCGAGAGCCTGCAGGCAGCCGGTGTAGATTATGCCGCCCGCCAGCTTTGCGACCTTAAGGAGCACGGTGCCGCCGGTCTGCACCTGTACACTATGAATCGTCCTGCGATCGCCGCGACCATTATGGAGCGCTTGGGGTAATGGAAAAACCGCACATCGATACAACCGCTGTCGAAGTGCCGGCCGACCTTGCGTCGCCGGCGCTTTACCGTGTCGATGCTGCGCACCATCCCCGTGTCGACCGTGCCGAGATGCTGCGGTATCTGGGTTACGGCGGCCAGCAGATTGAGCCCGAGCTGTCACGACGTATTGAGCTTGTGGTCGAGCGCCTTGAGCTGGACATTGAGCCCCGCGGCGTGCGGCGCGTGTTTACCGTCGATGCCACGGGCGTGGACGAGCAGGGAGAGCCTTGCATCCGTCTGGTTGGCACCAACGTTGAGCTGCGCGGTCGCGACATCTATCGCCATCTCAAAGACGCCCGCTTTGCCGCGCTCATGGCATGCACCCTCGGCATGGACGCCGAGCGTCGCCTGCGTACCACGGGAGCCCAGCAGCCCCTGGAGGGAGCCGTGCTCGACGCCGCATGCTCTGCCTATGTAGAAGCCGCCGTCGAGCAGATGGACCAGCAGGTTAAGGCTGCGGCCGCCGCACACGGACTCGCCGGTAACTGGCGCTTCAGTCCCGGCTACGGCGACTGCCCGCTTACGGCACAGCGCTCAATCGTGGACGCGCTCAACGCCACGCGGCTCATCGGGCTTACCGTCACGCCCACCAGCCTGCTCATGCCCACCAAGAGCGTGACCGCGGTGATCGGTCTGTTCGACGGCGAGGTCCACGACGCCCAGAGCCGCCCCACCTGCAATATCTGCCGCATGCGCGAGCACTGTCGCTTCCGCGCCGCCCACACCACCTGCTATTCCAGCCATTAGGAGCCCTCGATGTTTACTCCGCTTATCACTCATGATTCTGACGGCACTGCATTGGCGGCACCCGTTGATGCCGCACGTCGCAACGGTGCCACGTACAAGACGCGCACGATCGACGATCTGCGCATTAAGGACGATCGCCTGCGCGCCGCTATCGAGGGCACGGGGCACCTGCTGTTCGACGGCGGCATGGGCACCATGCTGCAGGCAGCTGGCATGAAGGCCGGCGCCCTACCCGAGCTGCTCAACTTTGAGGAGCCCCAGGTCATTACCGACATTCAGCGACAGTACGTCGAGGCCGGCTGCGACGTGATCACCGCCAATACCTTTGGCGCCAACGCCCACAAGCTCGACGGTACCGCCACCGTGGCAGATGTCTTTGCCGCCGCTGTCGCCTGCGCCCGCGCAGCCGGTGCCCACTACGTCGCCGGCGATATCGGCCCCATCGGCGCGCTGCTGCGCCCCTTGGGTACCCTCAGCTTCGACGAGGCCTACGACCTCTTTGCCGAGGAGGTGCGCTCTGGCGTCGCCGCGGGTGTGGACCTCTTTATTATCGAGACTATGACCGACCTGGCCGAGATCAAGGCGGCAGTCCTCGCCTGCCGCGAGAATTCCGACTTGCCCGTCTTTGCCACCATGACCTTTGAGGAAGACGGCCGCACCTTCTTGGGCACGAGCCCCGAGGTCGCCGCCATCACCCTCGACGCCATCGGCGCCGACGTTTTGGGCATCAACTGCAGCCAGGGCCCGGCCGAGCTCCGAGGACTCGCCGCGCGTATGCTCACCGTTACGGACAAGCCCGTTATGGTGCAGGCCAATGCGGGACTGCCCCGCGTGGACGATGACGGCAATACCGTCTTTGATATCCAGGTACCCGAATACGCCGAGGCCGTCGCCGGCATGATTGAGGACGGCGTGAGCGTCGTGGGCGGCTGCTGCGGCACCACGCCGGCGCACATGGCCGCCTTGCGCACGCTTATCGATAACCACACGCCCAGTCCGCGCCACCGCAAGCCCAGCATGTCGGTCACAAGCGCCCAGACCGTGGTGGACCTCCCCTGCGACGGCCACAAGATTGCCGTCATCGGCGAGCGCATCAATCCCACCGGCAAAAAGCGCCTGCAGCAGGCCCTGCGCGACGGCGACCTGGACTACGTCGTAAGCCAGGGCATCAGCCAGCAAGAACAGGGCGCCGACATCTTGGACGTTAACGTGGGCCTGCCCGAGATCGACGAGGTCAAGATTATCCAGCAGGCGACCGAGCAGCTCCAAGGCTCCACGCTGTTGCCGCTGCAGATCGACTCCACCGATCCCGCCGCCGTCGAGGCCGCCGTACGCCGCTACGCCGGCAAGCCCATCATCAACTCGGTCAACGGCAAGCAACAGATCATGGATGAGATCTTTCCGTTGGTTGCCCACTACGGCACCAACGTCGTCGGCCTTACGCTCGACGAAGGCGGCATCCCCGATACCGCCGAGGCCCGCTTCGCCATCGCCGAGCGCATCGTGGCCGAGGCCGCCCGCTACGGCATCGGCCCGGACCGCATCCTCATCGACTGCCTGGTCATGACCGCCTCGACCAATCAACGCCAGGCCGAGCAGATTCTGCGCGCCATGTCCCTGTGCAAGGAGCGTCTGGGCGTCAAATGCGCGCTCGGCGTGTCGAACATCAGCTTTGGCCTGCCTGCCCGCCCGCTGCTGGGCTCGGTCTTTTTGGCCGCCGCTTTTGGCGCGGGCCTGGACGCCCCCATCATGAACCCGGGCTCCAAGCGCTTTATGGATACCGTCTACAGCTATCGCGTCCTGAGCGTTGAGGACGAGGGCTCGACCGGATACATCGAGCGCTATGCCGGTTGGACCGATCCGTATAAGATCGCCGCCAACCCGGCAGCAGCTCAGGCCGCATCGACCGACACCGTGCCCGCCGCTGGTGTCACCAGCACCGACGGCAACGACGACCCCATCCGCCACATGGTCGTCTCGGGCCGCAAGGGAGAGATCGCTGCCGAGACCGAGCGTCTGCTGGCAGACCACGACGCCATGGACCTCATCAACAATCACTTTATCCCCGCCCTCGACGAGGTGGGCGTCCTCTTTGACCAGGGCAAGTTCTTCTTGCCGCAGCTCATGGCCTCGGCCGAGGCCGCGCGTGTGGGCTTCGACACCATCAAGCGCCTGATGCCCGCCGGCGAGATTGCCGACAAGGGCAAGATCTGCGTGGCCACCGTCAAGGGCGACATCCACGATATCGGCAAGAATATCGTCAAAATGCTGCTCGACAACTACGGCTACACCGTCTTTGACCTGGGCCGCGACGTCGATCCACAGGAGGTGCTCAAGACCGTCAAGGAGCGCGATATCAAACTCGTCGGCCTCTCGGCGCTTATGACCACCACCGTCGTCGCCATGGAGGAGACCATCAAGCTGCTCCATGCCGAGGTGCCGGGCGTCAAGATCATCGTAGGCGGCGCCGTGCTCACCCCCGAATACGCCAAGCAGATCGGCGCGGACTACTACGCCAAGGATGCCGCCGAAAGCGCGCGCATCGCCGAAGAGGTCTTTGGGCAGTAACACAACGGAAACAACCGAGCACCAAAACGTGCCGCATGCGCCACTTGGCACGTGCGGCACGTTAAAATAGAAAAGACTATGCTCGTTTTGGCAGATAGGAGCGCAAGGATGGCGATCACGCCCGCAGAAATCGCGGAAACCCGCGGCATGGTTGAGGAACAGAACCTCGACATCAGGACCATCACCATGGGTGTTTCGCTCATGGGTTGCGGTGACGAGAACCTCGACCGCATGTGCACGAAGATCTACGACCACGTGACGCACACGGCTGAGCATCTGGTCGAGACCGCCGAGAACCTCGAGCGCGAGTACGGTATCCCCATCGTCAACAAGCGCGTTTCCGTCACCCCGGTGGCACAGATCGCCGCATGCTGCAAGGATGAGGACCTCACCCCCATCGCGCATGCCCTCGACCGCGCGGCCGAAACGCTCGGCATCGATTACCTGGGCGGCTTCTCCGCACTCGTCCAGAAGGGCATCGGCAACGCCGACCGCCGCGTCATCCAGTCCATCCCCCAGGCGCTCGCCACCACGAGCCGCGTCTGCTCCAGCGTCAACGTCGCCAGCCTGCGCGCCGGTATCAACATGGACGCCGTGCTTATGGCCGCACAGACCATCATCGATGCCGCTAAACTCACGGCCGACCAGGATTCCGTCGGCGCTTCCAAGTTTGTCTGCTTTGCCAACATGGTCGAGGACTCCCCGTTTATGGCGGGCGCCGTCCACGGCGGTGGCGAGGCCGACGCCGTCATCAACGTAGGCGTTTCGGGCCCCGGCGTTATGGCCGCAGCCCTGGAGACGCTGCCCGACTCCGCCTCGATGATGGAGGTTGCCGAGAAGATTAAGCAGACCGCCTTTAAGATCACCCGCGCCGGCGAGCTCATGAGCCGCGAGGCCGCCCATCGCCTGGGGGTCGAGAAGGGCATTGTCGACCTGTCGCTGGCTCCCACGCCTGCCATCGGCGACTCCGTCGCGCGCATCCTCGAGATCATCGGCGTGGGCACCTGCGGTGGCCCGGGCACGACCTGCGCGCTCGCCATGCTCAACGATGCCGTCAAGAAGGGCGGCGTCATGGCCAGCTCCAGCGTGGGCGGTCTCTCCGGCGCTTTCATCCCCGTGTCCGAGGACGCCGGCATGATCGCCGCCGTCGAAGCCGGTGCGCTTTCGCTCGAGAAGCTCGAGGCCATGACCTGCGTGTGCTCCGTTGGCCTGGACATGATCGCCATCCCCGGCGACACCCCGGTCGAGACCATCGCCGGCATCATCGCCGACGAGATGGCCATCGGCGTCATCAACAACAAGACCACGGCCGTCCGCGTGATTCCTGCTATCGGCAAGGGCGTGGGCGACTGCGTCGAGTACGGCGGCCTGTTTGGCCGTGCGCCCATCATGCCGGTGAACTCCAACGCCGGCACCGTGCTTGCCCACCGCGGTGGACGCTTCCCGGCACCGCTGAACTCGCTCAAGAACTAGCTGAGGGATGCTGGCGAGGAGCCCCGGGGAGGGCAAATACATAAGGTCGCCTGCTCGGACAGTCCTGACTCGCACGGAAAGCACATTAAGTGCTCTCCGGCTCGTGCGGAACTCGCGATCGACCTTATATATTTGCCCTCCCCGGGGCTCCCGCACAACGGGACCTCAGTTGGGTTCTATCCCGGTTGCAGTCGCTTCGCTCCTTCACCACTTGGCTGGTGCGGCGGTTTGGCGTTGGAACGGTTCTTTTTCTGATATATGCTTGTTGCGGCTCTTCTTTTGGGAGGGGCCGCTTTTTTGTTGTGTGAGGAGGTTGGCCCGTGGTTGATGGGGAGATTCGTTCTGATCTGCTTTCTGCGGATTGGAATGGCGAATGGATACGTCTGCAAGCTGATCGGCGGCGGGCTGATGATTCTTTTGAATGGGATAAGCGGGCTCGGCATTTTCGGCCGTTGGAGACTGCCCCGTATGCCCGAGACTTTATCAAGCTGTTGGCGTTAAAGCCTGGTGAATCCGTGCTCGATATGGGGTGTGGAGCTGGGTCGATTGCTATTCCGCTTGCTCAGGCTGGACATCCTGTGATTGCTGCTGACTTTTCCCCTGCCATGTTGGGCACGCTTGATGCTGGCATTGAGTATTACGGGCTCGAGGGGCGCATAACGCCGCTTGAGCTTGCTTGGGATGATGATTGGGATTTGGTTGGACCGGTCGCGAAAACGGTGGATGTTGCCTTTGCCAGTCGGTCGGTTACGACGACCGATCTAAAAGGTGCGCTTGCCAAGCTCGACCGTACGGCTCGTCGGCGTTGTGCTGTCACGATGGTCGCCAACTCCAGCCCGCGCTATGATCTGCACTTGATGAACGCTATCGGCGCCTCGGTTACCTGCAGCAATGGCTTTGTGTACGCCTTCAACATCCTCATTCAGATGGGTGCGTTGCCGCAGGTTACATACTTTGAATCGCCTCGTCGCGATACCTTCGACAGCCTTGAGGCAGGCGTGGCGGATTTTTCCCGTATGCTCGAGCATGGCAACGAGGATAAGATCGACTGCCTGCGCGACTACATCGCTCAACACATGATTGAGAACCCCCATGCCGGTGAGCCGGGCTCCAAGGGCGTGCCGCAGGGGCGCTATATGCTCGATCATGTCCGCAAGGTTCGCTGGGCGTTTATTGCATGGGAACCAGTCTCTGAATCCCGCTCGTAGCCCGTTCACAGCCTGCGCTGCCCATCACCTCGGCATCCGCATTCTTTTTGAACTGGGCAAACACGCTCCACACCGCGCCGTTCCTGCGCTATCGTGGGACAGCTCACGTAGATTAAGGCCCCGTCGCGGGGCGCCCCATACATAGAAAGCGAGAACCCATGGCACTGACAGGAGCCCAGGTCAAGCAGCTTCGCAGCATGGCCCATCACCTCAACCCCGCCATCATCATCGGCAAGTCCGATGTCAACGAGGGCACCGTCGAGCAGACGGTCGCCTACCTGGAGAAGCATGAGCTCGTTAAGTGCTCCGTGCTCGATGGCTCCAGCCTTTCCGCCCGCGAGGCCGCCGAAGAGCTCGCTGAGCGTTGCCACGCCGAGGTCGTCCAGGTCATCGGCCGCAAGTTCTCGCTGTATCGCGAGTCCTCGCGCAAGGACATCGAGAAGATCAAGCTCGTCTAAGAGCCAATGATTCGGCGAGCCAACATATAGCAAGCTTACGGGTGCCCGAGTACTTCGGGCACCCGTTTTTTATCGCTCGACCAGCACGCGATTGAGCCGCCCCTCCACCAAGCGCTCGTATAGACGCCGCGTCTCGGGCTCGGGAACGCCATTGACCTGCTCCCTCAGGTGGTGCATATGACCGCTGTACAGCTCGACGATATCGCGCCGCCGCCCCGCCGCACTGTAGACGCGCATGGCGCAGCGCACCATATCCTCACGCGCCGTTTCCTGCCGAAGCCCCGACTCCGCCAGCCAAATCGCCGACTGCAGGTCGTTTTCTTCTAGAGCGGCATTTGCTCCCTTAATCATGCAATCGATGTACTTTGACTGCATAATGCGTCGCATACGCAAAAAGTAGGTGGGGTTACAGCCATTGGGAACATACAACGGGCCGGCATAAAGCTGCTCAATCTTAAGGCACAGCTCAACTAAATGGGGCCCGCGCGCACCCGTGCGATTTCCCAAAACCTCGCGGCTTATCTGGTCAAACAGCCGTACATCGGTCTTGACGTAGTCGCCGTTGAGTCCGATGCATTCATTTTGGATGAGCACACACGATTTGCCATCCGGCGTCGGTCCCAAAGCCGACCGCAAGCGCGATATCGTCGAGTACAGGTTGTTGCGGGCGCTATTGAACTCGGCATGGGGCCACAGCTCCATGGCCAGCGTCTCACGATCGACGAGCGCATCCATGCCCAGCGCAAGCCGCTCGGCAAGTGTCGCCGCCTTCTTGCGGCGCCACATTTTGTCCGTGATGGGAAACCCGTCGCGCTCGGCGCGAAACGCCCCAAACATGCGAATCTCGATATGGTCAATGGTATCAACGGCTTCAACCTCACCGGCCTGGAACAGGCGCTCGCCTTCCCCTTCCAAATCGTCGCGCAGCGAGTACCGCGACAGCTCGCGCACGGGAAGCTTCTTGCGAATCCTGGTCGCCGGCTCGCCCAGACAATGCATGGCAAGGCGCGCAAAGAGCCGATACGATGGCTCTAGAATCCCCGCGCGATTCATGGACATCCAGGCTGCAAGGTCGCTGTCTCGGCCCGCACAGGCCAAATGCAGCGCCACCATCCAGGCTTCTGCGCCACCAACCTGCGTCTGGCTTATATCGAGCAACTCCGCTTCCTCGCGTACCGAAACCATCGAGGTGTTACGCAGATATGCCGCGCGCTCCAGCAGTAACGCATTATCGCGCATGTACGCAATCGACTCCTCGGCAAGTTTGAGCACTTGGACCGCACGGAACTTTGCATTAACCGGCCGTCCCTCTGCCAGCGACTGCCAGCCTTCTAGCAACAGGCCAAACAGCTGAATCTGGTTGTCGCGCATGCGCACGGCAAAACGATCGAGCTCGTTGAACGCCGCGTCGTCGGTTACCGGCAGGCCGGAAAGGAGCCGCCGTGCCGCCAACACCATGCGCACCCAGATAGCCATCGCCTTAAGCCCACGTACGTCGAGCGCCTCCCGCACCACCGTCATCTCGTCGTCGCGCTCGTCGATTCCCGCAAACGACCCGTCAAAGAGCTCCACCAGCATGCTATCGGCCCGTATAACAATCCCCGCGATGTCGAGCTCACAGTCGTAGGCCTTGCTCGTTTTGAGCTGCTGTAGAACGCCGCCGTCATCTCCCCGTTCGGTCAGGCATCGCTTGACCTCGATATGCGCGGACAGCATGTCGAGCGCGGTGTGGGACGTCTCTATTTCTGGCACGGCCAGGTTCATAGGGAGCCCAAGCCCGTTGTCCCCATAGCAAACAGCCGTCAGTGTCTGGGCCACCCTCCATGAAACAGGGTCTATTTCGCAGGCCGCCCGTTCGCCCCCGCGCTCGATGACCGATGCCATATAGCGAGCGAGCTTTGTATTGGACACGCTGACCGCTGCCAGATATACGCCGAGCGCCTCGGCAGGCGTTGGCTCTGGAGCCGGATCGTCGGCATCGATCGTGCCCAGCGCTGCTCGGCAGATATCGGCCCCGTGCCCCGTCAGAGCCAGATCGGCCCCATACTGCCCAGCAAGTTCAAGGACCGCTTCACGGTCCAAAAAGGCGTCCGCCAGGTCCATCGCCGCATCGCATCGGCCCGCCTTAAGCAAAATCCGGGCCGCCCTCGGAACAAGTTCGGGGCGAACCTCGGCCACCAACTTACGCAAACGCAAGCGTCCGTTATCCTCCGTGCCCAGACACGTAAAACTCCGCTCGGCGGGATCCAAGCCAAAGATCGGGTAGTCGCGTACAAAGTAGGACTGGTCGACCATCGACAGCCTCACCCCGCAAGCCTCGAGTTCTGCGATATTGCCCTCGCCCATCAAAACCATGAGACATGCCACGCAAAACAGCGCATTATTGTCGAGCGAAGCCAGATCGACAAGTGCCGCGCCATATACGTTGACAATCTCGTTTTCGAGCAGACCGGCTACGTCGCCTTGGCCATACAGACCCGTCTGCAATGCCGAAACGAGCTCGGGCACGCCCTGCGTGAGCTGATAAAAGTCGAGCGATGTACTGATCGAAAACGCCGATGCCCACGCCGAATACTCATAGGCATGCACCTTGAGCATCTGCGCATTGATCTTAACCGAATCGCCCAGCCCATGAATCAGCTGACGATTTGAAGGACGGCAGGAGATAAAGACCCCTATCCCCATAGCGCGCAAGCCGCGAATCCTGTCGATGAGGTCTTCGGTATCGTGCTGATCGAGGTTTGGCACATTATCAATCGCGATAAGGGAGTGCGGTTTGTCTTTGAGTTCTTCGGTAACCACCTCGAGCTGCATAAACACCTCGCGCCCAATGGCGCGATCGGCCTCGATAATCCGCACGGGGCCTCGCGTCGGGTCGCATTTAACCTCATGGGTGTACTGCAGCAGCACCGAGGTCTTCCCAAACCCGTCGGGCGCATAAAGAACCACGATGCCGGCCTTTCGGCCCTTGGCGATAAGCTCATTCATCAAGCGTTCGCGTCGCACCATATAGCCACCGCCCAGCGGCATCAGCTCGAGGTCGTCCATACTGCCCAAATCGTTTACCATGCCCGCTCCTCAACTCGACCGTATGGACACTGTAACCGCAAGACCATACAAGCCGCGCTATGAATAGAGCGACCTTGTGTTCTAGGTTGTCTTTTGGTACGCAAGCGGCAAGTTTTTGTACAGCGAGGGCCGATTGTTATTAATCCCCCGACTAATCGGTCTTTAAGCAGGTAAATGAGCTTGTCAGCTTGTCCCATCTAAGCGGCAGTGTAACGCAAATGAACAAGGTTCAGCTATGTCATTCAACTCGCCTAGCACCCGCTACCGTCTACGACCTTTTAGTGGTATTTTTGCATAGAATCTGGTATGGAATGAATCAAACTGTTGGGCATCCGGCATTCGTCAAGCTTGCGGCAAGATTTTGGTCAAGTGGGCGGAAAGGGATAGCAAAAAGGCCCCCGCAAAGCGGAGGCCTTAGGCAAGGCTATGTCGAGGTGCAGGATTCGCGCTACTCGCAGAGCGAAAGGGCGGCCTCGTCGGCAACGACAACGCAGTTGGTGTGCAGCTGCAGGATCGAAGCCGGGCACGCGGGCGTAACCGGACCATAGCACATGTCATGCACGGCCTGAGCCTTGGCCTCGCCGTTGGCGACGACCAGGATCATGCGGGCATACATGATGGTCTGGGTGCCCATGGTGTAGGCCTGACGGGGAACGTCGTCGATGCTGTCGAACAGGCGGCTGTTGGCCTGAATGGTGCTCTCGGTGAGGTCGACGCAGTGCGTGCCCTTGGAGAAGTGGTCATCGGGCTCGTTGAAGCCGATGTGGCCGTTGTTGCCAATGCCGAGCAGCTGCAGATCCGGGTAACCGGCGGCGGCGACGATCTTGTCGTACTCAGAGCAGGCAGCGGCGGCGTCGGGGTTGGAACCGTCGGGCACATGCGTGTTGTTCAGGTCGATGTTGATGTGATCGAAGAAGTTCTCACGCATGAAGTAGTGATAGCTCTGGGGATCGTCGTGCGAAAGGCCGCGATACTCGTCCAGGTTGTATGTGCTGACCTCGGCAAAGTCGACGTCGCCCTTCTCGTACCAAGCAGCGAGCTGCTTGTAGGCACCGATCGGGGTGGAGCCGGTGGCAAGGCCCAGCACACAGTCGGGCTTGAGGATAACCTGCGCCGAGATGATATTGGCGGCCTTGCGGCTCATATCCTCGTAGTCTTTAGCTTTAATGATCTTCATTACGCGTCCTTTCTCGTACAAGAGAGGCAAGGCTCCCCTTACAAGCACTTGCCCGCGGCCCGCGTCGGCCGCAACCAACGTGTGCGGCCACCAGGGCGAGGTCGCGTAATGTATGTGTCTCGTGTCTAGCCGCGTCGAGGCCCCTGCCCGTCCACGGTGACCCGAAGCCTTTTAGCTTCGGACAAATCCCATCTTGCCACGGAGGGCGTCCTCTTTCAAGGGCGCCCTCCGTAAACGTGTTTGAATTGTAGGCTAATGGCCACGTGCACTTGCTAGCGCTCGCGAGCAACGATGAGCTGGTCCATCTCTTCGACATGCACGCCAACGGAGCCCTTGATGCTCGAGAACTCAACAGAGTTGCACACCAAGATGGGAACCGTCACATCGTAGCCCTCGGCAGCAATCGCCTCGCGATCGAACTCAATGAGCACATCGCCCTTATGGACGATGTCACCCACTTGCGCATGTACGGTAAAGTGCTTGCCCTCAAGCTGAACAGTGTCCAAACCAACGTGGATGAGCACGTCCAAGCCATCGACCGTGTTAAGCGCAACAGCGTGTCCCGTGGGAAAAATGGCCTCGACCTTGGCATCAGCCGGTGCAATCACACGCGTGCCGGTAGGCTGAATCGCCACGCCCTGGCCCAAAAGGCCGGTGGCAAATGTCTGGTCGTTTACCTCGGAAAGCGGAATGACGTCGCCCGAGATGGGAGCATCCAGCGTAAGGACTCGACCACGCATACCAAAAGACCTTAGGACTTTAGTGAACATGCTCCCCCTCGGACATACCAATCGACCAAAATAGCCTTAACAGTTTACCACTTGGCACTCGTTTTTGACCATTAGGGAAGTTCGCGCTTGACAACCTCGACGATGTCGTCGACAACGCGCTGGGTCAGCTCGTGCGTCTCGGCCTCGGCCATAACGCGGACCAGCGGCTCGGTACCGCTCGGACGCACCAGAATGCGGCCGCGGCCGTCAAGCTCCTTCTCGGCAGCAGCGACGGCATCCCAGATGGGCTGGCAATCGTCCAGACCGGCCTTGTTGTCGGAATGCACGTTGACGAGTACCTGCGGGTACTTCTTCATGATGCCGGCAAGATCGGTGAGGGTACGACCGGTGCGCTTGAGCACGGCCAGCAGCTGCAGAGCCGTCACCAGGCCGTCACCGGTGGTGTTGTGCTCCAGGAAGATGATGTGGCCGGACTGTTCGCCGCCGATGACGGCGCCGTCCGCGAGCATACGCTCAAGAACATAACGGTCGCCCACAGCGGTCTGAACCATCTCGAAGCCCTGCTCCTTCATAGCGATGGAGAAGCCAAGGTTGCACATAACGGTCGAGACGATCTCGGAGTTGGCGAGTTTGCCGCGAGCGGCGAGGTCAGAACCGCAGATGGCCAGGATGTAGTCACCGTCGATCTCATTGCCCTCGCTGTCCACGAACAGCACGCGATCGGCGTCGCCGTCGTGGGCCAGGCCGATATCGGCGTGGGTGCGCAGCACGAGCTCGCGCAGGGGCTCGAGGTGCGTAGAGCCGCACTCAACGTTAATGTCAGTGCCGCAGTAATCGGTGTTGATGGCATGGACCGTGGCGCCCAGGCGCTGCAGCGCGGCAGGCGTGGTCTGGCAAGAAGCGCCATGGCCGCAGTCGACGGCAACGACTAGACCATCGAGCCTCAGGCCATCAAGCGTATCGATGGCGTGGTCGACGTATGCCTTGCGGGCGTCTTTCATCTTGATGATGTGGCCCACGCCGGCACCGGTCGGCAGCGTGTCGGCAGCCATGGCTTCCTCGGACATGACCCAGGCGCTGATCTCTTCCTCGACCGCATCGGGAAGCTTCATACCCTTGCGGCTAAAGAACTTGATGCCGTTGAACTCCGGCGGATTGTGCGAAGCAGAGATGACGATGCCGCCGTCGAGCTCGTTTTGAACAGTGAGCAGCGCCACGGCGGGCGTGGGGATAACGCCGCAGCAATGCGGACGGCCGCCCTCGGCCATGATGCCGGCGGTCAGAGCGCTCTCGAGCATGGTGCCCGAAAGACGCGTGTCGCGGCCGATGCAGATGTCCGGGCCAAGAAACTTGGTCGCCGCGCGACCTAGGCGAAACGCGAGGTCGCACGAGAGGTCGGCGTTGGCGACGCCACGGACGCCATCGGTACCGAAGATGTTCTGGGGCATAGGATCGCTCCTTCCCAAGTGGGCAAAACGAAGCCGCCCACCCTAGTCGAAAAGAAAAGCGGGACCCACCGAGCAGTCGGTAGGCCCCGCTTGTACATTGTATCTCGTAAGGAGATAAAACCTTAGCGCTTGGAGAACTGGGGAGCGCGGCGGGCCTTCTTGAGGCCGTACTTCTTGCGCTCGACCACGCGAGCATCGCGCGTAAGGAAACCGGCCTTCTTGAGGTCGGCACGGTAATCGCCAGCGTTCAGAAGAGCGCGAGCGATGCCCAGGCGCAGAGCGCCGGACTGACCGGAGATGCCGCCGCCATCGCACAGAGCGATAACGTCGAACTGACCGGCGGTGTCGGTCACCTTGAAGGGAGCAAGGGCGTTCTCAACGAGCTGATGACGGCCGAAATACTGCTCGGCGTCACGCTTGTTGATGGTCACCTTGCCGGTGCCGGGGACGAGACGGACGCGGGCGACGGCGTTCTTACGACGGCCGGTACCCTGGTAGACAACGGTGTTCTCAGCCATCTTTAAGCCTCCAGCTCAATCTTCGTGGGGTTCTGGGCAGCGTGCGGATGCTCGGCACCAGCGTAGACCTTAAGCTTGGTCATCTGGGCACGGCCGAGGGTGGTCTTGGGCAGCATGCCGCGAACGGCGCGCTCGATGACCTTCTCCGGGTGCTTCTCCATAGCCTGGCGGAAGCTCTCAGCCTTGAGGCCGCCGTTGTAGCCGCTGTGGCGATAATAGGTCTTCGTGTCGGCCTTGTTACCGGTAAGCTGGACCTTATCGGCGTTGATGACGACAACGAAGTCGCCGCAGTCGCTGTTGGGCGTGAACTGGGGCTTGTTCTTACCGCGCAGGATCATTGCGATCTGGGTGGCAAGACGGCCCAGGACAGCACCATCGGCGTCGACGAGAACCCAGTTGCGCTGGACCTCGCCCTGCTTGGCGTAGTGAGTCGATTTCGAAATCACTTAGACTCCTCCATGTACAGTACGTGTTGTTACAGAGATTCACGGGGCTCTGCAAGTAACCCGTCCATATTACCCCGCTCGCCGCCCGAGTCAACAGGTATTTTGGCTCCGACCAGAGTTTCTGCACATGTCATCCACGAGCCATGATTTTTCCAGCTCTTTAGCTGTTGTCATTTTTCGAGGGTTCGCCGCCGTTAGCGCTCAACGAACTCTTGGATTTCCGCGAGCAGGCGCTTTGCCTCCTGACGGCCCTGGATATACAGGTCCAAAAGCTTTGCCGGATCGTGCTCGACATGGCCGACCTCGACCGGCTTTTGCGGAGCAACGACCAGTGCACGGCCCTCGCGCTCATACTGCCACAGGTGCATGCGCTGAATGTTGTAGCGGTCGTGGCGCGTCTCGATAGCCTCGAGCAGGTAGGGGTAGTCGGCATAGCGGGCGCGTGCGGCGGGCATAAACTCGTAGGGCTTTTTCTCGTACGAGCGGTCCTGCGTGACAATGACGACCGCACGGTCAAAACCGGCCTCCTCCAGCACATGCTCGATAGGGACCGAATCGGCTACACCGCCGTCGACGTATTTGTGCCCGTCAATCTCGACCGGCGGCGTCACCAGCGGCAGCGAGGTCGAGGCGCGCACGGCGTCGAGATCGAGCACGGCGCTTTTGACCGGGAGGTACGTGGCGGTTCCAAAGAGCATGTCCGTCGCGACGGCGTACATCTCGATGGGGCTCGCGTCGAACGTCTCGTTATCAAAAGGATCCAGGCGGTCCTGGACGTCGTTGAAGATAAAGTCGTAACCCACGATGGAACCCGTGGACGCAAACGACGCGGCGCCCATGTAGCGGCTGTCGTTGCAGAAGGTCAAATTGACTCGGTTGGTGCGACCGATCTGGTGCGACTTGTAGTTGACGCCATTGAGCGCACCGGCCGAGACGCCGTACACTGCCGGAATTTCGACACCGGCCTCCATGAGAACGTCGAGCACGCCGGCGGTAAACTGCCCACGAAAACTGCCACCCTCCAAGACGAGCGCGACCTTGCCGGCGTTCTTTGCCTTATCTTCTGCAGTCATATTGACCTCCTGCGATTGCGTTTTGACTTTCTTCTACCCAGTTTTGGAATGGAGGGCGCATGGGTTTTTCGAGGCGGCAGGTGAAGCGGAAAGTGTGTCCCGGTCTGAGCGCGGATTCCGGGATGAACTTTCCGCTTGAGGCGTCTTCCGGAAAATGAATCCCATTCCGAGCGTCGATTCCGGGATGCAGTTTCCGCTTGAAACGTCATCCGGAAACCGCATCCCAGTCTGAGCCGGAATTCTGGGATGGATTTTCCGCCTGGGGCGACGTTGATGCGGGGCATGGCAGGCTGCAGTCCGATCGGCATCGCATCTGCATAGGGTTGAAGCTTTGCGCGGAGAATCCGCGTATTTGCTTCGCAAACCCGCACCGGCTTCGGCCGCCTGCCGGCGTCCTCGCCCGCGGGCTAAAAACGCTTACGCGTTTTCTTTACGCCCGCGCCCTGCATAGAGTTCGATTCTCCGCGGGTGGAGGGGATCCGTCCGCGCGGGACACGGCAGGCTGTCATCCGGTCGGCATCGAATCTATATCTAGTCGAGGCTTTGCGCGGAGAATCCGCGTGTTCGCTTCGCGAACCCGCACCGGCTTCGGCCGCCTGCCGGCGTCCTCGCCCGCTCGCTACAAACGCTTCGCGTTTGCTTAACGCTCGCGCCCTGCATAGAGTTCGATTCTCCGCGGTATCTGTAAGTAATAAAAAAGCAGGTAGAGACACTTCTCTACCTGCCTGTAACTATTGGTGGAGGCGCGGAGAATCGAACTCCGGTCCACGAAAGCCCCCTGATTGGCATCTCCAAGCTCAGTCGCTGGTTTAGTCTCGGACGCTTTGCGCGCAGCGACACGCTCGCGACGTCCTAACCGGTTCGGTCTTAGCCCGCGCCATACCGATTACGTGCGCAGGAGCATTCCCCTAAAATGACGTCGCGCCGGTGTCGGGGAAATCACCGGGTTGACGCGCCGCTATAAATTAAGCAGCGAGAGCCATAGGCTCAAAAGAAGAGTTGTTGTCAATTCAATTTGACGGTACCCCTGTTTAACGAGGCGAGGAGACCTCGGCTTGCTTCCTCTCTCAGAGCTATCGTGTCGAAACCAGTCGCCCCCGAATGTCGGGAAAGTCTGGATGGCATTGGGCACGAGTACCCGACAACCGTCGACTTTTCAAGGAACATGCGGGGCGAGCCCCACTTGTGGAGTGTTATCTTACCACGTTCTGAAAGCGGACAGCTGTTCTATGCACGAGCTGTGAAGAGCCCAATGTGCGCCGCACTTCGCACTTTTGTTACCGATCGCGTCACGTATATTTTCGCCAAGCAACATTGACCCGTCGAAAGGACCGTTATGGATACCAAGCAGCAACTCGTCAATGCCCTCGCAGGCCTGGGCTCAACCATTACCGAAGCTATGGATGTCATCGAAGGCTTTGTCCCCTGCGGACATCCCGCCCTCACGGTTTCGAACGCCCTTGTTGCGCTGGACGCTGACGATGATGCAGCTCTCACCCAGCAGCTTGAGACCGTCGAAGGCTTTATCGACCACGTGAGCGAGAACCGCGGCGTGACCGCCTACCACGGCATCGAGGTCGAGCTCGCGGGTCCCAAGGCCAATCTGCTCGCAGCAATCCGCGAGGTAGGCGCCCTTATGCAGACCGCAGGCGTCAAGAACACCCAGGTCAACGAGTGGGTCTACCGCAGTCTGGCGGCACTCGACAGCTCCGAAGAAAAGGCAGCCGAGCAGCTCGCAGAAAGCTCCACCATTAAGGCCGCGCTTTTGTAAATAGCAGGCGCGGGCCCCTTGGCGCATCGTCGTCCAAGAGGCCCGCAAACAGTTCGCGTCAACCGATAGCCGCGCCGCCGTGTTCGGCCAAAGCGAGAATCGGCATCATTTGGCGCGGGGTCTTTGCTGCAAGATCGGCATGTTCGAGCAGCTTGCGATCGTTGGTCACCAAGTAATCGACCTGCGCGCGCTTGCACGCGGCGAGCACCAAGTTGTCCTCGTAATCGCGATGGAGCGCTAAGTATTTGTCAGCCAGCCAAAGGTCCGACGCATCTGCACCCACAGCCGTGGCGTTTTCGGTCATGTTCCGAACAAACGCCAGCTCCGCATCGCCAATCGCGCTGGCAGAAGCCTCGTCGAGCGCTCCCCCGCTGGCAAGAACGCTACGCTTCAGCTCGTGTTGGACAACGTACAGCACGTCCTTGGCAATATGCACCGGAAAGAACAGCAATGCCCCCGTCTCCGTCGCCTGTCCAATAAACGCACGCGCGGCAATCGACTCGGCATGGTCGACGCAAAACGAATCAACCCATACGTTGGCATCCACCATGATCTTAAGAGGGGCTCCGCTCACAGGATCATCCCCTTTTGGCGATAGCGATCGTCCATGGCCTCGGAATAGATTGTGTCCCAATCGCGATCGTCGGATACGGGCGACGTAGCGATGCCCAGGTCCGCGTAAAGCTGATCCGCCGCCGCCCATGATGCGGCGAACGGAGTATCGGGCGCGACGGTCTGCTGCCGGTCGTCGACGGCCGCAAGCACTTCCTCGCACTGCCCGCCACCCTGCGCGACCTTGGCCACCACCTTTTTGATGAGCTCGGGCAGTGACCCGCCCGAAAGCCGCAGCACCTCCTCGGCACGGTTCTTGACCTGGCGATCCACGCGAACGTTCACCTGCGCCATGCCGCTAACAGTACCCACGTCGATCCCGCTCCCTTCAATTGCTAGCGTCGCTAGCAACACTATATAGAGAGGCTAGCACATGGTCAAATGCAAAAGGCCTGCGCCTGGACGACACCGATGCCGTCTGGGCGCAGGCCAGATAACGTGGGCGAACACGTCTGCTAACGCAGATAAGCCTTCGCGTTGCCCAGGCTGTAGGCAATCGTTGAGCCGTTGTGCAGCAGTGACGACGTCTGCGGAGTGATCATGCCGGTAATGCCCAGCGCCAAGAGCGCCGAGTTGGTGAGCATCACCTTAGAATAGGAGCTCGTCAGACGGTCGATGAGACCCTGACTCATGCGGCGCAGGCGCACGATCGCGGCAAGATCCGTATCGGTCAGGATGATATCGGCGACCTCCTTGGCGATGTCGCTTCCGCCACCCATCGCCAAGCCCACGTCGGCCAAACCGAGCGCCGGCGAATCGTTGACGCCGTCGCCCACCATGGCAACATGGCGCCCCTCGCTCTTAATGCGCTCCACATAGGCGTACTTGTCCTCGGGCAGCAGCTCGGCCTTAAACTCGTCGACACCCGCCTCGCGCGCAATGCGCTCGGCCGTGCGCTCCGAATCGCCCGTGAGCATAACGACATGCTTGACGCCCAGCGCATGCAAGTCGGCGATGGCCTCACGGACCCCGGGCTTGAGCGGATCCTCGATGCCGAGCACGCCGACGACCTTTCCATCGACCGCCAGATACAGCGGCGACAGGCCCTGCATCTGGGACTCGATTTGCTCCTTAATGTCGGCCTCGAGCTGCGCGCTCTCGTCCTCAAACACAAAGTGTGCCGAGCCGATAATCGCGCGACGCCCTTCGATGGACGAAGCGATGCCGTGCGCCACGATGTACTCGACGGCAGCATGGCGCTCGCGGTGCTCGAGCCCGCGCTCGCGTGCCGCATTGACCACGGCACGCGCCACCGGATGCGGAAAATGCTCCTCCAAGCAAGCGGAAAGGCGCAGGACCTCGTCCTCGCTCCAGCCGTCGGTCGTGAGCACGCAAGCTAGGCGCGGCTGGGCCTCGGTCAGCGTACCGGTCTTGTCAAAG
Organism: uncultured Collinsella sp.; assembly: GCA_958415625.1. Lineage (GTDB taxonomy): Bacteria > Actinomycetota > Coriobacteriia > Coriobacteriales > Coriobacteriaceae > Collinsella. The sequence continues at coordinate 6,562 of CATYZI010000013.1, read as the reverse complement.
ACAATGGTATCGGCCTTGGCAAACGACTCAAAGTACTTCGCGCCCTTGACCATAACGCCCATCTTGGCAGCATCGCTCATGGCAGTCATGACGGCAACGGAACCCGTGAGCTTGAGTGCGCACGAGTAGTCGACCATCAGTGCCGCGGAGGTCTTGATGAGACTGCGCGTGGTGAGCGCAACCAGGCCCGCGAGCAGGAAGTTCCACGGGACGATCTTGTTGGCAAGGTCCTCCATATGCGACTGGCCCTCGGACTTGAGCGAGTCGGCCGTCTGCACGAGCGAGACGATTGAGCGCAGTTTGGTTTGCGACGTATTGGCGCGCACGCGCACCAAGATGCCGCCGTCTTCCACGACGGTACCGGCGAACACGTCGTCGCCCACGCTGCGCTCGACGGCCAGCGGCTCGCCGGTCAGGGTCGCCTGGTTGACCATAGCGCTCCCCTGCTCGACAACACCGTCGATGCAGATGGACATGCCGGTGCGCACGGCGACCAAGTCGCCGGGCTCGAGCTCGGTGGCGGCAACGCTTACCTCGGTGTCGCCGACGACCTTTTGCGCCTTGTCGGGCACATCGAGCAGCGAGTTGATGAGCTCGTTTTCGCTCATGGCGCGGGTGTAGTCCTCGAGCAGCTCGCCCACGTTGAGCAGGAACATCGTCTGGCCCGCGGTGTCGACATCACGCTTGACGAACGAAATGCCGATAGCCGAAGCGTCGAGCACGGGAACGGTCAGGCGCGGCTGCGCCAGCTCATGAAGGGCAGCGCGCAAAAATGCCATGTAACCGGCCACGACAAACACCGCACGCAGGGGCGTGGGCAAAAACCATCGGCGCGCATAGTGGGCGCCGACAAGCGTGGCAAGATCCATAACAAGCTTGTGCTTGCGCGGCTCAAGCTGCATCACGTAACCCGTCTTTGCGTCAGCAATGGCCTGAGCGTCGAGCGCACCGACGGCGGCCAGCACGGCATCGCGACACGGCTCGTCATATTCGAGCGCTAACTGGCCAATACGGCCATAGACGCGCACCTTGTGCACGCCGTCGATATCGCCGCTGAGCTTAAGAAGTGCATCGAGATCGCTCTCTGGCACAGGACCCGCCAATTGAAGACGGGTCCTGCCGGGGATCTCGCTGATAATCGAGAATCTCATAGTTTGTGCCTGGGAGCGCTACTCGGCTGCCTCGTCAGCAGCGGCCTCGCTTTGGGTGATATAGGCCGCCTCGGCAACCATGTCGTCGACATTAGCCTTGGCCTGCTCGACCATGTCCTGGTAGCCGTTCTTGATGCGCATGCCGCACGCGATACCCTGCACGCAGGCATTCTTGACCGGAGCGCTGGTAAGCAGCTTGATGCCGGCCGTGCCAAGCAGAAAACCGCCACCAACAAGCAGGGTGTTAAACGTCGACTTTTTCATGTTGCTTCTCCCTTTTGCCGCATTGGACGCGGCATGGTGCTTCAGCACCCGAGTAAACAAGTTTGCTCGAGCACGCTTTTGAAATATCTCAATTTTATCTAACTATCTAGGTCAGCCATGGCTAACCTTTTGAAAATTAACGATGCGGAGTAACCGATTGTCAATGTGACAAAGGGACTGTCCCTTTGCCCCTTCTTACAACTGCCAGGTAGCTGCTTCCTTTTGCAGCGCCACCATGCGGGCGAATTCTCCACCTGCCGCCTTGAGCTGCGCCGGAGTGCCCTGCTCGGCAACCACACCATCCTTGAGTACAACGATTTTGTCGGCATTTTCCACCGTACGCATACGGTGGGCAATAACGATAACCGTCTTACCTGCAAGCAGACGGGAGAGCGCCTGCTGAACCACGGTCTCGTTCTCCACATCCAAGCTCGCCGTCGCCTCGTCCAACAGCACGATAGGCGCGTCTTTGAGCAGCGCACGGGCGATAGAGATGCGCTGGCGCTCACCGCCGGACAGCTTGGAGCCGTTCTCGCCGATCATGGTGTCATAGCCCTGCGGCATGCGGCTCACAAACTCGTCGCAGTTGGCGGCACGCGCGGCAGCAAGCACTTCCTCATCGGTGGCGCCACGACGCCCGAGGCGGATGTTTCCCATCACCGTGTCGTCAAAGAGCAGCACGTCTTGGAACACAATGGCGTAGTCGCGCAGCAGCACCTCGGGATCCACGCTCGCAACATCCACGCCGCCCACGGTGACCGTGCCTTCGGTGGCGTCCCAAAAGCGCGCGGCCAGGCGGCTCACCGTGGACTTACCGGAGCCCGAAGGACCGACCAGTGCCGTGACCTCGCCTTCCTTGGCGGTAAAGCTCACATCGGTAAGAACTTTCTCGCCGGCGCGGCCGTCCTCGCCCGCACCATAGCCAAATGCCACGTGATTGAACACCACATCGTGGCCTACGGGCTCAAACTGCTCGCTACCCCGCGCCACGGGCTCTTCCATGATGGAACGCATGCGCTTGGCCGACGACTCGGCGGCAAACAGCTCGGACATCAGCATCAGCGCCTGATCAAAGGGCGCATAGATGCGGCTCACCATAAGCAGGAAGGCAAACATCATCAAAAAGTCGACCTGGCCGGAGGCGACCATCGCAGCGCCCGTGACCAACGTGGTGGCAATCCCCAGGCGCAGGATGGCAAAGGCGGAGTTGACCAAAAGCCCATTGGCGAGCTCGCCCTTGGTGGTCTCGCGCTCCTCGGCATCGATCACGGCGTTGAGCCCCTCAAGATAATGAGCCTCCTGGTTGGTGGCACGGATCTCGCGCACGCAGTCGAGCGTCTCCTGGATCGCCTCGGTAACCTTGACCTTCTCGGCACGCACATGGTCGAACACCGGGGTCATGGGGCCGCGTGTCAGATACAGCACGGCAAAGGCCACGGGCACGCTCCAAAACGCCGCGATCGCCAGCTGCCAGCAAAAGAACAGCGACGCCACGAACACAATGGCACTTGCGATGATGGCACCCCAAAGCTCTCCCAGCACGTGGCTGTAGGCGTGCTCCATGGCCTGGACGTCGCCCATAATGGTCTCGGTTAAATCGGCCAGATCACGACGGCCAAAAAACGACAGCGGCAGCTTGCGTAAGCGCTCGGCAATCTCCATACGCTGCTTGCCGCACTCCTCGTAAAAGATGCAGTAGGTGTAGTAATACTGCTGCCAGTTAGAGGCAAAGAGCAACACGAAAAAGACCAGGAGGCCGCCCACAATCGGCAGGGCATCCGGCAGGTCGGCACCGGTGGCGAGATGTTCGACAAAACCGGCCATGACCAGGAACAATAAGCCCATGCCGGCCATGGTAATGAGATTGGTGAGCGCGGTCCAGAAAATGCCGCGTTTTACGCCGGCGACGCCTTTATCGGATAGGAAATACTTCTTTTGGAATGAGGCGAACATTTAGGCCTCGCCTCCCTTCGTGACGGCGGCATCCGCGGTCGCTGCAGTGATTTTCCAGCTCGCGGCCTGTTCGTATTCGGCCCACATCTTGGCGTACAGGCCGTTTTGGGACAGCAGCTCGGCATGGGTGCCAGTCTCCTGCACGCTACCTTGGTTGAGCACCACGATCTTGTCGGCCCCCACTACAGTCGAGAGTCGGTGCGCAATCATAATGACCGTGCGACCCGCCGCCAGCTTGCTAAAGGCGCGCTGGATGAGTGCCTCGTTCTCGGGGTCGGCAAAGGCCGTGGCCTCGTCGAGCACCACGATGGGCGCGTCCTTAAGGATTGCGCGGGCGAGCGCCACGCGCTGGACCTCGCCGCCCGAAAGGTACGCCCCGCCGGCGCCGAGCATGGTGTCGATGCCCTGCGGGAGCTTGGCCACGATATCGTCGCACTGGGCCGCGGAGAGGGCCGCGCGCACTTCGTCGTCAGTGGCCGAAGGCTTGGAGGCGCGCACGTTATCGGCAAGTGTTTGGCGGAACAGCTGGTTGGTCTGAAACACAAAGGCGACCTGGTCCATGAGCTCGTGCGGATCCATGTCGCGAACGTCTACGCCGCCCACGAGCACACGACCCAAGGAAACATCCCAAAAACGCGGGATCAGGCTTGCGCAGGTTGACTTGCCGCCGCCCGAAGGACCCACAAGCGCAAGGGTGCTACCTGCGGGAACGCTAAAGCTCACATGATCGACGGCAGGCGCCTCAGCACCCTCGTAGGTAAAGCTCACGTCCTCAAAGCGCACATCGCTGCCAGCGGGGTGCTTGGGTTGAGCGGGCACGGAGAGCTGCTTGGAATCCATAACGCTTCGGATGCGAGCCAGCGAATCAGCACTCATCTGAGACGCCTCGCCCACAAACATAAGCTTGGTCATGGCCGTCGGCACCACGGCCGAAAAGATCGCGTAAAACGTAAAATTGACCATAAAGTGCGCGAAGTCCGTCTCGCCCGGCGCCAGCAGCAGCGCCACAGGCAAAAGAAATGCCACAAGGCCGTTGAGCGCAGTAAGGTTGAGCACCTGCGGACCCCGGCAAAACGTACCCGCATAGTTTTGCGCCATATCGGCGTATTCGGCGATCGCATCGTGGAACGCCTTAAAGGAGTAGACCGTCTGCTGGAATACCTTGACCACGGGGATGCCGCGTACGTATTCGGTGCCGGTCTTGTTCATCTTGACCAGCGCGCCCATGTAAGCCTTCATAAACTCGGCGCCCTTGCCGCTCATCATGGTGGCCATGGCGCAAAACGAAACGACGACCGAGATTAAGCATGCCGCGCCCAAACGCCAATCGAGGGCAAATAGCAGCACAAGCAGGCCCACGACCATGGCGGTGGCACCGGCGATATCGGGCAGCATGTGCGCGAGCAGCGTCTCGGTGGAGGCGGCACAGCCGTCTACGATACGGCGCAGCTCACCGGTGGCGTGCGTGTCAAAGTAGCCGAGCGGCAGCTTAAGCAGATGCTCGCTCGTAGCCTTGCGGATATTGGATGCGCAGCGAAACGCGGACAGGTGCGTGCACATGAGTCCCACGAAATAGACCACGATGCTTGCCAGGGCAAAACCAACAGCCCACCAACCATACATCGCGATGTCGGCGGCCTCGCTCCAGTTGGGCGCCACGGCAATCAGGTCTCGCGCAACAAGCCAGATGCACACGTACGGGCCAAAGCTCAACAGCTGCGAGAACGCCGAGAGGGCCATGCCCAAATATGTTAGGAATTTACGGTCACCGGCATATGCAAGTAGCTCGCCGATGCCGCCGCCTTCCTTTTTTGATCCCTTTGCCATGAGATTCCTTTCTAACGGCTTGAGAGTTAACCGTAAGAAACTTATCATGGGCGTGTTAGCCAGGGCACACAATTGGGCCAGGCGTGGACGTTTTCGCAAATGAAGGGGACGCTTTTGAAAATGCGGCGGGCAGCAACCGATATAACCGAGCTCTACGCACCGCAGTTTGAGCAGTTTGGTCTGCAGCTTTCCGGCAAGGGCGCCGTCTTTACCGGCGAGGTGGCAAACGATCGGGCACACGGACGCGCATGGATCATGCCCCTTTCCCCCACCTGCATCGTCATGGAGCATTTCATTACCCCGACGCACAACATGCAGCTAGCCGAATACACGCCCGAACCGTACGCGTGCGTGAGCGAGGTCAGCGCGCCCACGCTCATGTGCATGCCCGAAGCCGGCATAACGCCTGCGAACCTTAAACCCCTGCATGGACCGTGGCCAAACAATGCCGTGTGCAGCTTTATCCAAGATAACTGTGGCGAGGAGTTAAGCCCACTGTTTGCAGGGCGGCTCTATCACTCGCGCTCGGTGCTCTTTTTGCCTGGATATTTTGACGAACTGGAGCACCGCTATCCCACCGAGTTCGCAGGGGTCTTTGAGGCGTTTGCCGAGCCATGGCACGAGGAGGCGACGTCTGCCATCTGCCACACGTTGCGCAGGATTAACGAGGACCGCGCCCGCACCGCAGGCGGACACGTCTATATGCAGGGCATCGTGGAGACCATGGTCGCGGAGCTCGCCTGTTCGCGCGCGGCCCACAAGCAGGCACGGCAGGCGGCGGACACGCGCGCCAGCGTTACCATTGCCCAAGAGGCGGCGAGCCTTGTGGAGCGCTCGCTCGACAAGGGCAGACATGTGAGCATCAACGAGGTGGCCGAGGCGCTCTTCTCAAGCCGCTCCAAGCTATGCGCCACCTTTAAGGCCCAAACTGGCGAGTCCCTGGGCGCCTACATTCGCAGACGCCGTATGGAACGAGCACAGGACCTTTTGGCCGATAGCGCGCTCACGATAGCGCAGGTGGCAGAGCGTCTAGGCTACCCTCAGCAGGCCGCCTTCGCCCAAGCCTTCAAGCAACACACCGGCACCACCCCCACCACTTGGCGCTCCCAACATCAATAAAAAGACGGCAAAGGGACAGCCCTATGAGTTCCACACGCAATGTGACAAAGGGACTGTCCCTTTGTCACATTTACAAAAATGGGCGCGCCAACGGCGCGCCCATTCACTCTATTCCATTCAGCCCCACCTGACCCGAACGGCCGAGTCGTCGCAGAACCCGGGAGCCCCGGCAGGGCGGGTGCTTGCTCAAAATGAGTTCCGCACGCAAAGAAGGCCACTTAATGTGGCCTTCGTCTTGCGCAGGACTG
>CATYZI010000012.1 GCA_958415625.1 uncultured Collinsella sp. | reverse complement strand
CGCAGGAAGCTTGGATACGCCTAGGCGCGGTCCAAGAAATCGTCCGCACCCCCTTAAGCCTTCAATCAGGAACTATTTCACCGCAACTGAGGGTGAGGCATTTGAAGGATTGACCAGAAACGAGGACCCGCCATGATGGCAGACCATAAATCGGTGACCCGCATGCTCAAGACGGCGCGCGGGCAAATCGACGGCATCCTGCGGATGGTGGAGGAAGACCGTTACTGCGTCGACATCTCCACGCAGCTCATGGCCACGCAGGCGCTCATCGCCCGCATCAACGCCGACGTGCTCAAGGCGCATATCGAGGGCTGCGTGACTTCGGCAATCGAATCGGGCGACGAAGACCTCAAAGCCGCCAAGCTCGCCGAGATCGAACGCGTCGTCGACAAGCTCTCCAAGTAATTGGTGCAAGGGGGACAGGTATGTTTGCACCACAATGGTGCAGATTAACCTGTCCCCCTTGCACCAAATCGGGTATAAAGGCGTGCAGCATAGCGAAATGAAAGGCAATTCGCATGAATGACTTTATGAAGGGTCGCAACGGCGCCGACGAACTCACCGTCGTGCTGGGCTTCGCAGGCATTATCATCGCGATGATCGGATCGATGGCCCGCATCCAGTGGCTCAGCTGGATCGCCATCGCCGTAATCGTACTCGGCGTGCTGCGCGGCCTGTCCAAAAACATCGACGCCCGCCGCAAGGAGAACGATGCTTTTGTCACGGCGACCGCAAACGTCCCCGGCCTAGGCAAGTTCGTCGCCAGCTTGGGCGGTGGAACTGCAGCGGCCAGCACCTCGCGCGCAGCTGGAACGAGCAAGGAAGACTTTGAGCGTGCCAAGCGTACGGCCAAGAAGATGTGGAAGGGCCGCAAAACCACGGCATACCTCAAGTGCCCCAACTGCGGCCAGATGCTCTCTGTTCCCAAGGGCAAGGGCAAGATCCGCGTCACCTGCCCCAAGTGCCACGCCAAGATGGAAACGCGCTCCTAGCCGCTACACCATAGGACAAATTAAAAGCCGAGGCCTCGTGTTGAGACCTCGGCTTTTTGCATGGGGCGACATCATTCGATGAAGCTGTCGCCCCGTCGCGCCAGCGCCTAAGCTACGCCGTCGCGGGCGAGTTCCTCGGCCAGCGCCTCTGCCGGCATGGCCATAATCGCGTCGAGCTCCGCGTCAACCTCGGGGATACGTTTCACCTTGAGCTTGCGCACCAGGTCACCGCGGCACATCACATGCACCGGCTCACGCAGAGCGCACAGGTCATCGAGCGGGTTCTCGCGCGTCACCAAAATGTCGGCCGCCTTGCCGCACTCGATCGTACCGGTCTCGCCGCCCAGTCCCAGTAGCTCGGCATTGACCTGCGTGGCTGTATGCAGTGCAAAGGCATTGCTCACTTTGACGTACTTGGCAAAATAGGCCACCTCGCGCCACATGTCGTACTGCGTCACGAACGGGCAGCTCGAGTCCGTGCCCAGGCCCACCTTCACGCCAGCTTCCAGCGCGGCACGGGCGCTCTCGATGATGCCCGAGCACACGATGTCGCCGTTCTTCTTTTGTGTATCGGTCGAATGGGTCTTTTCCGGGTCGAGCAATACAAACGGCAGTGCCGGGCTGATGGTGCAGGTAACGCTGGGCGCACGGCCCTCAAGCTGTGTACCCGCGGCGCCGCGGTACAGCTCCAGAATCTCAGGCGTCAGCGGAGCGCCGTGCTCAATTGTGTCGACGCCGGCCTGAAGCGCGGCCTTCACACCTTCGGTGCTCTCGACATGGGCCATGACCGGAAGGCCGACCTCGTGCGCCACCTTGCACGCCGCCGCGGCGACATCGACCGGCATGCGCAGCACGCCCGGCTCGCCCACTTCGGTCGCATCGAACACACCACCCGTCACGAACAGCTTGATGACGTCGGCACCGCGCGCATACAGGTCGCGCACCTGCTGGGCTGCCTCTGCGGGAGTATTGGCCACCTGCGCAAAGAGGCCCGCACCGTGGCCACCCGGCACCGTGACACCCGTTCCCGGTGCCACCAGACGCGGACCCTGATACTTGCCGGCGTCGATGGCGTTGCGCACGGCGATGTCGGCAAACAGCGGGTCGCCTGCACCGCGCACCGTGGTCACGCCGCTTGCCAGCTGCTGCTGAGCGCCGCCCTTGAGGATATGGCGCACGATGGTGCGGCCCACCGGATTATCGAGCTTCTTCATCAGCGCGCCGGCATCTCCCGCCGAAACCGGCTTGCCCGAACCGCACAGATGCACATGCATATTGATGAGGCCCGGCATGAGATACGCACCTGCCAGGTCGATGGCCTCGGCACCTGCAGGTGCTTGCGCCACGGCGCTCGGTCCCATCCAGGTGATGACGCCACGCTCGACGGCCACGGCCATATCGGGCTGCGGCTCCATATGCTCCGAACCATCCAAGACGGTCGCATTGATAAACAACGTGGGACGATCGGCAGTCGCCATATCGAGCTCCTCCCTCACGATTAACTTGAACATTTGTCCATTATCGCCCAGCGCGGCAGGATTGCTGCGGACATATCGGCTAACGGAGGGACGAGAGAGAGATGTGAGGGCAAACGGAGACAGCGCGGCGATGTTCCGGTCGTTCCAGCAAAACGTCTTGATCTGTAACAGGTAGACCGTCTTTAACCTTCCAAATGTTACAGATCGAGATCTTTCGGCACCGCGCCCAAACTTTGTCTCAATCTGTAACAGTTAGACCGATTTTTGGCCGTTAGATGTTACAGATCGAGACATTCTCCAGCCCCGTCGTCAGACGTCTAAATCTGTAACAAGTAGACAGGTTTTCGGCCTCTAGATGTTACAGATTGAGATCTTTTGGCGGTAGCCAACCTTCCGTCTCGATCCGTAACAGTTACGAGGCCAGACGGCCCCCTGTTGTTACAGATCGAGACCAACTCGGCAGGAACAACCACATCCGCGTCAGTTGCACCCCTCAGCGCCCATACCACTGGCGTCTCCATTCCTCAGCCAAATCGGCCCGTCGCGGAATACCCGCCAGTCTCATCTTTTCAACCAGCTTCCCCGGGTTCTTGAGCTCATCAAACGTAAACCGAAGCATCTTATGTCCGAGCATCGTCAGATGGGACTCCCGTTGACGTTCCGCCACGAATGGGTCGACCGACTCCCGACCCCCGTCGTTCTGCAAGGCATACTTTCCCTTTCCATCGAGCTCGCCAATCACGCACGTCCCATCCTCGAGCCTCCAGAAATAGTCGACTCGAAATACCTGATTCGGATCAAGCGGATCACGAAACTCCACCTGCAACTCTGGCACCGGAAAACCGTATGCAATAAAGAATGCCCGAAAACGAGACTCGCCGCCGTTTTCGGACAGCCCATCCGCATACGACGCGATCACCTGCGCTCTGCGATACCCTCGTCTGCCCTCGCAATCGGAGCGGAGACACTCGCTCAGGTCATCGCGCGATACGTCCTTTGCTCGTAACGCAGAATCGGCAATCGCCAGGCCATACGAAAACGGCGCGCGCAGCAGGCAATCCTCTACCGTGCGCCAAAACGGCATCGCCCGCACGCCGTCGACTTGTTCAAGCGCGCCCGCCGCCTGCGGACGCAACAGCCGACATCCTGCACTCAGCGGCACCGAGCAACCTGTCTTAACAAGAAATCGCGGCCCGAGCAGATCATTCGGCACCTCCAGACCCCACAAAAGCGCCGCGTCATAGCCCCAAAACGCCCAATCGGGATGAAACTCCGCAAGCCCTTTGATGGTACGCAGTGCTCGCTCCGCCGGCGTCAACGCATCCCAATCATGTTGAAAACAGAACAAATACGGCTCGGGATCCGCAATATCATCGGTTCCCACATGGCGCCGCAGCCACATGAGCTCGGCATTGTCATGCGTCACAAGCAGCACGCTTTGTTCAGCCGCCTCCGTAAGCCTGGCGAGCATCCTATTCCGCGCCAAGGTGTTACGTGTTGCATGCTTGTGTTTAAGAACGGTATTAGACACTTCCATCACCACCACATCGGACAAATGGACCATTGTCACCGTTGCCTCCGCTGACAAACGTCTCGATCTGTAACAATTACGGGCACAAGCAGCCGCCAAACGTTACAGATCGAGACATTCGTGCAGCATTGCACCTCTTTGTCTCGATCTGTAACAGGAAGACCGATTTTTGGCCGCTAGATGTTACAGATCGAGACATAAAGGCAGAAGGCAAGGCAGGCGACAACCGCCCACCCCCTACTCCCATTCCTGCTCGTAAATATTGAGCGACTTCACGTACCGCCCCTGGGCGCCCATGATGTCGCGGACCAGGCGCAAAAAGAAGCTGATGCACGAGGTGTCGAAACCGTCCTCTAGGTCCTCGGGATGCACCGCGCCCGGCCCGTCGACCGCCGTGTCGCTCAGACGCGCGATGTCATACAGGTAGAGCTGTCCCGCCGTCAGCCAGACATCGTCGACGCACGCGAGTCGCACCGCAATCGCGCCACCGTTCCAGTGCTCCTTTTGCACGATATGTGGGTCATAGACGTCAAAGCGACGGTCGGTGCGCGTGTCCTTCAGCACGACCATGCCAGTCGCGGGATCCTTGTCCAAAATGCCAAAGCGCGAGAAATACTGCGTGTCACGCACCTGCTTAAGTCGCCCGAGCGAAGCAGGAGAAATTGACGCTGGCGGCTCATCCACATACAGCTCCAACAGCGTCTTGCCGTGGTAATAGGGGCGCTCAAACAGCAGCCAATCGGTAAACGCCATGTTGTAGGCCATGATTTCGTTTTGAGAAGGTTCCTCGCAATAGCTAAGCCACGGATCGACGATAATCTCGAACTGCTCGCGCGCCGGCTCCAGGAATTGAAACTTCCGCAGCATCCAAAAGTGAGCCATGTCGGCAATATCGTTGCCGACGGCTTCGGCCAGCTCTGCTCGGTCAAAAACTTGGTCAGTCATGGCATCCTCCTCAAACTGATGGACCTCAATTTGAGCTTACGAGGAGGGCGAGCAACCGAGGCAAGCGCGGGCAAAATAGGTCTTCGACTGCAAACCAGATGCCAACCAAACACTTGACGGGACACTTGACCGAATGAGCGCACCGCAAAGAAACCGCAGGTAGACATAGACGTCCAACCCGCCCTTTTAAGCCAGATGCCCGCAGTCACCACAGAAAGAGCAGAGTGGCACAATCGCAAACGTCGACGAATGAGCACTTGCACGTCGACAAATGACAAAGTCGCCTGCGAACTTGCAAGGAGTGTCCCGAACTGCCGGCAAAAAAGGAACGTCCCCAGCTGCCGGCACTTGGGGACGTTCCTTATGTGCCGGCCGTTGGGGACAGCCCTTGCCGATTCGATTGTTGAATAACTCCGCGACTACCTTACAGCTCCAGTGCCTCGGCGACTTCGGCTGCGCAGGCCAGGGCATCGGCCATGGCGTTCACAACGAGCGAGCTGCCGTTGCGGGCATCACCCGCCACATACACCGGCGCGGCATCCGCGGCGACGCCCTCCGTGCGAGCCGCGAGATGCGAGCCCTCGGCAGCCATCACCGGCAGCGGACGACCAGCGGTGGCAACAGGCACGCTCACCGCATCGAACACACCGTACTCCGGACCCGTAAAGCCGCAGGCGATGAGCACCAGCTGCGCTGGCACCTCGTGCTCGGAGCCCGCGATGCGCTCGGGCTTTCCCGCCGACCAGTCCAGATCGACCACGCGCAGACCCGCAGCCGCACCCTTCTTGTCCAGCAGTACCTCGAGTGTATCCACGGCCCAGGCACGCATCTCGCCACCCATCGCAGCGATAGCCTCCTGCTGGCCGTAATCGGTCTTCTTAACGTTGGGCCACTGCGGCCAGGGGTTGCCTGCCGCGCGCTTATCGGGCGCAGCCGGCAAGAACTCAAACTGGCGCACGCTGCGCGCGCCCTGACGCACCGCGGTACCCACGCAGTCGTTGCCGGTATCGCCACCGCCAATGACCACGACGTCCAGGCCGCGTGCGTCAATAGCAGGCTCACCGCCATCGAGCACCGAGACGGTCGAAGCCGTCAGGTAGTCCACGGCATACACCACGCCCGGGGCATCAATGTTCGCAGCCGAAAGTCCACGCGGAGCACGGGCGCCGGCAGCCACCACGGCGGCGTCAAAGTCGTCGAGCCTGGCGGTAACCTTGGGATCGCTCACGTCGGCGCCCAGCTCGAACACAATACCCAGCTCGCGCATGAGCGCCACACGACGCTCGACCACAGACTTCTCGAGCTTCATGTTGGGAATGCCGTACATGAGTAGGCCGCCGGGGCGGTCGTCGCGCTCAAACACCGTCACGCGGGCACCGCGACGTGCAAGCTCCCATGCTGCCACCAGGCCAGCCGGGCCGGAACCAACCACGGCGACCGAGGGCGCGTCCTCCCCTGCCGGCTCAAAGCGACGTGGGCCGCCGTTGGCCCACTCATGGTCGCTGATCGCACGCTCGTTATCGTGAATCGTCGTGGGTTGGCCGTCGACCGAGCCCAGGTTGCACGCGGCCTCGCACAGTGCCGGGCACACGCGGCTCGTGAACTCAGGCATGGGCGAGGTGAGCGACAGGCGCTCGGCAGCCTCATCCCAGCGGCCGCGGTACACCAGCTCGTTCCACTCGGGAATCAAGTTGTGCAGCGGGCAGCCGCTCGGACGTGCCTTGCCAAAGCTCGCGCCCATCTGGCAAAACGCCACGCCGCACATCATGCAGCGGCTCGCCTGGGCGCGACGTGCGTCGTCGTCGAGCTCCACGTACAGCGGATCGAAATCACGGCTGCGCTCCTCCACGGGGCGAAGCTCGTGGGTCACGCGATCGATATCAAGAAAAGCACCGGGCTTACCCATGGCACTTACGCCTCCTTCTTGGTCGAAGCAACAGAGCTGGCGGCCGCGGACGCAGCACCCGCAGCACCGCCCGCAATATCGAAGCGAGCGACATCCGCGGCGCTCGCGCGACCGGTCACAATGTCAAACGCCAGTTCCTCTGCCTGCGCATGTGTCTTGCCGGCAGCCTCGCTCGCAGCGACAATCGCCAGCACACGCTCGTACTCGGTCGGAATGACCTTCACAAAGTGCTTGCTCATCGTCTCAAAGCTGTAGAGCAGCTTGATGCCGCGCGGGCTCTGCGTCGCGTCCACGTGCTCCTGGATGAGCTCGCGAATCTGCGCCAGCTCGCCGGCAGTCGGGGCCTTGAGCTCAACGCTCTCGTGGTTCACGCGGGCATCGAGCGTGCCGTACTGGTCAAAGACATAAGCCGCGCCACCCGTCATGCCGGCAGCGAAGTTCTGCCCGACCTCGCCCAGGATGAGCGCCAGGCCACCCGTCATGTACTCGCAACCGTGGTTGCCGCAACCCTCGACCACCACGGTGGCACCGGAGTTGCGTACGCCAAAGCGCTGGCCGGCCAGGCCGTTGATGAAGCCACGGCCGCTCGTGGCGCCAAAGAACGCAACGTTGCCCACGATGATGTTTTCGTCGAACTTATAGGTCGCATGCGGGTTGGGGCGCACCGACACCTCGCCGCCCGAAAGGCCCTTGCCAAAGTAGTCGTTGGCGTCGCCGCACACGTTGAGCGTAATGCCGCGCGGCAGGAAGGCGCCAAAGCTCTGACCGGCCGATCCATCGCAATCGATGGTGATGGAGCCGGCGGGCAGGCCCTCGGGATGTGCCTTGGTCACCGCGTTACCCAGGATGGTGCCCACGCAACGGTTGACGTTGGCGATATCGGCGCGGAAGCGAATCGGACGCAGATGCGCACGGGCGTCGGCCGTATAGGGCACAAACAACGTGGAGTCGAGCGTCTTGTCGAGCTCGCTGTCCGCGGCCATCTGCGGCAGGAAGTGGCGACCGTCGGCGCCCGGAATATGGGCACCGAACTCGCAGGTCGCGCTCGCCAGCACCGGCGACAGATCGAGCAGATTTGCCTTGCGGTTACCCGGGACCTCGATCTGGCGTAAGCACTCGGGATGGCCGACCATCTCGTCGACGGTGCGGAAGCCCAGGCTCGCCATGACCTCGCGCAACTGCTCGGCAACAAAGAGCAAAAAGTGCTCGACGTGCTCGGGCTTGCCGCGGAAGCCGCGACGCAGGCGGCAGTTTTGCGTAGCGATGCCGGCCGGGCAGGTATCCTGCTGGCAGTCGCGTTGCATGAGGCAACCCATCGAGATGAGCGGCATGGTCGCAAAGCCAAACTCCTCGGCACCCAGCAGGCAGGCGACGGCGACGTCGGTGCCGTCCATGAGCTTACCGTCGGCCTCGAGCACCACGCGCGAGCGCAGGCCGTTTTGCAGCAGCGTCTGCTGGGCCTCGGCAAGGCCAAGCTCCAGCGGCAGGCCGGCGTGCCAAATGGAATCGCGCGCCGCGGCACCCGAGCCGCCATTGTGTCCGCTGATCAAAATCTTGTCGGCGGCACCCTTGGCCACACCGGTGGCGATGGTACCGACGCCGGCCTCGCTGACCAGCTTGACCGACACGCGCGCACCGGGGTTGGCGTTCTTAAGGTCGAAGATCAGCTCGGCCAGGTCTTCGATGGAGTAGATGTCGTGATGCGGCGGAGGCGAGATCAGGCCGATGCCGGGCGTGGACTGACGGACCTCGGCAATCCAGGGGTAGACCTTCTTGCCGGGCAGGTGGCCACCCTCGCCGGGCTTGGCGCCCTGGGCCATCTTGATCTGAATCTCGAAGGCGCTGCACAGGTAGCGGCTCGTCACGCCAAAGCGCGCACTTGCCACCTGCTTGATCGCGGAGTTCTTGGAATCACCGTTAGCCAGCGGGGTCTCGCGACGCGGATCCTCACCGCCCTCGCCCGAGTTGGAACGGCCGTGCAGGCGGTTCATGGCGATGGCCATGCACTCGTGTGCTTCCTTGCTGATGGAGCCGTACGACATGGCGCCGGTGTTAAAGCGGCGGACGATGTTGAGCGCGGGCTCGACCTCGTCGAGCGAAACCGGCGTGCGGCCGCTGGCATCAAAGTCGAGCAAGTCGCGCAGACGCACGGCACGGCCGGTGCGGTGCAGGCGGGCGCTGTACTCCTTAAAGGTGTCGTAGCTGTCCTCACGGCAGGCGGTCTGCAGCAGGTAGACGGTCTGGGGGTCGATGAGGTGTTCCTCGCCGCCGAGCGGGCGCCACTTGGTCAGGCCCAGCGTGGGCAGCTGATCGGGAGCCGGGCTCTTAAGGATAGCGAGCGCGGCGTCGTAGCGCTCGTTTTGCTCGCGTTCAACGTCCTCGACACCCATACCGCCCACACGGCTCACCGTGCCGGCAAAGTACGCGTTGACGAACTCCGGCGTAAAGCCCACGGCTTCGAAGATCTGCGCCGAATGGTAGCTCTGCACCGTGGAGATGCCCATCTTGGACATGATGGAGACGATGCCGGCGGTCGCAGCCTTGTTGTAGTTGGCGATGCCCTGCTCGGCCGTCACGTCCAGGTCGCCGCGTGCCGCCAGATCGCGGATGCACGCATGTGCGTTGTACGGATAGATGCCGCTCGCGGAGTAGCCCACCAGTGCCGCAAAGTCGTGCGGGGACACGGCGTCACCGCACTCCACCACGATGTCGGCAAAAGTACGAACGCCGGCGCGGATCAGGTGGTTGTGCACGCAGCCCACGGCGAGCAGCGACGGCACGGGCACCTCGCCCGCAGCGGCACGATCGCTCAACACCACAATGTTCACGCCGTCGCGGACCGCAGCCTCAACGTCCTCGGCAAGCTGTTTGAGCGCAGCCTGCAGCGCGCCCTCGCCGGCATCGCGGCGGTAGACGGCACGGAAACGACGGGTCTTAAAGCCAACACGGTCGATGGCACAGATATGCTCGAACTCTTCCTCGTTGAGCAATGGGCGCTCCAAGCGCACCAGCTGACAGGCCGTGCGGGAATCCTCGAGCAGGTTGCCGTGGTTGCCCAGGTAGAGCGTGGTCGAAGTCACCATGTGCTCGCGCAGGGCATCGATCGGAGGATTCGTGACCTGAGCGAACAGCTGATAGAAGTAGTCAAAGAACGAACGCGTCTTCTTGGACAGGCAGGCCAACGGCGCATCGATACCCATCGAGGCGAGCGGGGCCTTGCCCTGCTGGGCCATGGGGCGCACGACCTCGTCAGCATCATCCCAGTGATAGCCGAGCTTGGCCATGCGCACGGCGGCGGGCACCTCGGCATCCTCGGCGGGCGCGGGCGCGGCGGGCTCATCGAGCGCGTCGATAGTCAGCGTCTCCTCGGCAATCCAGTCGCGGTAGGGCTTTTCCTTGGCATAGCGGGCGCGCAGCTCGTCGTTGTAGATTACGCGGCCGCGAGCAAAATCGACCTCGAGCATCTGGCCCGGTCCCAAGCAGCCGCTCGTCAGGATGTTCTCGGGGCTCACCTCGATGGTGCCCACCTCGCTTGCCAGCATAAAACGACCGTCGCGCGTCACATAATAGCGGGCGGGACGCAGGCCGTTACGGTCGAGGGCGGCGCCCAGGGTACGGCCATCGGTAAAGGCGATAGCGGCAGGACCGTCCCACGGCTCCATGAGCATGGACTGGTAAGCGTCGTAGGCGCGGCGTTCCTCACCCAGGTTGTCGTTGTGGTCCCATGGCTCGGGCAGCAACATAGACGCGGCACGCGTGAGCGGACGGCCGTTCATGACTAGGAACTCAAGCACGTTGTCCAGAATCGCGGAATCGGAGCCCTCGCGGTTGATGATGGGCATCACGCGCTCAAGATCGTGCTGCAGCACGGGGCTGTACAGGTTGGGCTCGCGGGCGCGGATCCAGTTGACGTTGCCCTTGAGGGTGTTAATCTCGCCGTTGTGGATGATAAAGCGGTTGGGGTGCGCACGCTCCCAGCTGGGCGTGGTGTTGGTGGAGTAGCGCGAGTGGACGAGCGCCACGGCCGTTTTGACGGCGGCATCGTTGAGGTCGATGAAGAAGCGGCGCATCTGCGTGGCGACCAGCATGCCCTTGTACACGATGGTGCGCGAGCTCATGGAGCACACGTAGAAGATCTTGTCGCGCAGGGCAAACTCGGCATCGGCCTTCTTCTCGATAGTGCGACGGCACACGTACAGGCGGCGCTCGAAGGCGTCACCCGCCGGCGTATCGTCGGGGCGGCCCAGGAAGGCCTGCAGGATAGTGGGCATGCAGGCGCGGGCCGTCTCGCCCAGGTCGTGCGGGTCGACCGGCACCTCGCGCCAAAAGAGCAGCGGTACGCCGGCCTCGGCGCAGCCCTCCTCAAACACGCGGCGGGCATCCTCTACGCCCTTGTCGTCCTGCGGGAAGAACAGCATGGCCACGCCATAGTCGCCCTCTGCCGGCAGAATCTGGCCGCATTTTTGAGCCTCTTTTCGGAAAAAGTGATGCGGGACTTGGAACAGGATACCGGCGCCGTCGCCGGTGTTCTTCTCGAGTCCCGTGCCTCCGCGGTGCTCCAAGTTGACCAGAATGGACAGCGCATCGTCCAGAATCTGGTGATGGCGCTCACCGTTGATATCGGCAAGCGCGCCGATGCCACATGCATCGTGGTCGAATTCGGGGCGATAAAGGCCCTGCTGCTGAGCGGAATCTGCCTGCATCGCGATCCTCCCCTAGATATTTAGACAGTCAGTTGAATAGGCATAGTAGGAGCATCGCCGGCCCGTTGTGTTTCCCGCCCGTTTCGAAACAATCGCGTAACGCACACCTTACGAGTGGGCACCGCCGACCTCAAGGGCGAAAACATAGGCCCCAAGTTCGGCCTGCAAACTCACCTCTTCAAACATCTCAATCTGTAACAGTAAGACCCAATTACGACGACTAACTGTTACAGATTGAGATGTTTTCGAGAGACGGTTCCGAATGTCTCAATCTGTAACATGAAGGGCCGGTTTTTGCAGCTAACTGTTACAGATCGAGATTTTCCATAGGACCATTTCTTCCTGTCTCGATCTGTAACACCTAGGCCCAATTTCCATCCCTAGTTGTTACAGATCGAGACATTTCGGCAGCCCCCTTTCACCATCCCATTCAAATACAACAATTTTGTTAGTCTTGGTTAACTTTTAAGCTTAAAACGGGTATCCTTTGCGGCGTCAAGCAAACGGCACGCACACCGTGCCAGATCAAGGAGGCCCCTATGGCGCACCAAGCAGACCAGCAGACGATGCAACTCGTCCTTATCCGTCACGGAGAGTCCGAGTGGAACAAGCTCAACCTGTTCACCGGCTGGACCGATGTTGAGCTCACCGACACGGGCCGCGAAGAAGCCGCAGCAGGCGGTCGAGCCCTCAAAGAAGCGGGCTTCGACTTCGACGTCTGCTACACCTCGCGTCTCAAGCGCGCAATTCACACCCTCGACATCGTGCTCGGCCAAATGGATCGCGAGTGGTTGCCCGTCATCAAATCCTGGAAGCTCAACGAGCGCCACTACGGAGCGTTGCAGGGTCTCAACAAGGCCGATGCCGCAGCGGAGCACGGCGACGAGCAGGTGCTCATCTGGCGCCGCTCCTTCGATGTCTGCCCGCCGGCACTCGAGCCGGACGACGCGCGCGATCCCCACACCCAGGAGCAATACCGTGATGTCGCGCCCGATCAGCTGCCCTATACCGAGTGCCTCAAGGACACGATCGCCCGCGCCTGGCCTTATTTCGAAGACGAGATTCGCCCCCAGATGCTCGCCGGCAAGCGCGTACTCATCGCCGCACACGGCAACTCCCTGCGCTCACTCGTCATGAAGCTCGAGCACCTCACGCCCGAGGAGATCCTCAAGGTCAACATCCCCACCGGCGTGCCGCTCGTCTACACCTTCGATACCGATTTCAATGTCCTCGACAAGCGCTACATCGGCGACCCGGCGACCATCGCCGCCAAGATCGACGCCGTGGCCAATCAGGGCAAAGCGCACAAGTAGCCCCAACCCAAATCCGACGCGTGGCGCCGCACGACCCAGATGCGACGTCACGCCGCCCATACGCAGGAGCGCACCATGCTCAACCATCTCAAACAACACTTTGGCTCCCGACGCACCGGTGGTCACGGAGGCCTAGACATTGCGCGGCATATCGGCCCCGGGCTGCTCGTGACCGTCGGCTTTATCGACCCGGGCAACTGGGCCTCCAATATGGCCGCGGGCTCGCAGTTTGGCTACGCGCTGCTGTGGATCGTCACGCTGTCCACGATTATGCTGATCGTCTTGCAGCACAACGCGGCGCACCTGGGCATCGCCACGGGCGCCTGCCTTGCCGAGGCCACGACCCGCTTTCTCCCCCGCTTCGTTGGGCGCACGGTGCTCGCCAGCGCCTACCTCGCGACCATCGCCACCGCCATGGCCGAAGTCCTGGGCGGTGCGATCGCGCTTCAAATGCTCTTTGGCCTGCCCGTACGCGCCGGCTGCGTCATCGTCGCGGCGGCATCGATTGCCATGCTCATGACAAGCTCCTACAAACGCGCCGAGCGATGGATCATCGCCTTCGTGGGCGTGGTAGGACTTTCGTTTTTGGCCGAGCTTGCACTAGTCAACGTCGACTGGCCGCAAGCCGCCACAAGCTGGATCACACCCCGTATGCCCACCGGCTCGGCCGCGATTATCGTAAGTGTCCTAGGCGCGGTCGTTATGCCCCACAACCTCTTCCTGCACTCCGAGGTCATCCAATCCATGCACTTCGAAGGCCAAGGCGAGCAGGTTATCGAAGAGCGTCTGCGCTATGAGCTCTTCGACACGCTCTTTTCGATGGGCGTGGGCTGGGCGATCAACTCGGCCATGGTCATCCTGGCCGCAACGACCTTCTTTGCGCACGGCATTGTCGTAGACGACCTCGCCGTCGCAGCGGCCACGCTCTCCCCCATCTTGGGCCCGGCGAGCTCGACCATCTTTGCGGTAGCGCTGCTGTTCGCGGGACTATCGAGCAGCGTGACAGCGGGCATGGCGGCGGGAACCATCACCGCGGGCATGTTCGACGAGGAATACGACATCCACGACCGGCACTCATCGATTGGAGTGGCGGTCTGTTTCGTCGGCGCAGTGGCGGCGTGCCTGATCGTCCCGAATCCTTTTGAGGGTCTCATCTGGAGTCAGGCATTGTTGTCGCTTCAGTTGCCGATTACGGTCTTTGTGCTCATACGACTCACCAGTTCGCCCCGCGTTATGGGCAAATACGCCAACTCGCGCCCGCTCAACGCGCTGCTCGTAGGGATCGGCGTCATCGTGACGATTCTCGACATCGTGCTGCTAACGGGGATGTAATTGGGATAGCGTGGCTGTCCAGATATAACGTCTCAATCTGTAACACGTAAGGCCGTTTTAAACCGTCAGATAAATCAAAAGGGTCCCAGCCGGAATATCCAGCCGGGACCCTTGGACAGAGCTATGTTCGGCTTTCGCCGTGTGCCTGCGAGTTACTCCTCGACGAGCTCAAACTGATCGGGACCGACGCCGCACACCGGGCACACGTAGTCCTCGGGCAGCTCGGGCGTATCGACCTCAACTTCGTAACCGCAAACGACGCACACAAACTTATACGTCTTCTTCTCCTCAGCCATGATGTTCTCCTCTCGAACGCGACTGGTGATGTACTTCGCTTATTAGTATATGTTCTCAATAAAATAATGCAAGTGTTTTTACAACAATTCTAGCCTTGATAGGACGAGGCCTTCGGAGGCGTCTTGCCCTTCAGAACCTTGTGATAGTAGTCGTACGTCAGCGGCGTCTCGTCGCTCAGGCGCTCGGCACCCTCGACCTCGCCGATAAACAGCAGATGCGTGCCCACATCCACAGTGTCGATCAAACGGCAGCTAAACAGCGCTGCCGCGTGCTCGGGCACATAGGGCATGCCCAGAGCCGTCTCGCGGGTCTCGTATTTGGCAAACTTGTCATAATCGCTGCTGGTGCGGAACCCAAAGTTACCGATGTAGAGCATGTCGGCGGTCTGATCGATCACGGTCAGCGCGAACGCTTTGGCCGATGCGATGACGCCCGAGGTAACGTTGTCCTTGTTCACGGCAACCGAAATGCGCGGCGGTGCGGACGTCACCTGCACCGCCGTGTTGATGACGCAGCCGGCGCGCAGCCCGTCTGCCGCGGCGCTCACCACGTACAGACCGCTCGGCATGGTAAAGAACGCAGTTTTGTCCATAACGATCACTCCCCTAACCCGGGTTGGTACCTTATGGATGTATGTACCCACAAAAAGACGGCGCCCGTAACGGACACCGCCCTATACATATATGTGCCAAGATTGCAGGTCAGCCAAGTCTCTCCACCAAGTTGCGGTGAAATAGTTCCTGCTTGTCGGCTATTTGGCCTCAAACAGGAACTATTCCACCGCAACTTATACAGAGTGCCTAACGGTTGCGCTCCTTGAGGGCGCGGTCAATCTCGCGCTGAACGTCGCGCTTGGCCATATCCTCGCGCTTGTCGTAAAGCTTCTTGCCGCGGCCTAGGCCCAGCAGCAGCTTTACGCGGCCGTCGGTATTAAAATACAGCTCCAGCGGCACCAGGGCATAGCCGCGATTACGTAGCTTACCGTCGAGAAAGTCAATCTCCTTGCGGTGCAGCAGCAGACGACGACGGCGATCAGGGTCGCGGTTCCACACGCCACCATGGCTATAAGGATGAATATGCAGCCCCACGAGCCAGCACTCGCCGCCACGAATCAGTGCAAAGGTGTCGGTGATCTGGCACGCGCGCTCGCGAATCGACTTAACCTCGGTGCCACTCAGCTCAATGCCGCACTCAAAGGTCTCATCGATAAAGTACTCGTGGTGTGCCGAGCGATTCTTGGAGATGAGCTTGCGCTCGCGCTTACTGGGCATCGCCGGCCTCCTTGGCTCCATCGGCGTTTGAGCCCGCGGCATCGCGCTTTGCCTTGCGCTCAGCATTGAGCTCAGCGTCGCTCTCGCGCACCAGTTTGATAATCGCCGCGCAGGCCTCCTCGCCCACCAAGTCGCGAGCACGCACCGTCAGGCGCGTGGCCTCCTGCTTGTCGCCGTCGCTTGCAGCATCTGTCGCGCACATAATCAGGCAGATGGCAATCTCGGCCGAAGGCGAGGTCGGCACGCCTTGCAGGGCCAGTTCACCCATCACGTGCTCGTCGCTCTCCTCGGCGGCATCCGGATAGGTGGTATGGATCTTGTTGAGCAGGCGCGTCGTGTGTGCATCGTTGGGCGCTAAGCGCAGTGCCAGACGCGCGCAACCCACGGCGGCCGAGACATTCTCGGTCTCGGGCTCCAAGAAGTACTGGCCCAGGTTGGAATAGGCGCGGGCGGCGCACTTGCCGTCGCTCGCACGCTCCAGCACCGAAAACGAGAGCGATGCCCATTCCTGCTTGTCCTCGAGTGCGCGGAACAGCTCGGCCAGGTCCAAGCGATAGTTGCAGTTCATGGGGTCCCAGCGCACAGCCTGCATCAGGGCATTACGAGCGCTCACATAATCCTGCTGGCGAATGTAGGCAAACGCCATATCAGAGTACAGGCGGTCAAAGGGAACCTCGACCTGCACGAGCTCGCGCGGATCCTTCTCCACGCGGCGATAGGCCAAGCGCTCAAACTTGCTGTCGAAGCTAAAGTATTGGCGCTTCTCCTCCGTCTTGCACTCGGCGTCGATATACTCCTCGGCGAGCTCCACCAGGCGCTCCAACAGCGGCGTCGCCGTAGCCAGGTCGCCCTGCGCCAGATAGTTCTCGGCATACGTGATGTCTTGCAAGCTGATGGGCAGATCCATGGCTACTCCTCGATCTGAGCGAAACACGGCAGGCGCCGTATAAACGGTCGATACACAAAACCCGGGTCTCTTGCGAGGCCCGGGCATTCTTTTGTGGGTAGCCCGTACCAGATTCGAACTGGTGATCTCCGCCTTGAGAGGGCGGCGTCCTAAACCGCTAGACGAACGGGCCATATGTAGCAAATGCAATGGCTGGGATGGAGGGAGTCGAACCCCCATTGACGGAACCAGAATCCGCTGTCCTGCCATTAGACGACATCCCAATGACTGCATCGCTGCGCTCGGCTGTGCCTTTGCGCAAGAAAGAAATATACGGGAAGTCACGCCATGACGCAAGCCCCAATTTTGACTTTTTTGAAATTCGGCCAAATTGGCCTAATTTCGTCCAACCCGTGAAGGACCTGTGAAGCCGACCGCTGTACACGAAGGGCAAAACGCCGCGAGCGGTAGCCGTCAACCGTTGGCAGATTCTACCGCGAAAACGATAGCACCAGGCAACACAATCGAAGTATCAATGATCGCGTAGATATCGAGGCGCCATGGACGAAGAGCTTGATTACCTATGGGAGACCCTGGGCCTCGAGATCACTGCTGGCCCTTGGCCCGAACGGAACAAAATCCATCCCGCACTGCGCCCCGCCATCACGGTGATGCAGGCAAACTACCGCCGTGCCTCATTTTTGATCATGCGGACGTCATGGCATGCGGGACTCCCCGACCTTAAGCGAATCCAGGCAAGTCTCGTCGAGCTGTCCGGCATGCCGACCGTCATATCCGAGGCGCACCTGGAGCAGCGTCAGCGCGAGCGACTGCAACAGCAGCGGATTCCCTTTATCTGCCCTGGCGTTCAAGCATATCTGCCCTTTATGGACGAGGAGTACTGGAGCGGCAAGCCCAACAAGCACGTAAAGGTCTACGATCCGCACGAATGGGCACAGCTGGCGGACTGACTGAGGCAGGCCCGCCGGCGGAAAGTGCGTCCCACCCTGAGCACTCAAAACGGGTCGCACTTTCCGCAGCCGCTACAGTAACGCCTCGGCCCAAGCCGCTTCCCTAAAGCCGGGAATCGCAAAGTCGTCGCCCACCAGCAGCGGACGCTTGACCAGCATGCCGTCGGTCGCCAGCAGCTCGTAGCACTCCCGATCCGTCATGCCCGCATCCAGACGCGCCTTCAGGCCCAGCTCTCGATATTTCATGCCCGACGAATTAAAGAAACGCCGCACCGGCAGCCCCGAACGAGCAATCCAGGTCGCAAACTCATCAGCCGTGGGATTGTCCAAAACGATATCGCGGTCGATATACTCAACCCCATGTTCGTCCAGCCATGCCTTGGCCTTCTTACAGGTCGAGCACTTGGGATATTCAACAAACAGTACGGTCATGGGAATCCTCCGAATATAGATCGGCCAACGCAGGCACACGCCACACGAGGCGCCTTCGTATGATGGGCCAATTGTAGCCCACGGGTCACACGCTAAACGAACCGTACCCCGAATCCGCGTTTGATGAACGGCAGCAGCTCCATTGCCTCGGGCGTGATATGGCCCGCAACGTTCATGCGCTCGTCACCGGGAAGATCGACCCGCGCAATCTCAAGCTCGCCTTCGTAGCGCCCATATCCGCTATTACTCACAGCGATCGACCCCGCCTTTCGAAACAGTCCAGCTCCGGCATCCGTCGGCACGGAATCAGGCTTAAGCGTCGTGCGTGACTCCTGAGACCTAAAGATGAGGACGCTCGAGTCGGGCCGGTCGTGATGAATCTGCCCGCGCACATAGGCATAACCGGGCTCAAGCTCGCATTGCAGATCCATGCATCCGGCGGAAACTTGAGCAAACTGCGCCCAGCCCGCATCGGAAAGATCGGGGTCGCCGACCAACACAATGTCGCAATCGGCGCCATGTGCAAGCTCAAGCATATTGAGAGCAACCTTTGACGCGCGACCGCGCTGCGCCTCGACCGTCGGCAGTCCCTCGAATACCGGCCCGCGAACGTTAGCATCACCCGGCACAAAAGCCATGATTTCGAATCCAAGCGCCGCAAGACGAAGATTCACCCGAGCAATGTCCTCCAGAGCTAAACCGGTATAAGGCTTGGGGTAATAATTGTGGCAGGCGGCAAAACGAGTCACATCGGCACCGGCCTCACGCCACGATGCGATTTCATCAGAACTCACCGTCGATGCATTGACCACAATGCGAAATACACCGGACAGCTCCGCGACCCGTTGGGCGCTAAAGCCATAGTCCAAACGAAGGTATTCCAACCCCAGATCGCGCAGGTCCTCGATGCGCTCAAGCCCGAGCAAATCGCACGTGCGAGGCCCCACATCGGCAATGAGCGCAATGCCGCGGGCGGAAAGCAGCGACAGCACATGACGGACCTTATCGGCATACGCCGCTCCCCCATCCTCGGGAATATGCAGCGAGGTGAACGCATAGCGCGCACCCGCCGCGGCACCACGCTCAATCGTCCGCTCAATATCCTGCAGAGGGCTGGAAAGATAAATCGAAATACCCGTTTTCACGCTTCAACGCTCCTTTAAAAAAGGCCGGCGGAGCAGTTAGCCCCGCCGGCACAACCATAGCATCAAGAAATCTGCCGCGCGCCGCGAGCCCCGAGCAACACGGCTCGCGATATCAAACTACTCGCCAAAGAACTCGTTGATCTTCTGCTCGTCGACACCGAAGAACCACGTCAGGACAAAGCCGGCGGCATAGGCAAGCAGCATAGCGGCAACGTAGCCGAGCTGCTGGCCAGGAACGACGATCAGCAGGCCAAACAGACCGGAAACGCCCTGAGAAACCGTGCCGATGTGAAGCAGCGCCGCGAGCGCGCCGCCAAATCCGGCACCCAGACAGGCCGTCACAAACGGACGAACGAGCGGCAGCGTAACAGCATACATCAGAGGCTCGCCCACACCCAGGATTCCAACGGGAATGGACTCTGCGACGTACTTCTTGAGCTTGGCGTTCTTGGTCTTAAAGTACAGCGCCAAACCGGCACCGACCTGGCCGCCGCCAGCCATCATAAGGATGGGAAGCAGGTAATTGATACCCTTGGTAGCGCCGTCGGGATCGTTGAGCATAGCGTGGATCGGCGTGAGCGCCTGATGCAGGCCGACGGACACCAGCGGCAAGAAGCCTGCCGACAGGATATAGCCGCCCAGGACGCCCAGCTTCTCGAAGATAAAGGTCAAAACGCTAAAGATGGCAGTCGTCAGCCATGCGCCTACCGGCTGGATGACGAGCATCAGAGCAAAGGCGCCGATGATGAGCACCAGCAGCGGGGACAAGAACGTGTCGAGTGCGTTGGGCATAACCTTGCGAATCTGACGCTCCATCCAGGCAAAAAATGCGCCAGCGATGAGAGCCGCGATCATGCCGCCCGCTGCGGGGTTGTACTGCGCATTGGTGAGCGGCAGCAGAATGGCAGTGGCAGGATCAGCCGCGCCAGGCGCAAGCAGGGGCATGGCACTGTTGGCGATACACATCATGCCGGCGATGCCGCCCAGCGCAGCGGAGCCACCAAACTCACGTGCCGCGTTATAGCCCACCAAGATGGGCAGATAGGCAAACAGGGCCCAGCCCATGGAACGAATACCCTGGTACCACCACTCGCCTGCAAGCGCGCCTGCCGTCGAGACGTTAATGACGTTGCAGATACCGTTGATGAGGCCAGCCGCAATGATGCCAGGAAGCAGGGCGACGAAGACATTGGAAATCTTCTTGAGGAAGGCCTGAACCGGCTTGGACTCGTACTTGGCCTTCTGCGCGGCCTTGTTTGTGGCCGCAGCGTCAACCACGCTCTCGTCAGCAACGCCTTTCGCAAGGCCGGTGAGCTTGGAGAACTCCTCGAGCACCTTATTCACCTTGCCCGGACCCAGCACGACCTGCATCGTGTCGTCCTCGACCAGGCCCATCACGCCGTCGAGTGCCTTAATACCCTCCGTGTCGACGTTGCCCGTGTCTTTGACAGTCACGCGCAGGCGCGTCATGCACGCCGCGTTTGCGAGCACGTTATCTTTACCGCCCAAAAGGTCCAACAGCTTTTGGGCCAGCTCTTTGTTCGTCATAACTCCTCCTTGTATTGGGTATCTCATCTGGATGTCATATCAGCTCACGCCGCGCACCTATTGGGCGTCGGCATTGCTCTTCTCATGGCCACTCACCGCAGCACGGACATGGCCTCGCGCCCGCTCAAGAGCCACCGCAGCCTGCTCGGCATCGCAGTCCAGCAGTACCGAGACAATAGCGGTTTTTACGTGGCCGCCGGCATCTGCAAGCGCCTGAACAGCGCGCTCGCGCGTGCAGCCGGTCGCCTCCATCACGATATTCTGGCCGCGCACCACCAACTTCTCGTTCGTCTGCTGCACATCGACCATCAGATTTTGGTATACCTTGCCGATCTTGACCATGGCACCGGTCGAAATCATGTTGAGAATGAGCTTTTGAACCGTTCCCGCCTTGAGCCTCGTTGAGCCGGTCAGCACCTCGGGACCGGGCACGGGCTCAATGGCAAGATCTGCGCTCTCCCCGATCTTCGACCCTTGGTTGCAGGCAATTGCAATGGTCTTGCACCCAGTTGCCTTGGCGCACGCAAGGCCGCCCACCACATAGGGAGTACGACCGCTTGCCGCCAGGCCAACGACAAGATCCTTGTCCGAGAGTCCACGCTCCCGCAGGTCGCTCGCGCCAAGCTCCTCGCTGTCTTCGGCACCTTCGACAGCCTTGATAAACGCCGTCTCGCCTCCGGCAATGAGCCCGACAATCAGATCGGGTGACACGCCAAACGTGGGCGGACACTCCGAAGCGTCGAGTACGCCCAGACGACCGCTGGTGCCTGCGCCCATGTAAAAGACGCGCCCGCCGCGCTCGAGTGCCTCAGCAGCCCAGTCGATTGCCATGGCAACCTGGGGCAACACTTTCGTGACCGACTGGACGGCACGAAGATCCTCATCGTTCATCGTCGTGACGATCTGCAGCGATGTCATCGTATCGAGGTCCATTGACCTTTGATTACGCTGTTCGGTCGTGAATTTTGTTAAATCGAGCATTTCATTCACCTCATCTTTCCTGTTTCTCGATGTAGTTTTGCTTAATGACATGCGTCGCCCGTTCGTAGTCGCTGGCAACGTAAGCAGCGTACAGGGCATCGACAACCATAAGCTGGGCCATACGCGAAGCCATGGCACCGCTGCGGACCAAGGGTTCACTCGCAGCGACGCCGAGCACGGCATCGGCCATGGTGGCAAGCTTGGATGATCCATCTACTTTGGTAACGGCCACAACGGGACAGTTGTGGCGTTGAGCCTCGGCGGTGCAGTCCAGCACCTCTTGCGTCAAGCCCGAGTAGCTAAAGGCGATTGCCATATCGCCCTCATGCATGTTCTTGGCACATAAGAGCTGATCATGCCAGTCGTCGTACAGATGGCACTCTTTGTCGACACGCATGAGCTTTTGCGCCAGGTCGTGCGCGACCAAACGAGAGGCACCAATACCGAACAGATTGACCGCGCGTGCCCGCTTAAGACGGGCCGCGCATCGCTCCAAGACGGTGTAATCGAGCGTTCGCGCCGTCGCCTCGATTGTGCGCACGTTGCTTTTCATCACCTTCCCCACGATACGTTCGACGCTGTCATCCATGGAGATGTCCTCGAGGGCTATGTCTTTCTTGTCACCTAAGAGCGCCAGCTCGGCAATCAGTTCGCGCTGGAACTCCTTGTAGCCCGCAAAACCCAAACGCTTGCAAAAGCGCAAAATGCTCGAGGGCGAGGAGAACGTGACATCGGCAAGACCGCGGACGGACAGCCCGACCACCTCGTGCGGATGAGCGCTTACATATGCGATGACATTGCGTTCCGCCGGGCTCGCGCTGAGCTCACGCTCGCGAAGCCGCAAAAGCAATCCGTTTGCCATCTCAAACACCTCCGTTGAGAAGAATTAAAGACCAACGAACGATTCGTACCGGATACAAACAGCTTTTGCGGTACATTGTGCCGCATCGTGGCGCACAAAGGGCGAGCGTTCTACCGCTCGCCCCTCAAATCCGACCGCTCGGAAATACGCGCGACACAAAATAATTCAACAAGGTCGCATGATCAGAAACGGGTTTGTTACCGGCTAGCGCCTCGCATGGGCGCCGATCGGCCGAGTCGCATGGCGCACTAACGCCGCCGCCAGCAATACCAACAGCATGGCGGTGACATAGCCCGCAGCATCGAATCCTAAATCGATAACGTCGAAATGCCTGCCGGGAACAAAGATCTTATGTACCTGATCGCCAACGGAGCAGGCGGCGCAAAAGAGCAATACAGGCACGCAACGGGAGCATACGCTCCACGGACGCCTGGAAAAGCAAACCACGATCACCGAAGCGAACATTCCGACGAAGAAAAACTCTACGGTATGGGCGACGCGACGGACGTTTGCGCCTACCCACATGCGAATGGAAGCAAGTCGGCCAGACCGGGCAGTCGAAGCAGCCGAATCGGTGCCCTCAGCCATGCCGTCCCCCGCCTGAGCTTCACCCGTAATGTCGGCAGCTTGAACGTTCGCAGCCTGACCCTCCACCACACGCGCGGTGGACTCGCTCAGCAGCGACGTCTGCACCGTGTTTTGCTCCGTCAGCACCCAGATGCCCACCAGCGTTGCGGCGAACAGAACGATCGCGGTCCACCCGATTATTTTCTTCGCGTGCGCCAATGGCCAACCTCCGTCTTTTTAAATATGAGCGAGTGTAGTCTAAATAGCAGTCTCGTTGTAGCAAAATTTGAATCGCAACAAGAAGCAACAGAGCTGCTGTCTCCTAACCCGCCTCGCGCATCCAGCGATCGAACGTCCCCACGCACACACCCAGGCGCTTTGCCGCCTGGCTACGGGTGATATCGCCCGCTTCATAACTATCGCGCACCAGTTCAAACTGCGGAGGGCATGGCTTGCGAGGCCGGCCAAACCGCACCCCTCGCGCCCGCGCCGCCGCAATCCCCTCCGCCTGACGCTGATGGATGTTCTCGCGCTCCACCTGCGCCACGTAGCTCAACAGCTGCAGCACAATGTCGGCAATCAGCGTACTCGTCACGTCCGGCGCTTCTCCATCCTTTGCGCGCGTGTCGAGCAACGGCATATCCAGCACCACGATGGCCGTCCCGCGCTCTTTTGTAATAAGCCGCCATTCCTCGAGTATCTCGCTGTAGTTACGACCCAGGCGATCGATGGACAACACCACCAGCACGTCCCCATCCCCCAGCACGCGCAGCAGATCGCGATAACGTGGACGGTCGAAGTCCTTGCCGCTCGCACGGTCAGCATAAATATTCGCCGACTCCACCCCATAGGCGATCAGCGCATCAAACTGCCGATTCAGGTTCTGATCACGCGAACTCACGCGCGCATAGCCGTACACAGTCGCCATCTCATCCCCGCTTTCTTGTAAACCCGCCAAAAAGGGACAGGTTTATTTTGATAGGTTTTACCTCCCAAATAGCAGGCGGATAGGCGGCCGAGAAGGCGGCGACGCGGCCGTGATTCAAATGCGGAGGACGGCCCCGAAAGACCGCCCTCACTCCCGTACGGTCGGGATTCGGCTAATGGATAAGCTTAAAGTCCAAGTGTCCGCGCGTGGTATTGACGCGCGAGACCTCGATAATCACGCGCTGGCCCAGCTCGTAACGAGTCCCCGTGTCGGCGCCCGTCAGTGTAAGCGCGTCCTCGTCGAACTCGAACCACTCGTTGCCCAGGCTTTTAATCGAGACCAGGCCCTCGACCTGCGTCAGATCCAAGCGGACAAAAAGACCCATGCTGCTGACCCACGAGATGGTTCCGGTATAGCGCTCGCCCAGACGATCCTCGTAGTACTGGGCGATCTTGATCTTTTGCGTCGCATGGCTGGCGGCGTCGGCCGCGCGCTCGGCATCGCTGCAGGCGCGACAGATCTGGGGCAGGATGCGCGGCAGCGACTCGCGCCCCTTACCGATCAGACGCGGCGTACGGACCAGGGCGTCCTTGCCGCCCAGCCGCTCGTAAGCCAACTGTAGCTTGAGCACGCGGTGCACCACCAGATCGGGGTAGCGACGGATGGGGCTCGTAAAGTGGCAGTAGCACGGCGCGGCGAGCGCAAAGTGACCCTCGTTGCGAGGCTTATACAGCGCGCGCTGCATGCTGCGCAGAAGCAGTGTGTTGACGAGCGGCGCGCTGGCCGTACCGGCGGCAGCATCAACTGCGGCCTGCAGCTCATCGGGGCTTCCCAGGGCAATGCCGGCTGCACGGCGGTCGTCGATAATACCCAGCTGGGCCAGTGCCACGGCGGCACCGTGAAGGCTGTCGGGGCTGGGGTCTTCATGCACGCGGTAGCAGGCCTCGATATCACGGTCGGCCAGCCACTCGGCCACGCACTCGTTGGCGAGCAGCATGGCTTCCTCGATCAGCGACGTGGCACACGAACGCTCGCGCGCCACAATCTGCACGGGCACGCCGTCCTCGTCCAGCAGAGCGCGAATCTCAGCCGTATCGAAGTCGACCGAACCGCGTGCACGGCGAATGTGGCGGCGAAGCTCGGCGAGTTCGTTCGCAGCGACGAGAAAATCACCCAGATCGACGTTATAGCCGCGAGCAGTTTCCTCGCACGCAAGCCCACGCTCGAGCGCTTCCTCACGCGAAGTCTCTACAGCCGCAACATCCTCGGCGGCACCCTCCAGCGCCCCATATTCCACCGCGCCGGCACGCACCAGCAGCGCCTCGGCACCGTCGTAGTCCATGCGTACGCGCGAGCGAATCACGCTGGGATAGGGATCGTAGTGGCGAACGTGGCCCTGCGCATCGAGTTCAATATCGACGGTAAACGCCAGACGGTCCTCGTCGGGACGAAGCGAGCACAGGTCGTTCGACAAGCGCTCGGGCAGCATGGGGAGTACGCGATCGGCCAGATACACCGATGTCGTGCGATGACGCGCCTCAAGATCGATATGCCCGTCCCAGGCCACGTAGTGTGAAACGTCGGCGATATGCACGCCCAGCTTGTAACCGCCATCGGGCGTACGCTCCAGCGAAATGGCATCGTCAAAGTCGCGCGCGTCGACCGGGTCGATCGTGATGACAAAACGGTCGCGCAGATCGCGCCGGAGCGGATCTTTGAGCGCCGCGGCCACATCGAGCGAAAGCCCCTCGGCCTCGGCCAGCGCTGCCTCGGGATAGCTGTCGGTATAGCCATAACGCGCCATTACGTATTGAACGCCCAGGTCGGGCGCGTCATCGCCGCCAATGCGGCGCTCAATCGTCACCGTTCCCGATTCCAAACGCGTCGGGTAGGTCAGAATGTGTGCGACCACAGCGTCACCGGGATGAACGCCCAAGCGCTCGGCCGAGGTATCCTCGGGCAAAATGAAGAAATCGGCCTTGAGACGCGAATCGAGCGGCTCGATCACACCGAGCGGACCGGCGGTCTGGTACGTGCCCACCACACTAATGGCGGCGCGCTCGACGACGCCCTCAATCACGGCGCGGCGCTCGCCGTGCGGACTGTTCTTAATGCTCACGGCGACGATATCGCCATCCATGATCTCGCGCTTACCGCGGCCCATGACTTTATAGTCGCCGTTCTCGGTTATGACATAGGCGCTGTGCTCATGGAGCTGCACGCGTCCGGTCAGACTCGGGCGGCGCTCGCTGCGCACCGGTCCACGCTTGTTGCGGGCACCGCGCTTATGCTTGTTGTTGCGCCCCATGGCGCCTCCTAACTATCGATTGCATACTCCAAAGAGTCTACCCAAATGATCCCTATGGGACGGAAGCAAATGATCCCTCGGGGACGGAGGAAAACGGATCACTTGGTCGGACTGACCCCCTGAGTGATCCGTTTTCCTCCGTCCCCGAGGGATCAAAATAACGGGCCGCCCCATAAGAGACGACCCGTTGGAAGAAATGAATTCCAGGCATGCCTACACGCGCAGGTAGCGGCGCATGGCAATGGCAGAACCAAAGAGACCGATAATCACGCCGACCAAAATCAGCGCAGCATAGGTCACCAGGTAGTACTGCATCGGCAAGGTAAACGACATCCAGCCGATGCTCTCCTGCAGACGCGGAATCATCAGGTTGCGCAGCAGCTCCAGCACGCCGATGGAAAGCAGCGAGCCCAAAATGGCCTGCAGCACGCCCTCGGTGATAAACGGGCCACGAATGAAACCGTTGCTGGCGCCGACTAGACGCATGATCGCGATCTCGCGACGACGTGCCGTGATGGACAGGCGAATCGTGTTGTTGATAAAGATGAACGCGATAAAGGTCAGCAGGCCGACGAGTACCACGGCGGCAATGCGGATGTAGTTGGTCACCTGGAACAGGCGGCTCACTTCCTCCTGGCCGTACAGTACGCTCGCGTTGACATCGCCATCATCCGCGATCTTCTGGAAATCGGCGTTCTCCTTGAGCTTCTCGGCCGTGCTCTCGACCTTGGACGGATCGTCCATCTCGATCGCAAACGATGCCGGCAGCGGATTCTGACCGTCGAGCGCGCTCATGGTAGCGTCGGCGTTGCCCGACATCTTGCTCGTATACTCGGCCAGCGCGTCATCCTTGTCCTTGTAGGTCACGGACTTGACGTTGCTCCACGTCTTAAGCTCGGCCTCAAAAGCCTGAACATCGGCCTGATCGGCGTCATCGCTAATGAACGCGTTGATGACAACCTGATCCTCGACGGTGCCGATCACGGAGTTCAGCATCGCGGAGCCCATAATGAACAAGCCGATGATAAACAGCGAAAGGAAAATCGTGATGACGGCGCCGAGCGAGGTGGTCCAGTTACGGAAGAAGTGGCTGATTGCCTCCTTGAAGGAGTAGCCCACGTTAGTTGGTGCCATAGTTGCCGTAACCTCCCCTCTCCTGGTCGCGGATAACGTGGCCGCCCTCGAGGGCGATCACGCGACGGTGCATGCTATCGACCATCTCGCGGTCGTGTGTAGCCACGATCACGGTGGTGCCGGTGCGGTTAATGCGCTCGAGCAGCTTCATGATGCCCAGCGAGATCGCCGGGTCGAGGTTGCCCGTGGGCTCGTCGCAGATAAGCAGCGGCGGGCGGTTGACCATGGCGCGGGCAACGGCAACGCGCTGCTGCTCGCCACCGGAAAGCTGATCGGGCAGCGAGTCCATCTGATCGGCCAGGCCGACCAGACGCAGCACCTCGGGAACCTGGCTGCGAATGACACCCTTGGGCTTGCCGATGCACTGCAGGGCAAACGCCACGTTTTCGTAGGCGGATTTTTGAGGCAGAAGCTTAAAGTCCTGGAACACGGCGCCAATCTGACGGCGCAGGAACGGAACCTTGCGGTTCTTGATCTTCATGAGGTCCTGACCGGCAACCAAGATGCGGCCGCTCGTCGGCTTGACGTCGCGGTTGAGCGTCGACAGCAGCGTGGTCTTACCCGAGCCGGAATGACCGACCAGGAAGACGAACTCGCCCGGATAGATCTCGATGTTGATGTCGTCGAGTGCAGGCTTGTTGGGCTGTGCCGGATAGATCTTGGTGACATGCTCCATAAGGATGACGGGCTCGACACCGGCCTGCTTGGCCATCTTCTTGCGGCTGGCTTGCGGATCGATGGGCGCAAACACCGACGTAAAATCGGGGTTGTTGAGCGCGTTATCGAGGCTTGCGACCTCGGCGGCCTGATCGCTCTCGACCACCGGGGCAGCAGGCTGCGTGGGATCGGGAATAGCGGCAAAGAGACCGGACTGCGCAGGCTGAGGAACCGGCGTCGCAGGGGCCATGGGGTCGGGAATGCCGGCCATGGTAGGCTGCGGCGTGGCGGCGCCAGCCTGAGGCTGCTCCACGCGAGCGGTCACGGCCTGAACGGGCTCAAAACCCGCCGTGCCGGAAAGCGCGACATCGCTGGTGGGATTGTAGGCAAAGGGATCGGATGCCGGCTGTGCCTGATCTGCCGGCTGAGCGGGGGCCTGAGCAACAGGCTGGCCCTCTGAATCCGGAGTGGCGAAACGACTGCCCTGGACGCCTGTCTGCGTCTTGGGGGCATCATCGCCCGCACCGGAGGTACGGAAGTGGTTACCCACTGGTGCTCCTTATCGTCGTGCGTTTAAACTACATGAGCGCTTTGTATTTTAGCAGCATTAGCTTTGCTGCACATAAGAAGCATGGCGGGGTTTGGGTCTCACCGACCGGGCGCAGGGTTACCTCCCAAATCGTCCTCGCGCATGGCCGGCATTTGTCCTGCTCCTGCGGAGCTGCGGACAAACGCCGGCCATGCGCTGCGGAAAGATTTGGGAGGTAACCCTGCGCCCGGCCTGCGGCTACTATGGGGCCGACGCACCAACTTGAGATGCTGCGCATACAAAGTTGGAAGGGTCTGAATTGCACTTTGTTGGGATGGGCCCGTTTCCCCATGGGACCTTTGCTTGGCAGGACTCTAATTTAAATTCAACAAAAACAGGGGCGCCCTCTTTGGGGATACCCCTGTTCTGGCTTGGATGTGGTTGTTGAGACGATACTTTGCCTCGTCTTGCCTTATGCCAAGAACTCCTTGGTGGTCGCCACGATGTTGGCGGCGTCCAGGCCGTACTTGTGCAGGAGCTCGGCACCCGGGCCGGACTCGCCGAAGGTGTCGTTGACACCGATCTTCTTGAGCGGCGTCGGGCACTGCTCGCACAGGACGTCGGCAACGGCGCTGCCCAGGCCACCGATCACAGAGTGCTCCTCGACGGTCACGACGTGGCCGGTCTTGGTGGCGCTCTTGACGATCAGGTCGGCATCGATGGGCTTGATGGTGTGCATGTTGATGACCTCGGCATCGATGCCCTCGGCAGCAAGCTGCTCGGCGGCCTCGAGAGCCTCGCCGACCATCAGGCCGCAGGCGATGATGGTCACATCGGCGCCCTCGCGCATGACAATGCCCTTACCCAACTCGAACTTGTAGGTCTCGGGGTCGTTGATAACCGGCGAGG
The DNA here is from genome assembly GCA_958415625.1 of uncultured Collinsella sp. GTDB lineage: Bacteria > Actinomycetota > Coriobacteriia > Coriobacteriales > Coriobacteriaceae > Collinsella. The sequence continues at coordinate 41,205 of CATYZI010000012.1, read as the reverse complement.
CCAGACGGGCAAAGCGCATGTACACGGGGCCGTCGCACTCGTAGGCGGCGCGCGTCACGGCGCGGGCCTCGACATCGTCGGCCGGAACGATAACGGTCATGCCGGGGATGACGCGCATCAGGGCGATATCCTCGCAGCACTGATGCGTAGCACCGTCCTCGCCCACCGAGATACCGGCGTGCGTGGCACCGATCTTAACGTTGAGGTGCGGGTAGCCGATGGAGTTACGGACCTGCTCAAAGGCGCGGCCGGCGGCGAACATGGCAAAGGTGCTCGCGAAGGCAACGCGACCGGTGGTTGCGATACCGGCGGCAACACCCATCAGGTTGCTCTCGGCGATACCCACATCGAAGAAACGGTCGGGGCAGGCGGCCTTAAACTTACCGGTCTGCGTGGCGGCGGCCAGGTCGGCGTCGAGGACCACAAAGTCATCGTGCTCGTTGGCGAGCTCGACGAGGGCCTCGCCGTAGCTTACGCGCGTGGCGATTTTCTTGACGTCTGCCATCCTAGAGCTCCTCTCCGGCGGCCGTGAGCTCTGCCATGGCCTGCTCAAACTGTTCATCATTGGGGGCCTTGCCGTGCCAACCAACCTGGTTCTCCATAAAGGACACGCCCTTGCCCTTCAGGGTCTCGGCGATAATGGCGGTCGGCTGGCCCTTGGTGGCGCGAGCCTCGGCAAAGGCGGCGCGGATCTGATCGAAATCGTTGCCGTCGGCAAGCTCCACCACGTGGAACTTAAAGGCGCGGAACTTGTCGGCGAGCGGCATGGGGTCGTTGACCTCCTCGACGGGACCGTCGATCTGCAGGCCGTTGTGGTCGACGATCACACAGAGGTTATCGAGCTGCTGGTTGCCGGCAAACATGGCGGCCTCCCAGACCTGGCCCTCCTCGCTCTCGCCATCGCCCAGCAGGGCGTACGTGCGATAAGTATCGCCCCAGTGCTTGGCGGCAACGGCCATGCCCACGGCGGCGGAGATGCCCTGGCCGAGCGAACCGGTGGACATGTCAACGCCCGGAGTGTCGTTCATGTTGGGATGACCCTGCAGGTGGCTGCCGATGTGGCGCAGCGTCTCAAGATCCTCCTTGGGGAAGAACCCACGCTCGGCGAGCACAGCGTACAGACCAGGTGCACAGTGGCCCTTGGAAAGCACAAAGCGATCGCGGTCGGCCTTGCGGGGATGGGCCGGGTCGACGTTCATTTCCTCAAAGTACAGATAGGTCATGATGTCGGCAGCGCCGAGCGAACCGCCCGGATGGCCGGACTTGGCAGCGTGCACGCCGGTGACGATGCCCTTCCTTACCTCGTTGGCAACCTTTTTGAGCTCTTCGTCGCTCATTGTGCCTTCCTTTCATCCTCATTAGACAAAATGCGCACGGCACCGAAGGTAATCCCAACACAGCCGCAATGCACGTACGTCATTCATTATGCTGGAAACTGATGGCTTTACCAGAGTTTTTATCATTATTTGAACAATTTAGCAGGCAGAACCGCTGATGAAACGGTTTATCAATGTGAACGTCTTTTGGATGGGACGCGGTCGGCCCTACGCGCTAATGTCCTTGAATCCCTCGCCGAAAGCTTCCGTAACGTCGGCGACCGTCACAATGGCGTGAGGATCGCGCTCGCGCACGATCGTCTTGAGGGTATTGAGCTCTCGACGGTTCACGATGACCATGATCACCGGCTTCTCGGCACCCGAATACATGCCAGTCGCCTTAAACTTGGTACAACCACGACCCAGGCCATACATGATATCGGCAGCGATATCAGGGAACTTGTCCGAGATGATGAGTACCATACGGCGTTTGTTGCCACCATCGACCACGGCATCGATCACGTAGCCGCTAATGACCATCGAAAGGCCTGCATATAGTGCATTTTCGATTGAAAAGACCGGAGCCGACAGCGCGCATACGGCAACATCGATCGCCATGACGGTCGAGCCCACGGGCAGCGAGGTATTACGCGAGATGATTTGGCCAATCGTGTCCGAGCCGCCGGTGTTGGCGCCGGCGCGCAGCACCATGCCGTAACCGATGCCTGTAATAATGCCGCCCCACATGGCAGGGAGCATCAGGTCCGCATCCGCCAGAGGTGCTACAAACGGGGCGAACAGATCGGTAAAGAAGCCCAGCAGCACAAAGCCCGTCGCGGTCTGCACCACGTAGAACATGCCGCCCTCGCGCATAACGACCAGCAACAGCAAGGCGTTCATCACGATCGTCTGAATACCAACGGGAAGCGATATGCCGCGCGATGCGCCGACCGCCTGGATAATGGTGGCAAGGCCCGTAACACCACCGGCAGCAAGGCCGTTGGGAATCAAAAACAGGTCGGTCGCAATAGCGGCCAGAGCGCACCCCAACATAATCTGGGGCAGGTCGTGAAAGAAGTTCATCGATAGAATGCGCTTGATGTCCAGACGATATGCCATGCTACCTCCCTCAAAAAAGCGCACCCAAACGGATGCGCTTCGAACTTCTTGCTGTATTCGATTCTACCGATTCGCCGAACAAAAACCACCCCTGCGCAGGGTTTGCTTTGGATACAAAACCACCCTGCTCGGAGGGTTTTATCCATTTCCACATAAACCGGGCGGTTTATGCAGATGGGATCTCCGCGTCAGCGTTGCCAGTGGCCCAGCGATGGTAGCCAATAACAAACGGGTCCAGGTCGCCATCGTCAAGAACGGCCTCGACATTGCTGGTCTCAACGCCCGTGCGTAGGTCCTTAACCATCTGATACGGGTAGAGCACGTAGCTGCGGATCTGGTTGCCAAAACCAATCGTGGTTTTGGGTCCGCGAATCTCATCCAGGGCCTCGGCGCGCTTCTCGAGCTCAATCTCGTACAGGCGAGCCTTGAGGATCTGCATGCACGCGGCCTTGTTCTGGATCTGGCTGCGCTCGTTTTGGCAGGTGACCACAATGCCGCTGGGGAAATGCGTCACGCGCACGGCGGAGTCGGTGGTGTTAACGCCCTGACCGCCCGGGCCGCTCGCGTGGTACACGTCCACGCGGATGTCATCGGGACTGATCTCGATGTCGATATCATCGGGTAGCACGGGGATGACCTCGACGCCGGCAAACGTGGTCTGGCGGCGCTTCTTGTCGTCGGTGGGGCTAATGCGAACCAAGCGGTGGACGCCGGCCTCGGCGCGCAGCATGCCAAATGCGTCCTTGCCCTCGACGGTAAAGGTCGCGCGGTCGATGCCGATGACCTCAGCAGCGGGGCAGTCGTTAATCGTGACCTTCCAGCCGCGACGCTGGCAGTACTTCATGTACATCTTAAAGAGCATGAAGGTCCAGTCCTGGGCCTCCAGACCACCCTGTCCGGGCTTGATGGTCACAATGGCATCGCCGTGATCGAACTCACCGGTAAACCAGCTCGAAAGCTCAAACTCATCGATGGCACGGGCCAGGCGCTCAGCCGTGGCTGTAGCCTCCTCGCGAAGGGCGGCGGCATCGGGGTCATCCCCCATCTCCTCGGCAAGCTCCAGCGCGGCGCGGGCATCGGAAAGCTCGCCGCGCGCGTTGTCCACGGCAGCGATATCTTCCTTGGTGCGCGCGATTTCCTCCATGGTGGCACGGGCGGCGTCGGCGTCATCCCAAAAGCCGAGGGCCACGCTTTTGGCCTCGAGCTCGGTCACGCGCGTGCGCTTTTCGTCCAAGTGGAGATACGACTCGACCTCGCCGAGCCGGTCCGCAAACGCGTCCAGCTCGGCGGGCGTTACCTCTAAAGCCTCAGCCATTAACGATTCCTGCCGTGGCAGTACTTAAACTTCTTGCCGCTACCGCAGGGGCACGGGTCGTTGCGGCCCACGTTGACGTACGGATCGTCGCTCTCGGACTTGCGATAGGTGGTCACCTTGCCACCGTTGTTGACGGCAGCCGGACCACCCTGGACAGCCGTGCGGGCCTGCACCTGCGCCTGCTTGCGCAGCACCGAGTCGCCGTTGTCACCATCGACCTCGGCAGGACCGGAGAAGTGCGCACGCTCGAGCGCGGGCTCCTCCTTGTGCTCCACGGCACGCGGGGCAGCCTTGATCTCGATGCGCAGAACCGTGCGCAGGTAATCCTCGTACATGGTGTCGACGAGGATCTGGAACGCGCCGTAGGCCTCGGTCTTGTACTCGACCAGCGGGTCGCGCTGGCCAAAGCCGCGCAGGCCGATGCCGGTCTTGAGATAGTCCATCTCCTGCAGGTAGTTCATCCAGCGGGTATCGATGACGCGCAGCATGACCTGGGTGTTGAGCTCGCGCATCAGGTCCTCGCCCAAGCGCTCGGCCTTCATGTTGTAGCACTTCTCTACGTAAGCCAGGACATCGGCAGCCAGAGCCTCATAATCCTCGTCGGGGAACTTCGGCGTATCGATGTGGCCGGTGAGCTCCACAGCCCACTTGCGCAGGCCCTCCAGGTCGCGCTCGCCATCGTGACTGTCCTTGGTGCAGAACTCCTGAACGCAGCGGTACACGGTGTCGTGCATGACCTCGGTGATGTGGTCGGTCAGGTCCTTGCCGTCCAGAATCTTATTGCGCTCAGCGTAAATGACCTGGCGCTGCTTGTTCATGACGTCGTCGTACTCAAGGACGCTCTTGCGCATGGAGAAGTTGATGCTCTCGACCTTGTGCTGGGCGCTCTCGACGGCCTTGGAGATGATCTTGTGCTGGATGGGCATGTCGTCGCCCATGTCGGCCGTGACCATCATCTTGGAGACGCGGTCCATCTTGTCGCCGCCGAACAGGCGCATGAGGTCGTCCTCGAGCGACAGGTAGAACTGGGTCTCGCCCGGATCGCCCTGACGGCCGGAGCGGCCGCGCAGCTGGTTGTCGATACGACGGGACTCGTGGCGCTCGGTGCCGATAACGGTCAGGCCGCCGGCGGCAAGCACGCGCTCGCGCTCGGCCTTGCAGGTCTCCTTGGCCTCGGCGTTAAACTGCTCAAGCTGCTCGGGCGTCACGTCCTCCATGGTCAGGCCCTCGTACTCAAGGCGCTCGCGCACCAGCTCGTCGGGGTTGCCGCCCAACAGGATGTCGGTACCACGACCGGCCATGTTGGTAGCGATGGTCACGGCGCCGTAGCGTCCGGCCTGGGCAACGATATGAGCCTCGCGCTCATGGTGCTTGGCGTTGAGGACCTCGTGCGCGATGCCGCGCTTGGTAAGGGCGGCCGACAGCTTCTCGGAGCTCTCGATGGAGACGGTGCCCACCAGGACCGGCTGGCCCTTGGCGTGACGCTGCTCGACATCGTCGGCGACGGCGTTGTACTTGGCCTGAATGGTACGGTACACCAGGTCCTCGTGATCAACACGCTGAACGGGTTTGTTGGAGGGGATGACCTCGACGGGCAGCTTGTAGATCTCGCGGAACTCGGCATCCTCGGTGAGTGCCGTGCCGGTCATGCCGGAGAGCTTGTCATACAGACGGAAGTAGTTCTGCAAGGTGATGGTGGCCAGCGTCTGGTTCTCCTCGCGTACGAGCACGCCCTCTTTGGCCTCGATGGCCTGGTGCAGGCCCTCGGAGTAACGGCGGCCTTCCATAATGCGGCCGGTGAACTCGTCGACGATCTTGACCTCGCCGTTGGTGACCACGTACTGCTTGTCGCGGTGGAACATGTACTGGGCCTTCAGCGCCTGCTGCAGGTGGTTGACCAGCTGGCCGGAGAGATCGGCATAGATGTCATCGATACCCAGGCGGCGCTCGATCTTCTTAAGACCGCGCTCGGTGGCGGCGATGGTGTGCTTGGCCTCGTCCATGACGTAGTCGCCCGTGGGTTCAACGTCCTCGGTGGCGGTAAGCATGTCGTGCGACACGTCCTCGCCGCGCTCAAGGCCACGCACGGCACGCGCGAAGTCCTTGTAGGTACTGGCGGACTTGGTGCCAGCGCCCGAGATGATCAGCGGGGTGCGAGCCTCATCGATCAGGATGGAGTCAACCTCGTCGACGATGGCGTAGTTGTGGCCGCGCTGCACGCGCTGCTCGGGACGAGTGACCATGTTGTCGCGCAGGTAATCAAAACCGAACTCGGAGTTGGTGCCGTAGGTGACGTCGGCCTGGTAGGCCGGGCGCTTGAGCTCGAGCGGCATGTTGTTCTGGAGCAGACCGACGGTCATGCCCAGGTACTTATAGATGCGGCCCATCCACTCGGAGTCGCGCTTGGCAAGGTAATCATTGACAGTGACGACGTGCACGCCCTTGCCGGCAATAGCGTTGAGATAGCCGGCCAACGTGGAGACGAGGGTCTTACCTTCGCCGGTCTTCATCTCGGCGATGTGGCCCTCGTGCAGCGCCATGGCGCCAATGAGCTGCACGTCAAAGTGGCGCATACCCATGGTGCGCTTGGAAGCCTCGCGCACGGTGGCAAAGGCCTCGGGGAGCATGTCGTCGAGCGACTCGCCGTTGGCGTAACGCTCGCGGAACTTATCGGTCTGGCCGCGGAGTTCCTCCTCGGTCATCTTCTCAAACTGGGGCTCAAGACCGTTGATCTGGTCGACGATCTTGTAGTAGCGCTTAAGGTCCTTATCGGATCCAAAGGACAGCAGCTTTGACATGAATCCCATGTGGTTTTCCTTTTTGGCCATCGCCCACGCCGTGCAGCTGCGGGCGAGTTAAACACAGATGATTGTACTTTAGCCAAACAAGGCGCGGCCTATACGGTCGAGCTCGACCGCCACGTAATAACTATGACCAACCTGCCGCAATGGAACGGGTTTATTTTGGCAGGTTTTATCTGAGCAAACGCCGTCTCTCTGCCATTTGGTGCCACGGGGACAGGTTAGCTTGCACCAATAAAAAGAAAAGGGCCGCGCACCCAAATGGATGCACGGCCCTCATGCCATGAATGCGAGTGATTCCGCGGCGAGCTATTTACTCAGCAGCCTCGGTGGTCTCGGCCTCGGCAGCGGCCTCCTCGACGGGAGCCTCTGCGGGAGCCTCGGCGGCCTGCTTGGCAGCCTCCTCGGCAAACTTAGCAGCACGCTTGGCCTTCTCGGCAGCCTTAGCCTCAGCGGCGGCCTTGCGAGCGGCCTCGGCCTCAGCAGCCTTGGCGGCCTTGGCAGCCTTGGCCTCCTCAGCCTTCTTGAGCTGGGCGGCAGCGGCGCCACCGAACTTGTCGGCGAAGCGCTGGACGCGTCCACCGGTGTCGACGAACTTCTGCTGGCCGGTGTAGAACGGGTGGCACTCGTTGCAAAGCTCGACCTTCATCTCGGACACGGTAGCGTGCGTCTTGAAGGTGTTGCCGCAGGAGCACGTCACCGTGCACTCGACATACTGGGGATGGATACCCTGCTTCATGGTAGGACTCCTTATTGGTCAGGCGCTGGTTACCGATCAGCGCATAAGGCGTCTTGGTTTCCGACCAAGACAACAAACTCGGCTATGGTACCACGGCGCCGCATGTCCCACAAAAGGTTCACGGTCTTTTCGGCACGACACGAGCTGGCCCTTGAATATCAACTATCATCCGAACACTCCCCCACATTCATCCTTCGTATGTATCGAGGTATTCCTGCTTGAGCGTCTGCGAGGACGACTTGATCTTTTCCACGAGCGTGCCGGCCTCGATGAAGTAGAACGAGTCGGTGAGGTCTGCCAGGTCGTCGAGCAGATGGCTTGAAATGAGCACGCTGCGTCCCCGCGCCACCTCGCTGCGCATCGCGTCGCAGGAGGTTTTCCGCTTTCCCGGATCGAGGCCGTTCAGCGGTTCATCGAGGATGAGGTACGGGCAATCGGTCGCTATCGCCATGGCAAGCTTTACCTGCTGCTTCATTCCCGTCGAGAGTTTACGGGCCGGCTTGTCGAGATATGGGGAGATTCCGAGGGAGCTGCAGAGCGAGTCGATGTCGGCGGCCGATTTCCACGCATCCCTAACGAAAGCAAGGTGCTCGAGGGCTGATAGCGTGGGGTAAAGATCCGTGCCGCCTGAAGAGCTCAGGTAGACGAGTTCTGCAAATTCGGCTGATTGACGTTGGCTGATTCCGTCTGCCACCAGGCTTCCCGAGTGGATACGGGTGGGAAATTGGCCCGACAGCGCTTCAAGAAAGGTGGTTTTCCCCGAGCCGTTGGGAGCAATGAGGCCCGCCGCCGTTCCCGGGCTCAAGAAAAGCGATCCGATTGAAAGTATCGTCGTGCTTCCGTATCCCACGCTCACGTCCAGAAGCTCGAGCCCATGGCGCTTTTTCGCGGGTTCAGACTGTTTGGGCGAACGTGTCGCAACGGCGCCGACCGCAAAAAAGACCGCGACGTATATCAGGGCCACGGCAAGCATCGATGCACCGCTTGAACCGGAGTCAATGAATTCTGTTGGGAAGCATCCTACGTAACCCGTTGCCTCGATAGGCGAGAACACGGCCAGCGGCAGGAGCTCGAGCGCGGCATTATGCCCCAGTGCCGAATCGGACAATAACGGGAATGCCGGGGCCGCGACAAGCAACGCGGAGGTAAGGGGGCCCGCGAAGACGCGCCTCGTTGCGGTCGATAGGACGACGGAACAAACGGATATCAAGGTTCCACCCGCGAGCAGCGCGAGAAGTATGGTCGTGAAGACGTCTCCCGCGGTCGTGGTAGTGAGCGCGCCGTTATGGAAGAAGGCGATCGGGTACCCGATCTGCCCGAAGCCGTTTAGGGCCAAGGCGTAAATACTCCCGGGCGCAAGGCCGGCGAGGAGCATCGCGGTCCCCGCGCCAATTATCGAAAACACGGTTTGGATAAGGCGCCGGAATTTGGGCACGGGCGCCTTTGCCGCCAGGGTCCCGGGCCTTGTGGCGCCGAGCACGAGTATCGACGAGAGAAGGAAGGGGATGAAGGGAAGGAAGGACGGCGCCTGGGCAATGGCGTAGGGCAGGAAGGAGAGGAACGGCAGGTCGTTTGCGGAGGCCGGGATATCCGCGATGCCGGAGCTGCTCAGAGCGCGGCAATATGCGAGCTCTGCGTCATTGGTCTCCTGGTCCCCCACGATGGACCCGGATTGGAAGCCCTCGTCCATGAGCGCGTAGTAGCTCTCGGCAGAGTCGAGAAAGGCGGCGTCGGTTTGAGCGGCGAGGGCGGCGTTCGCGTATCTTGCAAGCTCAGCGTCATCTTGCTGCTCTGGCGATAGGTCTGTGCCGCTGGCCTGGGGCGCGCGCGTATTGAATGCGTCGACAAAGCCCTGCATGCCCTGCTTCATAAAGAAGGGGCCGTAGATGGGTGAATTGAACGCAATGGGGACGGAAAAGGCTGCAGCAAGAACGAGCGTGGAAATCCATACGGCCTTGTCTCTTAGGATTAGTTTGAGAAGAAGTCGACAGTACATTCAGAAGCACCTGCATTCCTCAAAGAATCGTTAGATTAAAAGTAACAGACCGAATGAAGATGCGTGCGATGGGGGCGAGGCGAATGGCTGAGCGGTATCGATACGCGGGTTCAACGGCATCATATTGACCACATAGATTTTTAACTTGCATTTCTACCCGCCCTTTTCGTAGAGTCGCCGATACGTGCTTAGCGCACCCTCGGCGCGTCCGGCAGGCTTTGCGAAATGGGATCCAGGAGACTTCGGCGCAGCATCATCTTGCGGAATGCTTCTAATGAGCCTCCCATCCTTCAAAAACAGAATCTCATCGCACAGCCTATCGACCGAATCCAAGATGTGGGATGACATGATGATGCACGTACCAGAATCGGCCAGCTTCCTGAGAATCTCGGAATGCAAGTCCACCCTGCTGGGGTCGAGCGCGTTCATGGGCTCATCTAATAGAAGGTACCGCGCGCCCGTCGCATACGCAATCGCCAGGGTAAGCTGCTGCTTCATGCCCTGGCTCAGAGTGCGGATCCTCATCTTCGCGAACTCGCCTATCTGCGTTTGTTCCACTATCTCTTCGATATCGCGAGCGTGCGGCCACATATCGCAAACCATCTTGAGGTGATCTTCCGCACGCAATCCGGGATACAGCAGCGTCCCCTCACCAGGTGCATAGAAGATCATAGAACGGACCTCTCTCGCACCCGTACCCTGCACCTCATCCAGAACGATGCTCCCGTCCACGCGAGGACCCGGCAAACCTGCCATCGCACGCAGCAACGTCGTCTTTCCATGCCCGTTCGGAGCGACGAGACCGTAGACCGTACCCGGGGCAAACTCAGCGTTCACCGAATCTACGAGCACCTTCTTTCCATAAGAGATCGTCAGCGTTTGAAGGTCAATCATCGAGATCATCCCCTTTCGATCTTTGGAACACTCAGGCGCACCATCAACGGAGATACGGCGCCCAAGACCACCAGCAGAGCGCCCGATGCGCCGACGACCTCTCCAAAAGGCATCGCGTTCGTCCCTCGCCCAAGGAACCCAATCGTCCCCACCTGGGAAGCGGGATCAAACGAGGCGAATGGAGCCAGCAGCGCGACGCCCATGCCCGCGCTTTCAACATGAGCGCTCAACGAACCCAACACCAGGAGAACCGCGCAAACCACTCCGGTGACAACGGGGTTGCGGCTAATCGCTGCTGTCAACGCAGCGACGACGGAAATCACGCCGTATGCCATGACCAGCAACGGAATACTGCACAACACCGCCTCCCCCACCATGGACGTTGTCGAAGCTCCCGCCCGAATGAGAGCGACGGGATACTCCGATCCACCCGCACCGTTCTTAATCAAGGACACAACCGCAGCGGGAACCATCGACACCAAAAGCAGCACCAAGCCAAGCAGGAGAGCCAGCGCAACAGCCGTCAGAAAACGCACATGCGCTGTTGCGGGGACTTGGAAAACCAGAAGGGAACGGCACCGCAGGTAGGTGCACGCAAGCGATGTGACAACCACGGGCAACAGCCAAAACAAGGAAGGAAGCGCTGCCTGGAGATAGGAAAGGAGGATTAATGGGGGCATCTTCGCACTTAACTCGTAAACCTTGGGGTCCGGCAAGCTCGCGATCGACTCGAGCAGAAGGGCGCGCGCCTCCGCACGAGAAGGAGTCTCCGGCTCGATTCCGATCGATTGCAGGAGGGTCGCATCTGCCGCGCCCAGCTCGCCTCGAGCGCGCTCGTACGTCGCAAGGCTTCGAAACCCCTCCGCAGGCGTGGGCGCGTATACGAAACCCGAAAGAGCATCTCGCATGCCTTCCAGGGCCGCTTTGCCCTCGACGTCTATATTCGCAGCGTCCTGCTCTAGATACCGATCTATTGAACGGAGCTCCCCATCCCTATACCGAACAGCGGAAACGTCACCAGCGTCAGGAAACACCTCGACCAGAGCCGGGGCCAGCATCGCCGTCGACATTGCAATCGCGCATACGGCGAGGGCAGGAGAATGCAGGAGCAGCTTCCCCATCGTTCTTACGTATGCAACGGCGGAGGCACAAGCGCTCGAACGGGCTGTCGTTCTCGATGCGGTGAAGGAACCTCTCTCAAGACAAATCGGGGACATCGGGGGCGCGCAGCCGCTCTTTCCAGCAACGCAAAGCAGGCTAATTGCCAGCACCTCGATCCCGATTGCGCATACGAGGGTAATCGCGCCACGCTCGAAGCAAAGTCCAGGCAGATTCACTATCTGCGTTGTCGGGTACGGGCTATAGGCGCCGACGGTCAACTCAGTGTTCGCATACGTAAGGGGATTCAACAGGGCGAACTCACGTAAAGCGATGGATCTTCCGTAATACCCGGGAACCATCGTCGCCCCCATCAGGGCACATACGAACACGATTCCAAGCGTAGGGTTATTGGCAATCTTCACGGCAAGGTGAACGACGAGCGAGATGAACGCCGCCACCAAGAATTGCAAGATGGCCGTCTGTGCGAACACCAGCCAAGCCGGTTTGATAACCGGAGTCGCATATTGAACGTAGCCTATCGGATAAAACAGCGAGCCCGGGCCATTCTTCACAAGTGCGGCGATTATCCCTGGAAGATTGACGGCGAAGACGGCAAGCATCGCAAAAACACTCGCCCATACGCTCGATGCAACAAGCCTGCCCAGCTCACCCATCGGTGCCTGGATGATGAGTTTTTCACGTTTGTTAAGACGCGCGGCAAGGAACGAGACGGCAACGGCCGTTGCGGCCCATAGCAAGTACTCCTTCGATCCGTCATAAAAGGAGTACGCTCCATCCGATACCTGCAGAAACGGAAGCAGAGGAGAGAGCGGCGCCAAGACAAGACGCCCCGCGGCAAGAGGGTACAGAAGCGCGGGCATGCTTGATGAAGAGGTATAGACGCCCTCCTCCCCCGCATTCACAAGCGCATCCGCATAGGATGCTGACAATTCCTGCTCAACACGGGTTATTCCCGACTCGAGGTATTCAACCCGTCCGTCGATGCCAGCCGCGCTCCTGAAGACGGGCAAAGCACAAAGAACCATCAACGCAACAACGGCAACACAGAGTGACCTGGAGGAGAGGAGCGACCTAAAGATTGCCTTCGAGATTTTGAGCATATTCATCGCCAACCTTAACCTCATCCAGTCGGAACAGAGGGGCCGAACAAAATGCTCGGCCCCTCCTCGCATCTAGTAGGTGCTATAGACAAATTGCCATTTATCAGTTGTGCCAAGAACACCACAGGAACACATTGCAGCGAGGCGGGATTCCCTATGATGCGCGGATCGGCGATAGCCATTTCGGTAGGAGATCGTCTTGTAAGAGATGTTGAACATCGAGATGCTGTGCCCGCTTACGCCGCGAGGACAGCTGTAGCTCCAGTAGGTATCGACGACGTCGTCCGTATACCCGAGGGGCTCAACGAGGGCACACTGGCTGCTCTCCTGGGAAGGAGGCATCGGGGTATCCGCAAAAGCGGGGGCTCCCGGCAGCAACAGACAAAGAGCGAGGCCGAGGAAAACCAAGAGCTTACACGACTTAACAGTACTGAACATAATCCTCTCCAATCTAGAGGGGTTTCGGTTGCAGCATACTGTGATTACTTGCCGGCAAAGTCAATTTAACATAAACTGTTAAAAAGTAACCTGAGTTTTTTAAATTCTTCGGAGGTTATTATGAGTTCCGACAATCGCACTCCCCGGCTTCATTCCTTCCGCATCGCATGTGCGATAGCCTCTGCGGCCCTTTGCGTCACCGCCATCGCACAAGTGGCGTTCTCCTTAAAGCCAGCAATCGAAGTGCTCGACAACCCTGTGATTGTAGACTCCCCCGCGTATCCAGCCCTTGCGATCTCGACATTGGTCCCTGCCGTCATCGGTATCGCTACGACCATCCTCAGCGCCGTTCTCGTGTGGACGATCAAGAGCGGAGACCCCTTCAAGAAAGGGTCTGCGACATGCTTGAAGGTGCTCGGCATTCTCTTCGTTGTTCAAGCTGCCACCAGCCTCTACGCCGGCTCACTCAAAACCTCCGTTTCGATGTTTGGCGGCGAGGGGGCCGTCGGCGCCCAAGAGATCGCTTCATCATTCGATTGGACCTCTCTGGTTCTCGGCATCGTCCTGTTCATGCTTTCCCAGCTCTTCTTGTACGCCCGAGAGCTGTACCTCGACTCCGACGAGATTGCGTAAGGAAACGCCATGCCCGTAATTGTTCGCCTCGACAAGATCATGGCCGAGCGAAAGATTTCCTCGAACGAACTTGCCGAAAGGATTGGAACCACGCCCGTGAACCTGTCCCGTATTAAAAAAGGGCATATTCGCGGCATTCGCTTCAACACACTCGAGCAGCTATGCCTCGCCCTTCGTTGCCAACCTGGAGACCTTCTCGAAGTCATGAGCGAAGAGGATGCCAGAAAAGAGTTCGGACTCGATTGGTCCGCCGAGGATTAGAGGGCGGTCTTGCTCGCCCTGAACACGGGGATGCGAATCGGCGAGGTCTTCGGCCTTAGGTGGTGCGGCGTGGATTTCGAGACGGGCCTGATCTCGGTCAGGCACTCGGTGGCGCACACGAAGGGGATGGGTTCCTTCATCAAGGACACCAAGACCCATGATTCCAGGGCCATTCCCATCGACCCGGTCGGCCTACTCCCCTTCCTGAAGGAGACCCACGAGATCGACTGCGGAAAGCTGCGCTTGCGCGGCCTTACCGGGGCGGTCGAGATCGGGGACTGCTACATCCTGTCGGAGCCGGGCGCGACCTTCGCGACGACAAGCTATATCCGCAGGGCGTTCAAGACGTTCTCGGAGACCAACGGCCTCATGGGCACCAACGACGAGCTGATCACGTTCCACGGCCTTCGCCACACGTTCGCAACGCAGTGGATCCGCCAAGGCGGCGATATCAAGGCGCTCCAATCGATCCTCGGCCACAAGGACGCCATGGCGACGCTCAACGTCTACGCCGACATCGAGCCCATCTCCAAAATCCATAACATGCTGCGCGCCACGCCGTGCCTTTGGCGCGGGCACCTCGGGCCGAGGGTCGATCCGGGTCCCATGTTCCAACAGAGGATCCAGGAGTCCATCGAGACGCTCCAGGCGTTCGGCTACGGCATCACCGAGCCGGACGACCGAAATATCGCCATACGCGACGTGAAGACGAACAGTTGGCTCTAGCTCACCGAGTACGCGGCAGTGCTGGGCCCATCCCAACTGAGGTCACGGTGGTCCGATAGGGGCGCCGCCCGCGGCATGCGCCGCGGAGCGGTATCCCCTACCGAAGGGCGGGGATGCCCTCCGCTTCCAGTTCGGAATCAGCCGTCGGAGGCGTTCGACTGACTGCGGGAACGGCCTGTCCGCTCAATGTGTTCGGCTGAGATCGGAAATCAACCCAACACGAGCCGGACACGCGCCAGACGGCTCTTCCCCGTGCGGCCTTCCCCCTTACGCTCATGTTGCAGGCATGTAACGCCGCAGCGAGCGCGCCTTTTTTGCGCCAGACAGGTACAATGATGAACACTGTACCGTAGCGGAGCGCCGTCGCGCGCCGCCAACACGCGAAAGGGTTTCCCATGGCCGAGATCTCGTCCTCCCGTATCGTCATCACCGTCCTTGGCAAGAACCGCCCCGGCATCGTCGCCGGCGTCACCCGTGTCCTGGGCGAAGCCAATGTCGACATCCGCGACATTACGCAGTCCATTATCGAGGACATCTTCACCATGACCATGCTGGCCGACACCGCCGAGTCCAAGCTCGACTTCGCCGAGCTGCAGAAGGCCCTGGCCGAGGCCGGCGAGCTTTCGGGCGTCAACGTGTCCATTCAGCGCGAGGACGTCTTTAACTTTATGTACCGCCTGTAGCGAACAGGCCGCTGGGGATAGCCTGACGCGCGCATGCCCATGCAAGTCACCCCGATGCGGCCCGGAGAGGAGCGCGCATGGCCTACGACGCCAAGAAAATCTATTACCGCTTCGATGACCACTTGAGCCGCCTGGTTCTGGATTACGAAGCAAGCCGCCAGATTTCGCCTGAGAGCGAAAACCTCTACCACGGCCTTCCGACCGACCCTTATGACGAGGGCCTGTTTGTCGAGCACAATGTCAAGCGCGGCCTGCGCAATGCCGACGGCTCGGGCGTGGTCGCGGGCCTCACTCGTATCTCGGATGTGCACGGCTACAACAAGGTCGACGGAAAGGTCGTGCCCGATCAGGGCAAGCTCACGCTTCGCGGCTACAGCATCGAGGATCTGGTCAACAATGCCCAGGCCGAGAATCGCTACGGCTACGAAGAAGTCGCCTATCTGCTTATCACGGGTTCGCTACCCAACAAAGAAGAGCTCGACGGCTTCTGCGAGCGCCTAGGTGCCTTTAGACATCTGAGCGACGAGTACGTCAAAGAGTTCCCCATGACCACGGTGTCGTCGAGCATCATGAACGTGCTCCAGCGCGCTGTGCTGCTGCTCTACGCCTTCGATGCCGAACCAGACGTGATCACGCCCGAGCACGAAATCGACGTCGCCATTTCCATGCTCGCACGTCTCCCGCGCATCGCCGCCTTCGCACACATGGCCTCGATCGCCAAGCTTCGCGGCTCCGAGGTTCACGTGCCGCACCCCACGCCCGGTCTCTCCACCGCCGAGACCATCCTACAGGTCCTGCGCGGCGGCATGGCGTTCACCCGCGATGAGGCGATGCTGCTCGACGTGATGCTCATGCTGCATGCCGAGCACGGCGGCGGCAACAACTCCACCTTCGCTTGCCGCGTGCTGTCGTCTTCGGCCACCGACCCGTATTCCGCCTACGCCGCGGCTATCGGCTCGCTCAAGGGCCCGCGCCACGGCGGTGCCAATGCCAAGGTCGTGTCTATGCACGAGGACATCCGCGCGCATGTTTCCAACTGGGAGGACGAGGACGAGGTCGCGGCCTACCTGGGCAAGATCCTCGACAAGCAGGCCTTCGACGGCACGGGCCTCATCTACGGTATGGGCCACGCCGTCTACACGCTGAGCGACCCACGCGCCGAGGTATGCCGCCGTTACGCGCGCTCGCTGGCAGCCAAGAAGGACTTGGGCGAAGAGTTCGCACTCATCGAGCGCATTGAGCGCCTGGCACCCCAGGTCATGCGCGACCACGGCATGACCAAGCCCATCTGCGCCAACATCGACCTGTACACGGGCTTTATCTACAAGATGCTCGGTGTGCCCGAGACGCTCTTTACGCCGCTGTTCGCCGTCGCCCGCATGGCAGGCTGGTCGGCGCACCGCATGGAAGAGCTCTTCTGCGCGCACCGCATCATCCGACCCGCCTACCGCCCGGTGATCGAACCGCTGGAGTACAAGCCGCTCGCCGACCGCTAGGACACGGACCGTTATAGAACTCGAGCGTGGCCAGGGCATCACCGCCCTCGGCCACGCTTTTTATGCCAGCAGAAAGGGCTGCATCGAATGATTGTTTTTTCCGATATGGATGGGACGCTGTTGACGAGCGACAAACTGATGAGCGACGCCACCTGGTCGATGCTCGACGAGCTCGCACGTCGCGGCATTGAGTTTGTACCGTGCACGGGACGTCCGCTGTCGGGCATCTTTGAGCCCATCCTCGCCCATCCTGCCGTACACTACGCGGTCTGCGCCAACGGTGCCAGCGTCTGGCAGCTCGACGACGGCACGCCCGCCGATGCCTCACGTGCTACGCGCATTTTGAGCCGACCGCTCGACCGCACCATCGCCCACCGCGTCCATAGCATTGCCGCCGGCCATGACGTCACCTTCGACATCTTCGCTGACGGGCAGTGCTTCCTCCCCCGCTCGCTCTACACGCGCCTGAACGAATTCTGCGGCGGCGACCCCCACATCGCGGCTTCGCTCAAGCGCACACGAACACCGATCGACTTGGATATCGACAGCAAGATCGACGAGGTCGAGACGCTCGAACGCATCGCCATGTACTGGCACGACCCGGCCGATCGCGACGCCATCGCGGCGGAGCTCGACACGCTCGGAGGCATTGAGGTCACGCGTTCGTACGCCATGAATATCGAGGTCATGGGCGAGGGCGCCACCAAGGGAACGGCCCTCACGTGGCTGTGCGAGCATCTGGGCGAGCGTCTTGCCGACGCCTGGGCCTTCGGCGACAACATCAACGACATCCCCATGCTGCAGGCAGCGGGCCATGGCATGGCCATGATCAACGCCGAGCCCGAGGACCGCGACGCCGCCGACGCCATCACCGAATACGATAACGACCACGACGGCGTCGCCCGCGCCATCATGGCTGCCCTCTCCTAGTCATCGGCTAGTCATTGGGGACGTTCTTAAATGACTAGTCGTTGGGGACACTCTTCGCGAAAAGCTGCAAGGACTGCCCCCCCCCTGCCGGCAGAACGGGAACGTCCCCATCTGCCGGATTAGGCGAGACTCTCCAGAACACGGCGGAGCTCCTGCTGGACGGCGTGGTCGCGGTTGCGTCCCACCACGCGATCGGCAACGGCCTTGAGCGCGGGACGTGCATTTTCCATCGCGCAGCCCGTGCCCACAAAGCGAATGATCTCGTAGTCGTTCATCGAGTCGCCAAACGCCATAACCTCATCGCGCCCAATGCCATAATGCTCCGCGAGCTGTGCGATACCCGAGGCCTTCGACACACCAGGCTGCATGGCATCGATCCACGCGTTGCCCGAAGGCGCAAAAGTAAAGAGCTGACCGAGTTCGCGCTGCAGCACGTACGCACTGTCCATAACGGCACCGTCGTCGCAGAAGATACTCGCTTTGATGATATTTACGCTGGGATCGGGCAGCTCCCAAATGCGCTCGGCATTGGGAAGGTCCTTATCGACCTCGCGCACGAACTTGCACTCGTCATCGAGCAAAAAGGACTTGGTTCGGTCGAAGAGTGCAAGATGCAGATTGGGAAACGTCGCGACGGCCTGGGCGAGCTTTCGAATCGCCAGGTGCGAATATACCTCGCGGTCTACCATTTTGCCGTCGGCGAAGACCTGGGCACCGTTAGCTGCGACAAAGTCCATCTTGTCGCGAACGGGCGCAAAGAACTCGCACAGGCGATCGTAGCGGCGGCCTGACGACGCGGCAAAATGCACGCCATGCTCGCGTAGCGCCAAAATCAGTTCGTAGGTCTCGGGAGGCACCTGGCCGTTTTCGTCAAGCAGCGTGCCGTCCATATCGGATGCAATCAGTTTAAACATAGAAAAGCTCCCTTCGGGCTTGTTGGAATCGAACGTGTATCCGATTCCAACGTACCCAAAGGGAGCTCAAATAAGACTCCGCGGGCGTAAACGTTACAAGGACCTGGCAAATAGCTCACACATGCCAGAGGTCCCACAATCGCAGCGTCAGGCGACACGCCAAAGAGTGTCCCCAACGACTAGTCGTTTAAGAACGTCCCCGATGACTAGTCGGCGTAGGTGAAGGTTGTAACGTCGAACATGCCCTCGGGGCGGATGCGGAGCGTCGGGATGACCGGCAGGGGCAGGAAGATGATGCCCATGATGGGGTCGAGCGGCGGCTCAATACCCATGGCGCGCGCCTTGGCCATAAAGTCGTCGTGCTGCGCCGCGACGTCTTCGGCAGTGCCTTCGCTCATCAGGCCGCCGAGCGCCAGCGGAATAAGCGCCACGACCTCGCCGTTGCGCACCAGCACGTGGCCGCCCTGGCCCACAGCCTCGACGGCCGCCATCATATCGGCCGCGTTATCGCCCACCACGCACACGTTGTGCGAGTCGTGGCCGATCGTCGAAGCGATAGCGCCGCCCGTGATGGTAAAGCCGCGCACCCAGCCGCGACCGATGTGCTTGCCAACAAGACCCAGGCCCGCAGGACCATCGCCGTCGGCGCCCTCGGCCTGCAGTGACACGCCGCGGCCGTGGCGCTCAATCAGCATAATGCGACGCAGGCCCTCGGCGTTCTCGGGGCGAGCCATACCCGTGATGGCCTTACCCGGCACCACGTCGATCACGGCCTCGCCCGGCTTAAAGGCATAGTCGAACACGTCGAGCGAAAGCTTCGGCAGCTTAACGGAAGCACGCAGCTCATCGGCAAGGGCCGCAACCTCGGCCATCTCGGGTGCAATCTCGCCCACAAAGGTGCCGTCCTGCGCCACCAGGGCACCGGCGGCATATACGCGATGCGGAGCCGTGGCAAACGTCAGGTCGTTGAGTACCAGCAGGTCGGCACGCTTGCCCGGGGCGATGGCGCCACGCAGCTCATGCGGGTCGCGAAAGCCGTGGTCCAGGCCAAATGCCTCAGCCGTGGAAAGGGACGCCATGGAGATGGCGACCACGGGGTCGATACCGGCCTCGATAGCCACGCGGCAGGCATTGTCGATCATACCGGTCGAAAGCGCATCGGAGGGAGCGCGGTCGTCGGTCGCAAAGCAGCAGCGGCGGGCACGGGAAGGATTCTCCAACAGCATCGGAGACAGGTTGGCCAGGTCGTGGCTGCACGTGCCCTCACGCAGCATCACATACATGCCGCGGGACAGCTTGTCGAGTGCTTCCTCGGGAATCGTCGACTCGTGGTCGGCGACAATGCCCGCTGCGGCATATGCGTTGAGGTCCTTACCGGCAACGAGCGGCGCGTGGCCGTCAACCTGCTTGGACGGCGTCTGGTTGGCAGCATCGATGCGAGCACAGGTCTCGGGGTCGGCCATAAAGACGCCCGGCAGATTCATCATTTCGCCCAGACCAAAGACATCGCCTGGATGCTCGGCAAAAAACGCCTGCATATCGGCAGCCGAAATAACGGCACCGGCCTGCTCGTCGGGCAGTGCGGGCACGCACGAAGGCATCATGTACTTGATGGAGATGGGTGCGCGGCGGCCGTCCTCGATCATAAAGCGCAAGCCGTCGAGACCGGCAACATTGGCAATCTCGTGGCTGTCAGCAATAGCGGTGGTGGTACCGCGCGTCGCCGCCATGCGCGCATACTCGGCGGGGCGGATGTTCGAGGACTCAATGTGCAAATGCCCGTCAATAAAACCGGGAGCGAGATAGCGACCCTGGCAGTCGATGACCTCAGTTGCCTCGTAGGTGCCAGCGGCATCGTCGCGACCATCGTAGAGCACGCCGACGATCACACCGTCCTTGACGGCAACGCTACCGGGCGCCACACGCTGGCCATACACGTCGACGATCTGCGCATTGGTAAACAGCGTGTCGACGGGCACGCGGCCCTCGGCGGCCTCGATCACAGTCCTCATGACCTCAACGGACATACATACTCCTTTAACTGTAGAAATAACTGCGGAGCGGACGAGCCTTCACCGCAGCAAGCCAACAGCCATTGTATGCCCAAACGATGGGTCAACAATACGCCTCTCCGCTTAACGGCACCGCCAAATGATCCCTCCGTCCCCAAGGGATCGTCGTAACCAAAAAGGCCGCAGTCGGGATTCCCGGCTGCGGCCTTTTTGCACTTGTGAGGTCAACTCGCTCGTTAGACCAACTTGAAGCCCTTGCGCTTGCCCACGGAGAGGGTGTCGCCCAGCTTGAGGGCGCTGGGATCGATGTTATAGCTCTTGGGAGCCACGGCCTTGCCGTTGATCTTGACACCGCCGCCGTCGATATCGCGACGAGCCTGGCCGGCGCTCGCCGAAAGACCCAAGTCCTTGAGCAGGCCGGCGAGGTAGATCTGGCCCTCGTCGTTAACAGTCAGCTCAACGTGCTTCTCGGGGAAGTCGGCGAGCTGGCCCTCCTTGAACACACGGTCGAACTCGGCCTGGGCCTCGTCGCCGGCGCCGGCGCCGTGGTAGGTATCGCACAGGTCGCGGCCCAGCGCGCGCTTGAGCTCGTAGGGGTCGGCAGAACCGTCGGCCAGGGCGGCGTCGATCTTGTCGACCTCGGCCGGGGCGAGCGAGCTGGCCAGACGATAGTACTTGCCGATCATCTCGTCGGGGATGGACATGGTCTTGCCGAACATATCCTTGGGAGCGTCGGTCAGGCCGATGTAGTTGCCATAGGACTTGGACATCTTGCGCACGCCGTCGGTGCCCTCGAGCAGCGGCATGGTGAGCGCAATCTGCGGCTCCATGCCCATCTTCTCCATGAGCTCGCGGCCGGCGAGCAGGTTGAAGAGCTGGTCGGTGCCGCCCATCTCGACGTCGGCCTTGATCTGAACGGAGTCGAAGGCCTGCATCACGGGGTACAGAAACTCGTGCAGGGCGATCGGCGTCTGGGACTGGTAGCGCTTGGTAAAGTCGTCGCGCTCAAGGATGCGAGCGACGGTGAACTTGGAGCACACCTGCAGCAGGCCGGCCAGGTCCATCGAAAGGATCCAGTCGCCGTTGTGCACGATGGTGGTCTTCTCGGGATCCAGGATCTTCATGGCCTGGCTCACGTAGGTCTCGGCGTTGGCCTCGATCTGCTCCTGCGAAAGCTGCGGACGCGTGGAGTTCTTGCCCGAGGGGTCGCCGATCAGCGCGGTGCCGTTGCCGATGATGAGGGTGACGTTGTGGCCCAGGTCCTGGAACTGACGCATCTTGCGCAGGGGCACGGCATGGCCCAGGTGCAGGTCGGGGCTGGTGGGATCGACGCCGAGCTTGATGTTGAGGGGCTCGCCCTTCTCAAGCTTCTTGCGAAGGTCGGCCTCGGGGACGATCTGCGCTGCACCCGAGGTGATGATACGCATTTGCTCGTCAACAGACAGCATTGGGTATCCTCCTTTTGCTATAGCACCCTCACCGGATACGGCGGTGCTGGAAGTTCATAAACTCTCTTATGATAACCAAAACGGCGCGGCCGAACACCTACGACAGGAAAATCCTCGTCCTGCCGCACGCGTCGATAACGACCGGCAAACGCGTGCCGTCACGTTCGACCAAAAAGCGCGCCCGCTGACGGCGCGAGCAGTCACGACAACGGATCTGCCCCGTTGCATCCGTGGCGCAGGCGCCCTCGGCAGTCAGCAAGCAGTGCTCGCACACCATAAGCTCGGGACGGTCGGCATCGACAGGCCCCAAGACACCGGGACAAGCAGCCAGTTCGGCAATACGCTCCGCATCATTGCCGAGCAACTCGGCCGGCAAGTACACCCGCCCCGCACCAAGTCCGCGCAGCCAGGTAAGCGTTGCCCGATTCGCGCAGAACACCGGCGCCGCCACGTCAAACGTCACGCCCAGCTCGCGAGCGATCACCACCTGTCCCAGGTTGCGGCAGACGACGCGCCCGGCACGCTGCATCAGTGAGCAGGTCCGGTCAGCGTCACCCGTGCGGCACACCTCGTCAAGCACCACAACGGCGTCGGACAAATCGAGTTCTCCGCGCGGGTCGGCATCCATCAGTTGCCAAGCAAAAACCATGCGAGTGGGAACCGCGCACTCCACCAACTCCGTCGACGCACCGCCATCCACCGCAACGTCCTCAAAGGGCAGTGCCTCAACGGCACGTGCAACGGGCGCAATCGCATCCGCCTCGGCCCGCATGCGCTCCAACACCGCCGCCGTCTGATCCAACACGCCGGCGCTGCGAATCAGGTATACCTC
Organism: uncultured Collinsella sp.; assembly: GCA_958415625.1. Lineage (GTDB taxonomy): Bacteria > Actinomycetota > Coriobacteriia > Coriobacteriales > Coriobacteriaceae > Collinsella. Next base: position 18,430 of record CATYZI010000012.1, on the reverse strand, counting down.
GCAGCCCGTGTCCACCTTACGCTTGCAATGCACGACGACGCGCTTCCCCGCTGCGGCATCCACCGGGCAGGGCACCTGCGGCCAGCGCTTAGGCACATCGGGACGCGCGTCGACACCCGGATAAAACCGAATCTCGAGCGTGTCACCCGCCGCCACGGCGGCGTCGAGCTCAACGGTCACCTCTTCGTGGCCCACAGCGACCAAGCGCCCCACGCGCACGCCCTGGTTAATCGCACGCTCAAAGCTCATCAGCTCGGCACCCGAACGCCCTCGCAGGTACGCATCGGTAAACCCACGGTTAAACGACCTTCCCAGCTCGCGCTCAAGCTCTTCCACGGCACCGGAGTCCCACGCGCCGTCGCACAGCATATCGAGTGCCCGGCGCCACACCCGCACCACGTTGAATACGTAATCGGGGTTCTTCATGCGCCCCTCGATCTTGAGCGACGCCACGCCGGCATCTACAAGCTCAGGCAGATGTGCAATACCCAGATAGTCGCGCGGGCACAGCAGGCGATCTCCCTCGACGGCGACAACGCTCTGTCCCGCCTCGTCCACCAGGTCGTACGCCAGACGGCACGGCTGCGTGCAGTCGCCGCGCATCGCCGAGCGCCCACGCCGCAGGGCCGAGAACTCGCACGCCCCCGAATAGCCGATGCAAATCGCACCGTGGCAGAATACCTCGATGGGCACGCCAGTGGCACATAGCGCCGCAATCTCGTCGACCGTCAGCTCGCGTGCCGTCGTCACGCGCTCGACCCCCAGCTCATCGGCGGCAAGTCGCACGGCACCCTCGCTATGAGCGCCCGCCTGCGTGGACAGGTGAATCTCGACCCCGGGAATCGCCGCGCGCAGCGCGCAGGCCAACCCGGCATCGGCCACAATCAGAGCATCGGCGCCCAGCTCCAGTGCATGAGCTCCCAACGCCACCGCGTCGGACAACTCATCGTCAAACACGAACACGTTGAGCGTCACGTACACACGCACGCCATGGGTATGCGCCACGGCGCAGCCGCGCGCAAACTCGTCGTCGGTAAAACCGTGTGCACTCACACGGGCGTTAAAGCCGCCCAACCCCGCATAGATGGCATCGGCGCCCGCGGCGATGGCCGCAAGCATCTGGTCGAGTCCGCCCGCCGGCGCCAGCAACTCGGGCAGCGCCGCACCGGCAGCATCCAATCCAGTCTCGTATTGTCCGCTCGGCCCCATCGCCCGAATCGCCATCGGCAAACTCCTTACCAAGGTATGCATTCACTCTGAAAAATGCCGTCTTCCAGCATACACGAGGCCTCGCGCGCCCCGTTTGGTTTATCGTGTAATAACTTATGTCCATCCTGCCCCGACGGCACATCCACCGTCCGGCACGACATACCTGGAGGTCAATATATGGGTCCTCGCCAACGACAGGGACACAGCCGTTCAAAGACGCACGCCCTGCCCATAATCCTGCTCTCGTTTTTGGGCTTTCTGCTGATTGCGGGCGTGGCGTTTGGCATCGGCATGGTCGGCAACGTCAACCGCTGGCTGTCCGATCTGCCCGACTACACCGACGCCAACGCGTATCTGGTGAGCGAGCCCACCGAGATCGTCGACTGCAACGGCAACAAGATCGCGAGCTTCTACACGCAAAACCGCAAGTCCATCACCAAGGACGAGGTCTCCCCCTACGTGCTGCAAGGCACCGTTGACGTCGAGGACGAGCGCTTCTACGAGCACGGCGGCATCGACCTGTGGGGTATCGCGCGTGCTGCGGTGGCAACCCTCGGCGGCGGGCACGAAGGCGCCTCGACTATCACCCAGCAGCTTGTGCGCAACACCATCCTGCAGGAGGAGCAGTTCGACTCGACCATTGAGCGTAAGGTGCGCGAGGCCTACATCGCCATCAAGATGGAGGACATGTACTCCAAAGACGAGATCCTCATGATGTACCTCAACACCATCTATTACGGCCATGGCGCCTACGGCATCGAGGCCGCAGCCGAGACCTATCTGTCCAAGAGCGCCGCCGACCTCACCCTCAGCGAGGCCGCGCTGCTCATCGGCCTTCCCAACTCGCCCTCGCAGTACGACCCCACGGTCAATCCCGATCTGGCACTGTCTCGCCGCAACAAGGTTCTCGACAACATGCTGCGCCTGGGCCACATCACCCAGGAGGAGCACGATGCCGCACAGGCCGAGCCCATCACCCTCAATGTGACCGAAATCTCGGGCAGCGGCGTCGACGTTTACTCGCAGCCCTACTTTGTCTCCTACGTCAAGCAGCTGCTGGAGCAGGAGTTCTCGACCGACGTGCTCTTTAAGGGCGGTCTGACCGTCAAGACCACCATCGACCCCACGATGCAGCAGGTGGCAGAGAATGCCGTCCGCGAGCAGCTCGACACGCTCTCGCTCGACGGCCTGGACATGGGCATGGTCGTCGTCGACCCCAAGACCGGCTACATCAAGTGCATGGTGGGCGGCTACGACTACAACGCCGACGAGAACCACGTAAACCATGCCACGGCCAAGCGCCCCGTCGGCTCCACCTTTAAGGCCTTTACGCTGGCAACTGCCATCCAAAACGGCATGAACCCCAACGTCACCCTCAACTGCAACTCGCCGCTCAAGGCCAAGGGCACCACGACCGAGGTCCAAAATTACGCCAACCAGAGCTATGGCAACATCACGCTTAAGCAGGCGACGGCATACTCCTCCAACACCGGCTACATCCAGGTGGCGGAAGCCGTCGGTAACAGCAAGATCATCTCGCTCGTCAAAAAGCTCGGCATCGACCCCGCCAAGGATAACATCGAGGACGTTCCCGTCATGACCCTCGGCACCGGCTCGATCTCGCCGCTCGAGATGGCCGCCGCCTACGCGACGTTTGCCAACGGCGGCTACTATCGCCAGCCGATCGCCATCACCGAGATTGACTCTCGTACCGGTTCGGTGCTGTACCAGCACACCGACAATCCCTCACAGGTGCTTACCGAGGGCGAGGCCGCCGCGGTCACCGATGTTCTGTCCGGCGTCATGAAGGGCAGCGGTACGGGTGCTGCCGGCGCTCTGAGTGTCAACCAGCCCTATGCCGGCAAGACGGGCACCACCGACAACACCACCAACCTGTGGTTCTGCGGCTATACCCCGCAGCTGGCGTGCGCCCTGTGGACCGGCTATTCCGCGGGCGAGATCCCCATCCAAAAGTACGGCACGGACCTGCTGGGCGACAGCACCAACCTGCCTGTCTTTAAGCGGTTTATGAACACCGTTCTGACCGGTACCGAGCGCGAGGAGTTTGCGACCGGAACGGCGCCCACCTACAAGAACAACAGCGTCTGGAAGTTCTACGGCACCAACAACACCAAGAAGTCGGAGAACGACGACAAGGACAAGGACGAAGAGGAAGAGGAAACCACCACAACGACTACCACGACGACCACGACCACCGAGACCACGGGCGGCGACACCACCGGCGGCACCGGTACGACCGGTGGCTCGACGGGTGGCTCCACTGGTGGTTCGACCGGCGGCGATGGCGGCACGCCTACGCCTACGCCTACGCCCACTCCCGACCCCTCGCCCACGCCTGACGATACGGTCGGCTAAGAAGTACGCGACTAAAGCCAACAAGGCCCCGAGCAGCTTATTGAACTGCTCGGGGCCTTTTAGTTTGAAGCGACCTGGTGGGCGGTCTTTATACCGGCAAACAAAAAGGGGTACCGACCAACGTCGATGCCCCTTACAAGCCACTATGTCAGCGCACACAATGCCGAGCGCACGACCCGCACACCTACTTGCGAGAATTGCTCAACTTATTGATCAGCGCCTCGAGACGCTCGCCGTCCTCGGCCGTCTGGGCAATAACCAAAATCGTATCGTTGCCGGCAAGCGAGCCAAGCACATCGGGTAACTCTGCCGCATCAACGGCGGCGGCGATGCCGGAAGCCGTGCCAGGCTGAGCCTTGATCATAACCAGATTATCAGTACGCAGAACGCCCGTTACGAGCTCGGAAACCATACGCTGCAGGTGCAGGTCCTCTGCCAGAACATAGATGCCCTCAGGGAGCTTACGCAGCCCCATATCGGCAATATCGCGAGAGACAGTCGCCTGCGTGCAATCAAAGCCCATAGCACGGAGCTCATCGACCAGCACGCGCTGCGTGCGGACATCCTTATTGCGCACAATATCTCTAATGGCATCCTGGCGCCCATTGCGTTTTTTAGCCATACAAACCCTCTCTCCAAAAGATGGCGGAGACAATCAATCAGTGATTGAATAGTTTAACGCTATTTGAAGGCTTTTGTGTATAAGAACGCATTTCGAAACAATTCTATGCAAGTTTGTTTCGTAATGAGCCGTTTAGGCGGTTTTTGCGCCCGTCCGGTTAAGAAAAGCTGCCAGATGCGTACACATCACGCAGCGCGCGGGCTTGGCGCTGGCGATCGGCCCAAACAACAGACCGAGTCCCCGATGGTTATCCTTGAGCGCGGCGACCATCTGACGGGTTCGAGGCGCCTCGAGCATATCACGCATGCGGGCGGAACGCTCGATTGACGACACCCCATGCGGGCTCAGACACAAATTCTCGATGCAGGCGACCAGTCCGGCAAAGTAGAACTTTTGGCTTGCCAGCTTGAGCCGACCACCGCTATCTGCTTCCGAGAGTGAGTCCGCAAGCTCGTCGAGCGCTCGGGTGTCATCGGCTACCCTAGCATACATGGTGGGATCAAAGGCATCTGTAAGCTTAGGCGCCACCGCGTGGAAACAAGCGTCGCCGCATCCGGAGACGCGCTGCGCCTGCGAGAGCGCGCACGCCATAAACCCAACTGTGCGAAACGCCTTGTCGCACAAAAGGCATGCCTCAAACAGCGGACGGCTATACATCACGCCAGAGACTTGAGCAACCAAGCCGCCTAGAATCAACTGAGGCAGCCCGGCCACCATCGAAGATTTGCTATCAATGGAAATATGAGTAGCATCCAAGACGCGCGAATGGCGCTCTCGATGTGCATCATAGCGGTCGAGCGACACCGCGGGGAACACTATGTCTGCCGCAGTATCGCACGCGATATCGACCATCTTGGAAAGGGATTGCGGAGCAAACCACTCATCGGCGTTCATGGCGATGATTTGAGAGCCGCGCGAGGCAGCAAAACCGGCACGAAGACACGCGCCGCGCGTCGCGTCCTCGACGTCAATCAAATCAATATGGATGTCCCTGTCGGCAGCAACTTGAAGCGAATGGCGCACACCGGGCGCAGTATCGCGACAGACAACGACAATCTGCAAATCGTAGAGGTCTTGGTTCTGGATACTCTCGAGCGCACGCATCGCATAGCTGGGCGAACCTTCTACCACAAGGATCACCGAAAGTCGCGGATGCGAGCCACGTCGAACCAAATTATCCGTCCTCTCGACAGCAATGAATCAAACCGTGGTTCATGGTACACCCCGGCAATAAAAGCGATGAGACACCGGTTGCATTGCACGCCAAGAACAGATGTTGCACACGCGCAGCCCACAGATGACAGGTGTCGACACACGACACGTCGAGCCCTCCCCTAGTCGAGCACGACAAGCTCGGCGGGATCGTAATCCACGCCCATAAACGTAAGGCCGCAGGCAGGAGCCGTGGGGCCCGCAGCGGTGCGGTCGCAAGCATCGATAACCTCACGCATCCACTCGGGTTCACGGCGATGCATGCCAATCTCGACAAGCGTGCCCACGATCGTACGGACCATCGAATGCAGAAACGCATTGCCCTCGATGGTAAACGTCAGGATGTCCTCGCCAAACGCAACCTCATGGCCAAATTCTGCACGCATCACGCAGCGATGCGTGGGCTTGCCAACGGCCGAAGCGACCTTGCAAAAGCTTTTAAAGTCCTGCTCGCCCAGCAGTGCGGGGCAGGCAGCAGACATGGCCTCGACGTCCAAGGGATAGCGATGCCACCACACGGCACCACGGGACAGCACGGGGCGCGCATCGCGATCGGCAATACGGTACGTATACGTACGGGAACGCGCGTCAAAGCGTGCAGAAAAGCCCTTACGGGCCCTGTAGACCTCGTTTATGGCGATATCTTTAGGCAGCAGGGCATCCATAGCCCGCAGCCACCTACGGCGCGTAAGGGCGAGCTCAGCGTCCGTTACGGGCACGCTGATGTACTGAGCCACGGCATGCACGCCGGCATCGGTACGACCTGCGCACGTCAGATCGATCGGACGGCGAAGCAGCGTCTCGATGGCTCGACGCAGCTCACCCGCAACCGTCGTCTGTCCCGGCTGCTCGGCAAATCCGCTATACGACGAGCCATCATAGGCCACGCGAAATACGAGCGTGGCGTCAAGCTCGGAAATCGAATTGAAATCAGACGGCGCAGTCATGGGCGCTCCCAACAAACAAGTAACGGTATCGCGACAAAAAAAGAGGGGTACGCGAACGTACCCCTCGAATATAGCCTATGCAGACGGAATGTCTACTCAGCGGTCTCCTCAGCAGGAGCCTCCTCGACAGCCTCGACCTTCTTGGGAGCAGCGGCCTTCTTGGGGGCCGGAGCAGCCTTCTTGGCCTTAGGCGTGCAAGGCTCGGTGACGAGCTCCATGATAACGATGGGAGCGTTGTCGCCCTTACGGTTACCGAGCTTCATGATGCGGGTGTAACCGCCGTTGCGGTCCTGCCACATGCCCTGGGCAGCCTTGTCGAAGATCTCGGCAACGAGCTGCTTATCGCCGAGCTTGGCGATAGCCAGACGACGAGAGTGCAGGTCGCCCTTCTTGGCCCAAGTGATGATCGGGTCGACGACCGAACGCAGCGCCTTAGCGCGGGTCTCGGTGGTCTTGATGCGGTCGTTCTCGAAGAGGGCCTTAGCAAGGCTCTTCTTCATGGCCTTGGTGTGGCTCGCATCGGTGCCGAGCTTCAGGCCCTTCTTAACGTTGTGACGCATGGTCTAGTTTCTCCTCAAATATGCGAAGCATTAAGCCTTCAGGCTCAGGCCCATGGACTCAAGCTTGTCCTTCACTTCCTCGATCGACTTAACACCGAAGTTACGGATGTTGAGCAGATCGTTCTCCGAGAACTCAACGAGCTGACGGACCGAGTGAATGCTGGCGCGCTTAAGGCAGTTGTAGGAACGGACGGAAAGGTCCAGATCCTCGATCTGCTTGTCCAGCTCGGCGTTGTCGTTGGTGACCTCGGGAGCGAAGATCGAAGCCTCCTCCTCGACCTCGGGGGTCTCGGCAAGGTTCATAAAGGCGGCCATATGCTGGTTGATGATATTGGCAGCCTGGACCACGGCGTCGCGCGGGGCGATGGAGCCGTTGGTCTCGATCTCGAGGACAAGGCGGTCGTAGTCGGTGTGCTGACCGACACGACAAGCCTCAACGAGCTTGGCGCAACGGGAAACCGGTGAGTACAGCGAGTCGACATGGATCACACCGATGGGATCGTTATCGCGCTTGTTGGCCTCGCCAGAAACATAGCCGCGGCCATAGCCGATGCGCATGCTCATGGTGAGATGGCCACCCTCGGTGAGCGTAGCGATGTGCTGCTCGGGGTTGACCAGCTCAAACTCGGACGGAATAAAGAAGTCCGCACCGGTGACCTCGCAGGGGCCGTCAACCGAGATGGTGGCGGTCGCCTCGTCGGTCGTGCCGAGAGCCCTGAAGACAAGACCCTTGACATTCAGGACGATGTCGGTGACATCCTCGACCATGTTAGGGATGGTCATGAACTCGTGCTGCGCACCATCGATCTGAATAGCCTCGACAGCGGCACCCTCGAGCGAGGACAGAAGAACGCGACGAAGGGAGTTACCCAGCGTATCGCCGTAACCACGCTCGAGCGGCTCGACGGAGACACGAGCAGACGTCTCGTTGATCTCTTCGACCTGAACCTGAGGCCTAATGAATTCTGACATGTATTACCTCCAGCCTCAGCAGCCCGGATGGACTACTTAGAGTAGAGCTCGACGATGAGCTGCTCGTTGATATCACCGCTGATCTGCTCACGCGTCGGCAGAGCGAGCACGTTACCAGACAGCTTCTCGATATCGACCTCGAGCCAGCCAGGAACCTCAAAGCGCTCGGAGGAAATCAGGGCCTCCTTGATGGGGAGGAGGTCACGGAACTTCTCGCCGACAGCGACGACGTCGCCGGCCTTGACGCGGTAGGACGGGATGTCCACGCGCTTGCCGTTCACGGTGAAGTGACCATGACGGACGGACTGACGAGCCTCTTTGCGGGTGCGGGCGAAGCCAAGACGGAAGACGACGTTGTCGAGGCGAGACTCAAGGATGATCATGAGGTTCTCACCGGTGACGCCGTTCATCTTGCGGGCCTTGTTGAAGTAGCCGTGGAACTGCTTCTCCAGAACGCCATAGATGAACTTGACCTTCTGCTTCTCGCGCAGCTGCATGCCGTACTCAGATTCCTTGCGACGGCGCTTGGGCTGACGGATAGATTCCTTCTTGCTGCTGTAACCGAGCTCAGCGGGATCGATCCCGAGCTGACGGCAGCGCTTAAGAACAGGAGTCCTGTCGATTGCCATATTGATACGATCCTTTCAGTTACACGCGGCGACGCTTCTTGGGGCGGCAGCCGTTGTGCGGAATGGGGGTCTTGTCCTGGATGCTCGAGACCTCGAGGCCAGCAGCCTGGAGGGAGCGGATGGCGGTCTCACGACCGGAGCCGGGGCCCTTGACGAAGACGGAAACCTTCTTCATACCGTGCTCCATGGCCTGCTTGGCAGCAGCCTCGGCAGCCATCTGGGCAGCGAACGGCGTGGACTTACGGGAGCCCTTGAAGCCCACCTGGCCAGCCGACTTCCAGGAAATGACGTTGCCCTGGGGATCGGTGATCGAAACGATCGTGTTGTTGAACGTAGAACGAATGTGAGCCTGGCCCACGGAAATGTTCTTACGGTCCGCGCGCTTCAGACGGGCAGCGCGAACGTTCTTCTTAGCAGTAGCCATCTATCTAGCGCTCCTTATTTCTTCTTCTTAGCACCGATCTGACGCTTCGGGCCCTTGCGGGTACGAGCGTTAGTGTGGGTGCGCTGACCGCGGACCGGGAGGCCCTTGCGGTGACGAAGGCCGCGGTTGCAGCCGATGTCCATAAGGCGCTTGACGTTCTGGTTGCGCTCACGGCGGAGGTCGCCCTCAACCATGATCTGGTTCTTATCGATATAATCGCGGATGGCGTTAACCTCATCCTCGGTGAGGTCCTTAACGCGCGTATCCACGTTAACGTTGCACTCGACGCAAATCTTCGTCGCAGTGGTGCGGCCGATGCCGTAAATGTAGGTCAGACCGATCTCAACGCGCTTCTCACGCGGGAGGTCGACACCATTAATACGGGCCAACGTAGTCTCCTCTCTTAACCCTGACGCTGCTTATGACGGGGGTTCTCGCAAATGACGAGGACCTTGCCATGGCGCCTAATGATTTTGCACTTATCGCACATCTTCTTGACCGAAGGACGTACCTTCATCGTTCTTCCTTTCGGTAGCGCTCAAACTACTTCCCTACTATCTACTCGCCCAGCCGCAGGCGTTTAAAACTATGGCTGGTCTTCACACACAATCCGACCGTAGGTTGAGCTAAGCCTGCAGTCGGAAATGGAGTGCGTGTATGCGTGCCGCTATTTGTAGCGATAGGTGATGCGGCCGCGGGTCAGGTCGTACGGGGAAAGCTCCACGACAACCCTGTCACCGGGGAGAATACGGATGTAATTCATTCGGATCTTGCCAGAAATGTTGCACAGAACCGAATGACCGTTCTCGAGCTCGACCTTAAACATGGCATTGGGCAGCGGTTCCTTTACCGTACCCTCGAGCTCAATTGCGTCTTCCTTCTTCACAAGCAATCATCTTTCTCTAGAAAACGACAGCGATTGAGTATTCTACAACACGTATGCACGCATCGTAATAACTTCGTAATGGCTCCACAACTAAGTGGAACTTGTTACATTTCTCCGCCTTGGAGCGAACACCAAGCACCTTGGGCATCCGTGGTCAGAATCACCGGACCGTCATTGGTAATGGCGACGGTGTTCTCGTAGTGCGCGGCGGGCAGGTGGTCGTTGGTCGTGACGATCCAACCGTCGGAGCCCGTGCTCACATGGTTGGAACCCATCGTAACCATCGGCTCGATGGCAATGACCATGCCGGCCTGGAGGCGAACGCCCCTCCCCTTCTTTCCATAGTTAGGAACGTTGGGGTCCTCGTGCATCACGCGGCCAATGCCATGGCCCACATAATCACGAAGCACGCCGTAACCGTGAGACTCGGCGAGGGACTGAACGGCATAACCGACGTCCCCGATATGGTTACCGGGAACAGCCTGCTCGATGGCAGCCTTAAGGCAATCACGCGTGACCTCGCACAAAGCCTTGGCTTCGGGCGTGGGGGTGCCGACGAAAAACGTCCAAGCATTATCGCCGACCCAACCGTCGACAACGGCTCCCGTATCGATGGAGATGATATCGCCATCGCGCAGGATCATGTCGGGGTTGGGAATACCGTGGACCACGGCATCGTTGATCGATGCGCAGATGGTCCCCGGGAACCCGCCGTAACCCTTAAAGGCCGGGGTGCCGCCATGCATGCGGATAATCTGCTCCGCGAGCTGATCGAGCTCAAAAGTCGAAACGCCGGGGCGCACCATGGCTCCAACGTGGCGGAGCGCCATCTTAGATAGCGCTCCTGCCTTCTTCATCTGCTCGATTTGCGTTGCAGACTTAATCTTGATCATAGACCGAGAGCCTCTTTGACATCCCCGTACACGGTCTCGCGAGCCTGGTCACCGTTGACCGACTTGAGCAGACCCTGACCACGATAGTAGTCGACGAGCGGGCTCGTGGACTTCTCGTAGACGTCGAGACGGTTCTTGATGGTCTCGGGCTTGTCGTCGTCGCGCTGATACATCTCGCCGGCGCACTTGGGGCAGGTAGCATCGGCAGCGGTGCCGGTGTAACCGCAGGCGCGGCAGGTGCGACGCGAAGACAGACGATCGATAATGACCTCGGGGGCTACATCGACCAGAAGGGCACAGTCGATCTCGCGACCCATGGCGGAAAGCTCGGAATCGAGCGTCACAGCCTGGGCGGTGTTGCGCGGGAAGCCGTCGAGGATGAAGCCCTGTTGGGCGTCATCGGCGGCAAGGCGCTCCTTGACAAGGTCGATCACGAGCTGGTCGGGAACGAGCTCGCCAGCGTCCATGTACTTCTTAGCCTGAATACCAAGCTCGGTGCCACCCTTGACGGCAGCACGCAGCAGGTCGCCCGTGGAAATATGGGCGACGCCAAACTCGGCGACGAGCTCCTGTGCGACGGTGCCCTTACCGGCACCCGGAGCTCCGAGCAATACGAGGTTCATGAGCAATCCTCCTCTAGCCTATTTAAAGAATCCATCGTAATCATACATCTTGATCTGGCCTTCGAGCTTATCGACCGTGTCGAGCACGACGCCGACCATGATGAGGATGGACGTGCCGCCAAATGCCTGGATCAGATGGTTACCCGTGAAGGAGAAGATGATCGAAGGCACGATGGCGATGAGCGCCAAAAAGACAGCGCTGGGAAGCGTGATCTTGTTGAGCGCGTTCTTGATGTAGGCCGCGGTAGCCCTACCCGGACGGACGCCCGGAATAAAGCCGCCCTGCTTCTTAAGGTTATCGGCCGTGTCATCGGGGTTGAACACCATGGAGGTGTAGAAGTACGCGAAGAACACGATGAGGACAACGTTAAGCACCCAGTTGAGCCAACCGGTCGAAAGCGCGGAGGCAACTGCCTGAATCCAGCCGATGCCGGGGAAGAACACGGCAATCTGAGCCGGGAAGTACAGCAGCGCCGAAGCGAAGATGATCGGCACGACACCCGCGGTGTTGACCTTGATGGGCAGGTAGGTGGTCTGGCCACCCATCATGCGACGGCCCACGACGCGCTTAGCGTAGGAGACCGGGATGCGGCGCTGGCCGCGCTCAAGGAAAACAATCAGCGGGATAACCAGCAAGATGATGGCGCAGATGATCACCATGGTGATGATGCCACCGGCATTGCCCTCGGTGCTGGAGAAGATCGCCTGCGGCAGACCGGCCATGATGTTCGCAAAGATGATCAGCGACATGCCATTGCCGATACCGCGCTGGGTGATGAGCTCACCAATCCACATGATCAGCATGGCGCCCGCGGTGAGCGTGCCGACGATCATGAGGTCGAAGATGATCTCGGGAGCGCCGGCGCCATTGAAGCTGATGCCGAAGCTCTTAAAGAGGAAGAGGTAACCCACGGAGTTGAGGATTGCCAGAGCCAGGGTGAGATAACGCGAATACTGCGTAATCTTGGTCTGACCGACCTCGCCCTCGCGGGCAAGCTCATGCAGGGAAGGCACAACGGCCTGGAGCATCTGGAGGATGATCGAGCTGGTGATGTAAGGCATGATGCCCAGCGAAAACACCGACACATAGCTCAACGCGCCGCCAGAGAAAAGATTCAGGAGGGCCATAGCACCTGCGGCGACCGAATTGTTATCGGTCGAGAAAAGGCCCAGCATCCCCTGGAAGGGAATGCCGGGCACAGGAACGTGCGCACCAATGCGGTACACGACGAGCATAGCTATGGTAAAAAGAATCTTTTCGCGCAATTCTTTGATGCGGAAAGCATTCTTAAGACCATTTAGCACGGCAGCTCGACCTTTCCGCCGGCGGCCTCGATCTTGGCCTGCGCAGAAGCGCTGACCTTGTCGACCTTGACCGTGAACTTCTTGGTGAGCTCACCATTGCCGAGCACCTTGACGGGCTCGAACTCGCTCTTGGTGATGCGAGCGGCCTTAAGAGCGGCACCGTCGATCACAGCGCCATCCTCGAACTTACGCTCGAGACGCTCAACGTTAACAGCGGTGTACTCGATACGACGGGGATTGCGGAAGCCCGGAAGCTTGGGCAGGCGCATAGCCAGCGGAGTCTGGCCACCCTCGAAGCCGGCACCCTTGGTGCCGCCAGAGCGGGAACCCTGGCCCTTCTGGCCGCGGCCAGAAGTGGTGCCGTGACCCGAAGAATTGCCACGGCCGACGCGCTTGCGGTTCTTGGTGGAACCGGGCGCGGGAGTAAGATCGTGAAGCTGCATTTGCTACTCCTCTACAATCTCGACAAGGTGCTTGACCTTGAAGATCATGCCGCGGACGGACTCGTTGTCAGCAATCTCGCGAACCTCGCGGATCCTGTGGAGACCGAGGGCACGGACAGTACGGACCTGGTCCTGCTTGCAACCGTTGGTGCTGCGGACCTGCTTGATCTTGATGGTGTCAGCCATGCTTAGTTCTCCTTACCGACGAACATCTCGGAGACCGTCAGGCCACGGCGAGCCGCGACGTCCTCAGGGCTGGAGAGCTCCTTGAGGCCCTCGACGGCAGCCTTGATGATGTTGAGGCCGTTGTCGGTACCGAGGGACTTGGACAGGACGTTCTTGATGCCAGCAAGCTCGAAGAGGGGACGCACAGCGCCGCCGGCGATAACGCCGGTACCCTCGACAGCGGGCTTGATGATGATGCGGCCGGCACCAAAGTGGCCGAGAACCTCGTGCGGGATGGTGCCCTGATCGGTCACCGGCACGTGGAACATGTTCTTCTTGGCATCGAGAGACGCCTTGGAGATGGCCATGGGCACCTCAGCGGACTTGCCCATGCCAACGCCGACGTTGCCCTTGCCGTCGCCAACGACGACGAGAGCGACGAGGCTCATGCGACGACCACCCTTGACGGTCTTCGACACGCGGTTGATGTAAACGACGCGCTCCTCGAACTCGGAGGCCTCGCGCTGCTGCTTCTGATTACGAGCCATGTGCTACATACCTCCTAGAACTCGAGACCGGCGGCACGAGCACCGTCGGCGAGGGCCTTGACGCGGCCATGGTAGATACGGCCACCGCGATCGAAGGCGACCTTGGTGATGCCGGCCTCGATGGCGCGCTTGCCAACGAGCTGACCGACCTTCTCCGCAGCCTCCTTGTTCGAGGTGTGGGTGCCCTTGAACTCGGCCTCGAGGGTCGAGGCAGAGACGAGCGTCAGGCTGGAGCCCTTGCTGTCGTCGATGATCTGGGCATAGATGTTGGCGTTAGTACGGGTCACGCGAAGACGCGGACGCTCGGAGGTACCCGAGACCTTGCCGCGAACACGACGCTGACGACGCTTGAGGCCTTCCAGCTTCGCCTTATGCTTGTTCATACGTAAACTCCTAAAAAGGTTGATCTTGCCAGCACCTGACGGGGTGCTGGTCTTATGCGAGTGAGTCGGTTACGACTACTTGGCGGCCTTACCCAGCTTGCGGCGGATGTGCTCGCCAACGTAGTGGATACCCTTGCCCTTGTAAGGCTCGGGAGGACGATGGCCGCGGATCTCAGCGGCGATCTGACCGACCTGCTGCTTGTTGATACCCTTGACGTTCACGTGGGTGTTGTCGGGAACCTCGAAGGTGATGCCCTCGGGAGCCTCGACGATCACGGGGTGCGAGAAGCCCAGGGAGAACTCGAGGTTCTTGCCCTTCTGCTGCACGCGGTAACCGACGCCGGCGAGCTCGAGCTTCTTCTCGAAGCCCTCGGAAACGCCAACAACCATGTTGTGGATGAGGGCACGGGTGAGGCCGTGGCGGGCACGGGTCTCACGCTCGTCGTCGGGACGGGAAACGGTGAGGACGTTGTCCTCGACGTTGATAGCGAGCTTCTCAAAGACATCGAGCTCGAGCTGGCCCTTGGGGCCCTTGACGACAACGTTGTTGCCGTTGACTGCCACTTCGACTCCGGCGGGAATCTGGACAGGCTTATTACCGATACGAGACACGGTGATCTCCTTTCCTTCTACCTACCGAGCGAATTACCAGACGTAAGCGATGATCTCGCCGCCGACGTTGTGCTTGCGAGCATCGCGGTCGGTCATGACGCCATGGCTGGTGGAAATAATGGCGGTACCAAGGCCACCGCGGACGCGGGGCATGTCGGCAACGCCGGTGTACTTACGCAGGCCCGGCTTGGAAATGCGGCGGATGCCGTTGATGACCTTAGCCTTCTTGGGACCATACTTAAGCGTGA
Organism: uncultured Collinsella sp.; assembly: GCA_958415625.1. Taxonomy (GTDB): domain Bacteria; phylum Actinomycetota; class Coriobacteriia; order Coriobacteriales; family Coriobacteriaceae; genus Collinsella. The sequence continues at coordinate 3,373 of CATYZI010000012.1, read as the reverse complement.
TGTGCAGAGTCTTCTGGGGAACGGTGTCCTCGACATCGTAGCCCTCGATGTAGCCCTCCTCGTGCAGAACACGAGCGATCTCGACGAGCTTCTTGCTGCTCGGCATGGAGACCGTGGCCTTGTTCACAGAGTTAGCGTTACGGATGCGCGTAAGCATATCTGCGATCGGGTCTGTAAGGTTCATACAGATTCTCCTTCGTTCTTGATGAACACGTGCTCTTGGTTCTTCGCCGCCCTTAACGGCAAAGCCTTTTTAGCGCGTTTTCCCTGTTCCAAACTGATGCTTGAAACGCTGGTAGTGACTTACCAGCTGGCCTTCTTAACGCCGGGAAGCTCGCCCTTGAGTGCAAGCTCGCGGAAGCAGACACGGCACAGGCCGAACTTGCGGTACACAGAGTGCGGACGGCCGCAGCGCTGGCAGCGCGTGTACTCACGAGTAGAGAACTTCTGCTTGCGATTGCACTTGACGATCATCGATGTCTTAGCCACTTATATCCTCCTCACATAGAGTATTGTTCGCCCCAAGCGCCGCCCCCTTGTGGGAACGGCGCTTATAGGGCAGGTGAACCTATTTCTTGAACGGGAAACCGAAGGCGTCCAGAAGGGCCTTGGCCTCCTCATCGGTGTTGGCGGTGGTCACGAAAGTGATGTCCATACCACGCTGGTGATCGACGGAGTCGAAGTCGATCTCGGGGAAGATGAGCTGCTCGGTGACGCCCATGGAGAAGTTACCACGGCCGTCGAAGCTCTTGGCGGAGATGCCGCGGAAGTCGCGGATACGGGGGATCGCGACGGAGGTCAGACGATCGAAGAACTCCCACATACGGTCGCCACGCAGGGTAACCTTGCAGCCGATCGGCATACCAGCGCGCAGGCGGAAGGTAGCGATGGACTTGCGGGCACGGGTGATCATCGGCTGCTGACCGGTGATGGCGCGCAGGTCGCGCACGGCACCGTCGATGGCCTTGGAATCGGTAGCGGCCTCGCCGACACCCATGTTCACGACGATCTTCTCAAACTTGGGGATCATCATGACGTTCTCGTACTGGAACTTGTCCTGAAGCTGCTGCTTGACCTCGTTGTTGTACTTGGTCTTCAGACGCGGCACATACTTCTCTTCTGCCATTGTTCACTCCTTCTTGGGGTTTTAAGCACGGGGCGTGGCCACGATGGGTTGTCCTCGTGCCTCCTGGCTGCATCCGCGCCGCTCATGGCATTTTGCGGTTTGGACTCGACGCAGCAGGAGCCGACAAAACAATCGGTACTATACGCGCATCGGGAGCGTATTTCCAGAAAAACCTCGTCTGCCTGCACAACTCCACAACTCCCCCGCACAAATGGGTCCCAAAAAGCTGTTGCGGTGAAATAGGGACTGTTTGGCGGCCTAACAGGCTTAAACAATCCGTATTTCACCGCAACTTATTGGTGGGGATGCGATTAGCGCTTGCGGGGGACGAGCTTGGTGCGGCGCAGGTGAATCATCTCGGCAGCGATGGAGATGGCGATCTCCTCGGGGTCCTCGGCCTCGATGGCGACACCGATCGGCAGGTGCAGTCCGTCAATCTGCTCCTGCGTAAAGCCCTCCTGCTCCAGGCGGGCGCGCACAAAGGCCGTCTTGCGGCGCGAACCCAGGCAACCCAGATAGGTAGGCTTGGCACGCATGGCCTGAATCACCACGTCGATATCGGACTTGTGACCTGCTGTGGCGACGACCACTAGGTCACGCGGGCCGATGGGGCACTGCTTGCTCAGGTTCTTGTAGTCGACCAGACGACGGTCGTAGACACCGGGCACCCATTCGGGCGTCAACGTGCCCGGGCGATCGTCGCAGGCCACGACGGCAAAGCCCGCCGCCGTGAGCACCCGCGCCGTCGCAGCACCCACGTGTCCGCAGCCAAAGATATAGGTCAGGCCCTCGGGGCAGAGCGTCTCGATGTGCGCGGGAGGAATCTCAGAGGCGGCGTTGGTGTAGGTGACCCTACTCCCCTCCTCCACCAGCGAAAGCTCGGGGCAGCCTGCAATGGTATGGCGCGATGCCTCGCCATGGTACTCGGCCACATCGCCCTCGAGCGCGCTTGCGATAAACGGCTCAAAGTCGATGACGAAGTCGCCGATGCGCCGATAGGCCAAGACGTCGGCAACCGACTGGAACAACGGTGCCTTGGTCGCGTCCAGGTGCAGATAGCACAGGCAGATAGCTCCGCCGCAAATCATGCCGGTATCGGAGTTCTCGCCGCCCATGGTGTAGCGGACCAGACGCGATTTACCCCCGGCCAGCAGCTCGCGCGCCTCGTCCAGCGCAAAGAGCTCAATCTTGCCGCCGCCGATAGTGCCCGCCTGGCTGCCATCGGCAAAGACAGTCATCCATGCGCCCACACCGCGCGGGGACGACCCCGCCGTACCGGCCACTACCACCAGCTCGCACGTCTCGCCAGCACGCAGGGCGGCAAGCGCCGCATTCACAACATCGAGCTTTTCCATTGCCGCCTTCTATCCTCTAAAGACATCGGTGAGCATAGCGAGTGCCTCGAGCACGCCGCCGCCGACCGACGTCGCTTTGTCCGAAATATAGTTGATATAGCTGGCATCGCCGCGCGGGTCGACGTCGGCACATTTAAAGCCCTCGGTCACCTGAACACCGTCGGCCAAAAGGCCGCGCAAGCAGCCGTCAATCTGCGTGACCATGGGAGTATCACCCGCATACCCGATCACATCGCCGGCACTCACGATGTCGCCGATGGTGCGGTCGGACCTAAACACGCCGGCGGCGGGGCTGTGGATAACACGTTCCTTGCCATAGCCGGCGATAATGCCCGGCACGCCCGTGTTGGGCTGGGGCGAACCTTGGGTAATGACACGGCCGAGAAAATGTCCGCGCATGGTCTCGACCACGGCGTCGCAGTCAACCGGCGCGGTAAAGCCCGGCCCCACAGCGATGACGGCAGGCGCCATGTCGCGCGTGGTGCCCAAGTTGCGCTTAGCCAAAATCGCGTCGACCACAGCCGCGGGTTTAAGCTCATCGAGCATCTTGGCCTGAGGGTCCACCACAACGGCGACGTCTCCAGCCTCGGTAATCTCAAGCGCCTCAGCCGGCGTCCGTGCCAAGCGAGCGCGAATGCCTTCGACCTCGACCTCGCCCAGGCGAATGGCCTCGCAAAAACAGATCGTGCGGCGGATGCACGTGGGAACCGCGATATCGGCCATAACGACCGAAACGCCGGCGCGCACCAAGCGAGCGGCGACGCCCGTGGCGATATCGCCGGCGCCGCGAACATAAACGAGCATTCCCGGGGCACCTCCCTGTGCTACGGTTTGAGCAGAGCAAAAGCGGTTCGGCCGCTACTCTGATGATTATTTATTATCACAGTATTAT